>JANOWU010000001.1:0-12326 GCA_031418035.1 Acidimicrobiia bacterium
CGCAGGCACAGCGCCGCCCGTCCGGTGTTGGGAAGATCAACGACGGAGATGCGAAGCGCCGCGAGATCGAGCACCGTGCCGGCCGCCGTGATCCACGAACGCTCCATGTGCGGCGAACGAAAGAACACCAGACCGGGAAAGCTGAGATGGCTCTCCTCGACCTCGGCGAACCAAGGTTCCCATCGGGTGAAAAGGTCTTCGTCGAGTCGGTCCATCGCGCCGATCGCCTGAAACCGGGTGAGTGCTTCGAACGGGGATGGCGGTGTCCCGGCCCGCGACTCCAGCATCGCCACCAACGTTTCGCGACGAGAGAACGCGCCGTAGATCGTCGGGAGATACGAGATCAGCATTGCAACAAGGATCAAGCCAAGCGTTGCCTGCGCGAACTCCAAACTCGCCGATGGAAGGTCGCGTTGAAAGAACACCCCCAGGGTCAGCATCGACGACCCCGACGTCAGGAACGAAGTTCGGAGCGCACCAACGCCGTGGTCGACGCTCAGCGACCAGTACATACAACCGAACCCGATGCCACAAGAAATCAGCCACGCAACCGGAAGCAACAAGAACGCCACCGGCGCATGAATCGAATACCAACGATCCTTGGTCTCGAAGGACGCTTTCTTCGGCACGAGTACATCGATGGTCAATCGAACGGTGCGGAAGACGCCGCGGGTGATGAGTGCCGTCCCAGCGCGGGGGACGACCACGGTCTTCACCGCGGACATGAACGTCTGAACGACAATGAACAGCCCCACCAGGGCTACCGCGACGCGAATCGCAAGTAGCCCCGGGTTGGAGGCCGCAATCACCATGGGTGGATCATCAGACCCGAACCGCTCAAACGCTCGGGAGCCCGGCGAGGGAACGCTCGATGGCCTCGGCCGGATACGCGTAGTCGACGAGCTTTCCGGCGAGATAGTTCTCGTAGGCGGCAAGATCGAGCAGACCGTGGCCGCACAGGGCCGTCATGATGACCTTGGGTTCGCCCGACTCTTTGCAGCGAAGCGCTTCGTCGACCATCGCCGCGAGTGCGTGCGTGGGTTCGGGCGCAGGAATGATTCCCTCGGTCCGAGCAAACTGAACGCCGGCCGCGAAGCAGTCCAACTGATTCTTGGACATCGCTTCGATCAAACCGAGTTCGTAAATATGGCTCACGAGAGGACTCATGCCGTGGTAGCGAAGTCCGCCCGCGTGAATGGTGTCCGGGATGAAGTCCTTCCCGAGCGTATGCATCTTCATGAGCGGGGTCATGCCAGCCGTGTCGCCGAAATCATATGCATACGTTCCTTTCGTCATCGACGGGCATGCGTCGGGTTCCACGGCGACAATGCGCGTGGTCTTCCCAGCGGTGATGTTCTGGTGAAGGAACGGGAACGTAAGTCCACCGAAGTTCGACCCACCACCGACACAGCCGAAGATCACATCCGGATACTCCCCGGCCATCTCGAACTGCTTGAGCGCCTCGAGGCCGATGACGGTCTGATGCATCAGCACGTGGTTGAGCACCGAGCCCAGCGCATACCTGACCTCGTCACCGCCGGTCGCTGCCACCTCGACGGCTTCGGAGATGGCCATGCCGAGCGAGCCCGGCGAGTTCGGATCCTCGGCGAGGAACGCACGACCCGACGCCGTGAGGTCCGACGGTGAGGGATGGACGACCCCACCGAAGGTTTCCATCATCAGTCGGCGATACGGCTTGGCATCGTAAGACGCCCGAACCTGCCACACCTCGACGTCGAGTCCGAACTGCGCACCCGCGAACGACAGCGCTGTTCCCCACTGGCCGGCACCCGTTTCGGTGGTGAGCTTCTTCACGCCGGCCTTCTTGTTGTAATAGGCCTGCGGCACCGCCGTGTTTGGTTTGTGCGACCCCGCTGGCGACGTCCCCTCATACTTGTAATACAGGTGCGCAGGGGTACCCAGAACCTTCTCGAGGCGATGGGCCCGAATCAGCGGAGTGGGACGCCAAATCCGGTAGACCTCGAGGACCTCCTCCGGGATCTCCACGTACTGGTCGGTCGAAACCTCCTGCAGAATCAGATCCATCGGAAAGAGCGGCGCGAAGTCCGCAGGCCCGGCGGGCTGTTTCGTGCCCGGATGTAGCGCAGGCGGGGGCGGCGACGGCAGAAACGGGATGATGTTGAGCCATGCCCGAGGGATCTCAGACTCGGGGAGGAGGAACTTCGTCGGTGACATGTTGCCTTTCAGATTGTTGTGACACAGACCGTAAAACGCAGTACTCAAAAACCCGAACGGATTCCGAGCGACCGAATCGTCGACCAAGCTACTGGACCCTGCAAAGTGGCGAATCTTCCTTAAACGCATCGGTATAGGTTCAGCCGGGGCAGTTGCGCAGCTTCCTGGGGTGAATGCGTTTGTGTGCCCAGAAGCCGCTGGTGTGGGCCGCAGATTCAACTGCCCGCTGCGCTCACAGAGTTCTGAGGAGTTGCGATGCCTCTGGGACTGGGTGTGTTTGACGCGTGCAACTCACAAAAAAAAGTCACTTGCCGCTACAACCTCGACGAGTCACCGGAACGAAAGCCCTTGTTTCGAGCCCTGACCCTGCCTTCCGCTTGGGGTGACAGCCGCCCTTGACATCTGCATCCGCTGCGGCGGGATGCGCTATGCGTAAAAGGATTAACAAGAGCGAGACACGAAGGCTGCGAGAGCATGAGAAGATCCCGATCGCGGAGCTAGGTTGAGAGATACCAAAGGTCCTCGACCGAAAAGTTCGAGCTGTCGATTTCGTCAGAAGCAAAGCGCTCTCCGTAAACGGACAAGCCAACTGATTCGCTCATGGTGAGACCCTCCGGCGCCGAAGGAATCAATACGACGGGGAAGGGAACCGGTACTCGACCCGCTACCCACGCCAAGGGCACGACGGTGTCGAAGTACGCGACGACTAAACCGTCAGAAATAAGTCGAATCCAACGCTCACCGGCATCATGATCCCAATCAATCACTGCATTGACTTGAAGGCTAACCACCTAAGCGACGAGGGAGGCTGACCCGACCGACCAGAAGCTTCGCCTGGAATTTGCAGTGTGAACGCGTAAGCCCGCGGACCGGTATCGCTTCGCTGCAACGAAAGCGATACCGGCCCCAACTACCGGGCGAACAAGATCCGTGGTGGCGGTGGACTATTCGCCGTGCGACCGTTCGGCCACTCACAGATCAAACTCGCGTGGTCACGATCCCAGCGGATCGTGAGCCGATGCTTATGCGCGTAGCGATGATGAAACTTACAAAGCGCACATAAGTTCTCGAGCTCATGAGTGCCGCCGTCGACGCGTTAGCGTATGTGATGAACGTCAGTCCACCTTGCTGGACGGTCGCATCCCGGGAACCGGCACGACTGATCGCGTGCCATGATCGCTCGACGATTGCGTGCCGGCACCGCCGACGTCGGCGTGCCTACATCGAACGGTGTGCCATCGGCACTCAACCACACGCTCGTCGTTACGCAATCACATAGCAACATGTCACGAGTGAACGACGACAAACGCACCATCTGCGATGTGTGTGCGATCCCGGACTTTGCATCAACGATCACCGTGACGTGAGGACGCTCGCCGCCAACGGTGAGCCGGTCTTCGTTGGCCAGCGACTCGTGCGCGATATCAACCAGCGCGTCGTGTCGACGCTGCGCCGGAGTCCGATTGTCACCCTCGCATGGTTTCGGCGTCGCTGCCTCAAGAGCCTTCGACAATGCTTCTCCGCCAAGTGCGTCGAGCAGACCGTTCAGGATCCACATCCCACCCGACGTCGGCGACAACTGCACACGCCGGGCCTCTTCGTGTTCCTTCTCCGACGTCGGATCGCCGAGTGCGTCGTCGCAGTGTGAAACCCATAACGAGACCGCCTGCCGGAACTTTGTGAACGTGAAGGTCTCTGCCCACTCCAGCATGTCAGCGGCGTCTCGGACCAGAAACGGCAGACGCGCTTTCGTGACCACCCTCGCAACGACACTCACGTGTGACACACCGATTGTGCCCGCATCAACGGCGTCGGACCACCCAGGAAGTTTCGCGTACACCTGCGCATGCGCAACACGCTGCTCACCTTCAGTAGGCCGAGCGTGGGTATTGAACGCCAACCATTCCGACACGTTGCGGTACCCGTCTTCACGGATCACTGGCGAGTCAGAGAACAACGCGACGATACGTGTACACATGGTATCAAAACGATCAACCAAAGCCCGGGCGGCCGCTACGTTCGCCGCTGTGACGACCGCGCCGTTTTGCAGGCTGGAGACAGCCGACAGTGCCGCGGACTCGGCAAGCTCAAGAGAGTGGTCGAGGGACGATTCCACGTACACATTGTATCACGAAACCACGAACGTATGTTCGAGTAAATCGAGGAAAACGCCCCGAAAACCCGAAAACCCACCTCACCCGACGTTTTACCTCACTTTGGTTGAGACGACCCACCATCCCGGATAAGCCGCCCAGAACACATGCCCCTGAACGTCCGGCGAGGAACTCAAGGAATCCGGCCTCAGCGTCGATACATGAACGTGCACTCATCATCTGCCGAATTGACGAGAATCGGTCCTCTCGGACTGCGCGCCCGAATAGCCTCGCTCACCCTCGCTGAGGCGGGCACGATCTCCACGTTTGCGACCGTCGGCCTCCTCGCCGTTCGACCGACGTCGGACCCCGACAAGTTCTGGCACCTCGCAACGGGTCGATGGATCTGGGAGAACGGACGCATCCCGAAAACCGACCCGTTCTCGTGGACGACGCCGGGCAGAAACTGGGTGGCCCACGAATGGCTTACCGAAGCGGTGTGGTTTCGGATCTACCAACTCGCCGGCTGGATGGGATTGGCGATCCTCTCGGCCGTCGTCATCATGACGGCACTTCTTCTCACCTACCGCAGCCTTCGCAGCCTCGGGGCATCAGCGCTCACGTCGAATGCGTTGATCCTCACTGGCGCGCTCGCCTCGCTCGTAACCTGGGGTGTGCGTCCCCAGATGTTGTCGTTCCTGCTCGTCGCGCTCGTCTGTCGTCTGACCATCCAGGCGTGGCACACCTCCGTACACAACGCCCCGGGTGCAGCAGTACACCGGAAGCGTCTCTGGCTGCTTGTCCCCGTGATGTTGCTGTGGGCGAACGCCCACGGCGCCTACCTGTTCGGTATCGCGTTGCTGGGTGCGTTCGCCGTTGGTCTCACGCTCGACCACCTTCTCACCCGATCTACGTCGTATCGAAATTTCCGGAAGCTGAGCACGTCGCACGGAGACACACAACTCATCCGAACGAGTTGGGCCGTGACGACGGCCTGCATTGCCGTGACGTTGATTAATCCACACGGCGTCGCCGGTCTGATGTACCCCTTCTCCTATCTCGGGGACAACGCGTCGACGAGATACGTCGCTGAATGGTTCGCTCCCAATTTCGGCGAGGCCCGCTTCTGGCCCTTCGCCGTGGTCCTCGGGCTCAGTGCGTTCGCGCTCGTGCGTCTGCGGCGAGTCATTCCTCTTTTCGCGATCATCCAAATCATCGCCCTTGCCGGACTTGGTCTGCAGAGCGCCCGAAACATCACCCCCTTCGTCGCCGTTGCCCTGCCGTGGATCGGCCTGTCGCTGCGTCGGAACAAGGAAGCCCGGACCATCACGAAGCCAAAGAGCGCCGGGGCTATACACACCGGCCTTGCGGTGACTGTGGTGGCGGTGTTCGCAGCGTTGGGCGCACCGTCGATACAGAGTTCGGCCGTTGATGCCAACGACGCCAAGCACTTCCCGCGGGCGGCCACCACGTGGATCGGGTCGAACCCTCGTCCTCGCATGCTGAATCAGTACGACTGGGGCGGCTACTTCATCTTGAACCTGCCTGAGGTTCCTGTCTCCGTCGATGGGCGACCCGATATGTACGGTGACCCGTTCATGGATCGATACGTTTCCATTTGGAGCGTCCACAACGGCTGGGAGCGACGCCTCGACGAGGATGGCTACGAACGAGTCGTCGGTGCGCCGCGAGCTCCGATCGTGCGCGAGCTCCGAAGCCGACCGGGATGGCGCGTCGTGTACGAAGACGCCCAGGCCGTCGTCCTCGACCGTCTGTAGCCAACGTCTTCTACGAGGAGAGGGTTCGGCGAATCCGCACGAGTTCGCGATACATGCCGATGCCGTCTGACACCGGGTTGACCTTCGAGCCGGGCTGATGCTCCCAGCGGATCTTCATCTCTTCGATCCGGTATCCCCGCTGCACTGCACGTGACAGTACCTCGACGTCGAACGCGAACCCGTCGGTCGTAAGTGCACTGAACAATACCGCGGCGACGTCGGCACGGAAGATCTTCAGCGCGCACTGTGGGTCCGCGATCTCGAGGCCGCTCATGCCCCACACCAACTTGCGAAACAACGTCGACGAAAGCCGTCTCAGTTTCGGCTGGTGGAGCGGATTCACCACTCGCTCGCCGACGACGATGTGGGCACCGGTCGACTCGATCCGGGCGAGCGCTCGGCTCACGTCGGCCGGGTCCAAGGAGAGGTCAGCGTCGACAAAGCCGAGATAGCGCCCCTTCGCGATGGACATTCCCGCTTTCACGGCCCCACCTTTGCCGACGTTCGCGGCCAGCGACTCCACACGAGCGTTTGCCAGATTGGTGTCGGCAATGGCTCGCCGCGCCACGGCGGTAGTTTCGTCCTTGGAGCCGTCGTCGACAAACAGGAAGGCAATGTCAGATCGGTGCAGCGTCGACGACGCCAGCGTCTCGATGGTCTGTGCGATTCGAGCCGCTTCGCGAAACATCGGGACGATGATCGTCAGCGTCGGCACCGCTTGTATGGACTCGCTGGCATCGCGGGGATGGCCTGCGAGCGTCGAATCGAGGGTCCTATCGAGGGTCGTGCGGGTGAGGTCTACCGCCGTTGCCCGGCTTTGGTCCGACGTTGCACGAACGCGTTCCCCGCCGTCGTCGTCCGTCGATGTGCCGGGTGCCCACCGAGCACCACGGGTTGATCGCGAATCAGACATGTGTGTTTCATCGGCACCGGCGCACCGTCGCTAAATGGGCCGTGTGAACAACCCACAAGCGGCGCAACAGGCCAAACGGCGCATCGGTGATCCACGCGACACGCCTGCGTGAACGCGTGCCGCGAACCTGCCGTGACCTGCGTGAAAACGAACCCAAAGGAGCGGCGGTACGGTGGCATGGTGGAATTGGAGACGGAACAGACGTTCGACGTTGTCGTCGTAGGCGCAGGACCCGCCGGTGCATCGGCCGCCACGGCTCTGGCCCGAGCGAACCGCACGGTGCTCATGATCGATCGGGCTACCTTTCCGCGCGACAAGTGCTGTGGCGACGGACTCACCTCCGGGGCTCTGCGGCGACTCGATGCGTTGGGCCTCGATCCGGCGGCAATTCCCAGCTGGCAGTGGGTGGACGACGTCGTGTTGTCCACCAATCGAAAGACCGTCCGGTCCTTTCCGCTTCCGAAAGGCCCTGGACACTTCGCAGCGGTGGCCCCGCGTCTCGAACTCGACGCCGCGATTGTCGACCTGGCCCGCGCCGCCGGCGCCCAGGTGTGGGAAAGCAGCTCCCTTCAGGCCATCACGAGCGCGTCCGACGCAGCCACGGTCAAGATCGCTCGCGCCGATGGCAGCGTCGTCGCGGTTCGGGCCGGCCATGTCGTTGCCGCCGACGGCATGTGGTCGACGACGCGCAAACTCCTGAGCTCGTCGCCCGACGTGACACCGACCCCCCGTTACCTCGGCGAGTGGCACGGGTACCGACAATATGCTCGCAACGTCCACACCGAGGCGGCACGGAAACTCTGCATATGGTTCGAGCCTGATCTGTTGCCCGGATACCTCTGGTCGTTCCCGCTCGCGAACGGCCGCGTCAACGTCGGTTTCGGCATCCTTCGCGATCCGTCACGCCCGACCAAGGAAATGAAGCCGCTCTGGGCGTCGTTGCTCGAACGGCCGCACATCCGCTCGGTTCTCGGGCCCAACGTCGAATTCGAGGACGCCCCGAAAGCGTGGCCGATTCCGGCGTCGATCGGTTCGGCTACCCTCGCCGAAGGACGCGTGTTGTTCGTCGGCGATGCCGCGCGGGCCTGCGACGTCCTCACCGGTGAAGGAATAGGTCAGGCGCTCCAGACCGGCGTCGCGGCGGCCGACGCCATCATCGCCCACGGCAAGTCCGTTCCCGAAGCGGCCGGTCGTGCCTATGCCGAGCAGATCGAGTACGAGATGGGGCCCGATCACGAGATGTCGTCGTTGCTCGAGAAGCTGATCTCGAACCCGTGGGTCTGCGAAGGTTCGATTCGTCTCTCCGGCTCGACGTCGTGGACACGGCGAAACTTCGCGCGTTGGCTGTTCGAGGACTACGCCCGCGGCATCGCGCTCACCCCGAGCCGTTGGCGGTGGGGCCTCATGAGCGGTGCGGGCGCGTACGAGCGGCTCCGGCCCTAGCTGCGCAGCGCGGTCACGGCGCGCCGGCGGCGCGCCACCGCTTGCGAGAGGTACCAATCGCGCTCCCTCGCTAAGGTGGACCGATGGACTTCGACATGCCCGCTGATGACGATCCACGACGACTCGAGGTGCGCGGGTGGCTGCGTGACAATCCAAACCCGACTGGTCGCCAGCTCGCCGAGGCAGGATATGTGGCGCCGCACTGGCCCAAGCCTTACGGGCTCGGCGCCACGCCCATCCATCAACTGATCATCGACGACGAACTTCGCGCCGCCAACGTCAAAGGTCCACAGAACGCGATCGGGATCGGTTGGGCCGGCCCGACGATTCTGGCCGGGGGCACACCGGAACAACACGAGCGGTATCTGATGAAGATCCTGTCGGGAGAGGAGTTCTGGTGTCAGCTCTTCAGCGAGCCCGATTCCGGCTCCGATCTTGCCGGGCTTTCCACTCGGGCGATCCGAGACGGTGACACCTACGTGGTCAACGGTTCCAAGATCTGGACGTCGGGCGGGCATCACGCGAAGTTCGGAATACTAATCGCACGTACGAATCCTGACGCGGCGAAACATCGGGGCATCTCCTACTTCGTGTGCCCGATGGACCTGCCGGGCATCGAACTGCAACCCATCATCGACATGACGACGGCCCATTCGTTCAACCAGGTATTCTTCACCGACGTCCGACTGCCTGCCGAGTGTTTGATCGGTGCCGAAAACGACGGTTGGCGGCTCGCAAAGGTCACACTCGGCAACGAGCGAGTGTCGTTGTCAGGGTCAGGTTCGCTGTGGGGCACCGGGCCGTCCGCCTACGATCTCATCCATGCGGTAAAGGCCTCGAAGGCGATCATCGAACCCGCATTTCGCGAGCAGCTCGCGTCGCTCTACATCGAAGCGGAAGTGCTCAGGCTCATGCGCCTCCGGACGCTCACCGCAGCAGTCCGTGGTCGTGAGCCGGGTGCCGAAGCAAGCGTGCAAAAGCTGCTCGCCGACGAACACGGCCAGCACGTGATGGCGGCGGCGAAGGCGTTCGTAGGTGCACATGGCATGCTGAGCGGCTCCGGTCCCGTCGGGCTGCTCGAGGACTCCGGTGCGCCGACCGAGGTGAACTTCAAACCGGGCCAGTATCGCGACGTCGATCCAATCTGGCATTACGGCTTCCTGTTCTCGCCGGCACTCACCATCGGCGGCGGAACCTGGGCGGTCCAGCGCAACATCGTCGCCGAACGAGCGCTCGGACTCCCCCACGACGTCGATGTCGAAAAGGGCAAGACCTGGTCCGAAAATCGCCAGCGAGCCTAACGCCAACTCCACCCCACCCTTGGTTGAGCTGGCGTTGCTTCAAGCCCAGCTCGATCTTCGACGATGATTGCACCGTGAGTCTTCGCCGACAGCTACTTTCCGACCTCGACGCACTGATCGTCGCCGAAGGTCGCCCCGTGTCGATGGCGAGCCGGGCAAAGGTCGGGCTCGGTCTCGACGCATGGCTGATCCTCGTGTCGTTTCGGACCCGGCAGTGGCTCAAAGCCCACCGGGTTCCTGCCATTGGACGCGTGATCCGCATCGTCGAGATGGCCCTGTTCGGCGTCGAGATCAGTCTCGACGCAACCGTCGGAACAGGTGTGTACATCGTCCACTCACACGGCGTTGTCATCGGCGGAACGACCTCCCTCGGCGACAACGTCAAACTCCTCGGCAGCAACACGTTCGGGAACAGCCAGGGCACAGGTCGGGACTACCCAAGCGTCGGACATGACGCGGTCATCGGCGCTGGGGTTCGGGTCGTCGGTGCCGTACGAATAGGCCATCGAGCGAAGATCGGCGCGAACGCCGTCGTCACGAGCGACATCCCCGACGATGCGGTAGCCGTTGGTATCCCGGCGCGAGTCTCGAAAAGCACCGACGAGGAATGACGGTGCGGTTCGTTACCTGGAACATCGATGGGCTGAACGAACGATCGCTCGATGAACGTACCGAGGCGGCGGTGTTTACTGCGATACTCGGCGCGCGTCTCGACGAACTGCAGGCCGGAACGGCCAAAGCGAAGTCTCCGCCCGATGTCATCGTGTTCCAAGAAGTTGTGGCCCATACCTACGAAGCACATCTTTCCCAACACCTTCCCGCAGGCGGCTACACGGTGCTTCCGGCGACGGTCCCGGACCGTCAGAACTTCGAAGTGATTGCGTTTCGGGAGCCGTACTTCCTCGGACGCCATGTCGAGGAACCTCTCGTCGATTCACAATTCGGTCGGGTACTGCACATCGTTGATTTTCTCGACGCAACCGGAAATACAGTACGTGTACTTACTGGTCATTTCGACAGCGGGAAGGACAGCGGGAAGATCCGCTCGGCCCAGCTTGCCCAAACGGCCGGGCATCTGACGACGGGGACGCCTGGCGTCTTCGGAGGCGACGCAAACCTTCGCAAAGCGGAGTGGGAGTCCGCGCGCGACGTGCTTGGCGTTGTTGACGCGTGGGAGGCACTCGGCCAGCTTTCCTCCACTCGGTACACCTGGCAGCGTGACGAATACAAGGCGCGCTTCGATCGCGTCTTCGTGAACAACGGGTGGACCCCGAAGTCCATGGCGCCGCTCGGCTCATCGGAGCTCCCGGGCATCGGCACCACCATCTCCGACCACATCGGTTTACTCGTCGAATTGGACGCCGCCGAGCTTCCGGCTTTATAAGCGAGCCTACGGTTACGCGCTAACGCGGAAGGAGTCGTGGTGGTCTTCGCGAGGCAAGGTCCTCGATCCACCCGAATGCGACTATGAGCACCGCAAGCGTCGCAAACGTCACGGCGAGGTATATCGCCATGTTGCCTTCGGCTCCGCTGACTTTGCGACTTGCCGCCATCGCAACGGCGTTCGCAGCCGGTCCCCAAATGAAGAGCGTGTAGGTCCGCTGGGTCACCACATCGAGGATCAACAACCTGCGCCGTTCCAGCCACGCCGTGATCGGCACGCGCACGGCCAACACGGCGATCATCCAAGCGGCGCCGACCAGGAAATGCCCCGTTGCGCTCGTGTAAAGCTCATTCACCGGCGTCTTCCATACCGGTTCGATGCGCTGCGCCACCAACCAGCCCACAGCGAACAACACCGCGCCGACCCCGAGCAAGAGACGAGGTGACCGACGTTGCAGCCACCCGTCTTGATAGAGATATCCCAGCTGGAAGAACCACCCGAACATGAAGATGTTGAAGAACTCCTCGCGTACCTGTACCCCACCGAGCTTTTGCGCCCATACGGTCGCCGCGAACAACAACGCCGGCACGACCAGAGACCAGGCGCGCACGCGGCGATAGAACCAAAATGTCAACGGGGAGAGGACGAGCACCCACAGGAACGTGGTCAAGAACCACAGGTGACCCCACAGCACCACCCTCGTCACCGAACCCGTGGGTCGCACGACCGGAAGCAAGAAGCTCAGCACGTCGCCGCGATCGATGCTGGCGTCGGGTGCCTTCGAACGTGCGTCGGTGACGGCCATCACGAAAAGGGCGATCACGGCATACGCGTAGTAGGGCGGCAGCAACCGCCGGAGCCGGGTCGTCACCACCGACATCGCCGCCCGGCGTCGAAGCGACGCCGCGGTAACCACACCGCTGACGAAGAACACTTCCGCCATACCCGGAAAGATCCACTGGATCCAGGGGAGATACACCACCGGCGGTTTGGTTGCCGTGTGGAGGGCGACGACGCGAACGACCGCAATCAGTCGTAGGAGGTCGAGGAACCGATCGCGATCAGTGCGCGCAGATGAGCCTCCCATCCCTCCAGTCTCGCCGATGGCCGACGCCGAGCGGCGATGGTCCGTCCACCATGGGATTGGTCCGCCGCCGAGTGACGATGGTCTGTCACGAACGTGAGCGATCCCTGCCAAACTCGATGGTCGTGTCTTGG
>JANOWU010000002.1:0-31452 GCA_031418035.1 Acidimicrobiia bacterium
TTCGCCGAAATCTTCGTTCGGCACGCCGAACACCGCCACATCAGCGACCTTGGGGTGCATGGTCAGCACGTTCTCAGCTTCTTGCGGGTAGATGTTCACACCCCCGCTGATGATCATGTTGGCTTTGCGGTCGGTGAGGAACAGGTAACCATCGGCGTCGACGTAGCCAATGTCGCCGAGGGTTGTCCAACCCTTTGGATGTCGCGACGCCTTCGTCTTCTCGGGGTCATTGTGGTATTCGAACTGTGTCGCACTCTCGAAGTAGATGGTCCCGGGAGTTCCGGTGGGAACTTCTTCGCCCTCGTCGTCGCATATGTGGACCGGGCCAAGAAGGTTGCGGCCAACCGTCCCCTTCTTTTGGAGCCACTCTGGTGAGCTGACCGCACAGAAGCCATTCCCCTCGGTACCGGCGTAGTACTCATAGATCTTCTCGCCCCACCACGAAATCATCTGCTCCTTCACCGGAATCGGGCATGGTGCCGCTGCGTGAATCGCATGGGTGATGCTGGACACGTCGTACTTGGTCCGCGTTGATTCGTCGAGCTTCAGCATGCGAACGAACATGGTGGGAACGAACTGCCCATGGGTCACCCGGTACGTTTCGATCAGCGAGAGACACTGTTCCGGGTCGAAGCGCTCCATCGCGATGACCGTGCCTCCCAGTCGCATGGTGGACATGCAATAGCGAAGTGGCGCGGCATGGTAGAAGGGCGCAGGGGAGATGTAGACCATTTCACTGGTTGCGCCGTAGAGCATCGTCAGAAGTCCCACGAGGCTGGGGGACGTTCCCATCGGAGCATGGGACAGCGCAGTCTTGACCCCTTTCGGACGGCCTGTGGTTCCCGACGAGTAGAGCATGTCGCCACCCTCGCACTCGTTGGCGATGGGCGTCGATGGCATAGCGGCCATGGACTCCTCCAACGGCTCATAGCCCGGCGCGGTCCCATCGACCATGTAGGCCGCAAGCACACCGGGAATCTTCTCGCGTACTTCGACGGCGGCGTCGGACTTTTCGGCTGAGGTGAGAAACACCTTCGCTCCGCAGTCGTTGATGATGTACTCCAGCTCCGGCGCAGTCAGCCGCGAGCTTGCCGCCGTGTATTGAAGACCCGAACGTTGGGCCGCCCACGCGATCGGCCAGAACATCGGATTGTTCTCCATCATGATGCAAACAGCGTCACCGGGAACGAGGCCGTGCGAGGCGAACAGTTGGGCAATACGGTTCGACGTCGCGTCGAGTTCCGCGTAGGTCACGACCTGACCGGAACTGGCCATTATGTAGGCGGGTTTGTCTGGGGTTTGCTGTGCGTGGACACCGATGTGCATGGTTGAAGACCGTAGCGAACTATTGCCGACTTACCCACTCACGCCGAGGCTCTCGGCGCGAGGCACTTACCGGTGTGCGTCGAAACCCTCGAGGTCCTCGAATCGGTCGATATCGCGCAGAGCCGGGAACGCGAACCACCAGATCACCACCACAACGAGGGTGAGCAGGCCCCCGCTGACGATCGAAGTGACGGTGCCGAAGTGGTGGGCAACTTCACCAGATTCGAACGCCCCGAGCTCGTTCGATGCTCCGATGAAAACTGCTTCCACAGCGAGTACACGTCCGCGTTCGACCGCCGGAGTGACCATGGGGACGAGCGTCGACCGTATGAACACGCTGATGGAGTCGGCGCCGCTCAGTACGAAGATGGCGACTGCTGAGATCCAGAAGGATCGCGAGACGCCGAAGAGAACCGTTGCCACTCCGAACACCGCGACGGCAACGAGCAGCGAACGTCCGATGCGCCGTTGAAGGGGACGGGCGGTAAGGGCAAACGTGACGATCGTGGCCCCGATTCCTCCTGCTGCGCGGAGGAATCCGACCTCGTTGGAACCACCACCGAGAAGCTCTTTGGCGACGGCCGGAAGAAGAGCCACGGCGCCCCCGAACAGGACCGCAAAGAGATCAAGCGCAATGGCGCCGAACAGAATGGGCTGTCGCCAGATGGACGCCAGCCCTTGAAACGCCCCCCGAAATGATGGTTTGGCCTCCGGCGTATCGCCCGGTTGGGTTGTGTGGGCAAGGCCGGTCGACCGTGGGATGGACACCGTCGCCGCAGCCGAGCCGATCAGCAAGAGTCCACCGACGAGGTAGGCAAGCAGCGGCGAGACGCTGTACGCCAACGAGCCGATAAGTGGGCCTACGATCGCGGAGATCTGCCACGTCGAGGAACTCAGGGCGATCACGCGCGCAAGTTGGCCGGGTGGAGCGGCTGCGGGAACGAGGGCGCGCATCGATGGGCTGACGAGTGAGCGCCCGATACCCATCACGAGGGTCAAGGCGAGAAATGAAGAGGCTGTCCGCAGCCGGTCGTAGTCGAGACTGAGAAGGCCGACCACTGCGACGACTTCGATCAGGAGACCGAGGACGATGATTCGTCGCCGGTCGAATCGATCGGCAATCGATCCGGAGAGGAACACGAGTACGACCGACGGAATGAATTCGGCCAGACCTAGGAGTCCGAGGTCACGTTTTCGATCGGTGATCGCAAACACGTGGATGGCGAGACCGGTGGCGAGTGCGACCCACCCAATCGACGATGCCAAGAGTGCGAGAAACACCGCCCGCACCGACCGTTCCCGCAGCAAACTCGATATCGACGCTGGTTGCCCGAGCGTCGGGGAAGAATCCCCGGTGTCTGACATGTGCTGGCTACCAACGCTTTTGGATCGACATGCGTGCACCGTACTTGGGAGGCGCGCTACCGCCCAGCTGAATAAGGAGCACTGCGCGCCCCCGGTGCGGTCGATAGGGCTCGAGAAGTTCGAGCATCTCGTCGTCGGTGCCGCGGGCTTTTCCCGCAAGATTCCACGCCACCCAGTTCTTGACATGGTAATCACCGACGGACACGGCGTCGGCGTCGCCGAGCGCACGAATGCCTACCTCTGCGGCAGTCCATGCCCCGACTCCAGGCAGGGCCAGGAGGCGATTGCGGGCAGCGTCGACATCCATCGTTACCGCTTCTTCGAGACGGCGCGAATACGAAGCGCACCTACGAATCGTGTCGCTTCTCTTCCGCTCGACGTTGCACTTCATGAATGCGTGGCCGGGAGTTCCTGCGACGACCGTCGGATCGAGAGGGAGGAGAAGGCGCGGGCCGTCAGGGGGCGACGGTGCGCTTTCCGACAGCGTCCGATGAAGCCGGGCGAAAGAGTCCCGCGCTTCGATCCCCGTTACCTTCTGTTCGAGTATCGCTGGCACCAACGACTCCCACACCGCTTCGCTTCTCGGTATTCGCAGACCGACGTTCTTGCGGTTGATCTCGCCAAGTAAGCCCGTCTGAGGGAAGTCGCTGTCGTCATCGTGCTCGCCGAGCAGGGTCGGCAGATGATCGACCAGCCACGAAGCACCCGGTCCCCAGGCGCTCGCTTCTACATGGGTACGCGTTTGGCTGAGATGCTCGACAGCCGGTCCGAGTGGGGTTCGAGTCGCGCGCCAGATACCGTCTTTGCTGATGCGCATCGTGGGATCGCGCCACCCCCGATAGAGCGATCCGAGGGTCAATCGAAGATCTACAGGACGCTCCGGTCGATACGAGCGGGCAGCGAACGACAGCACTACGAAATTCGAGGGTTACGGGCGATCGGTCAACAGGCCGGTTCCGCGAAGGTGCGCTATTTCGTTGATGGTGCGAACGCTCCGTGGCCCCGATGTTGATGCCATGACCCGGTGAATGCTCGTGTAGTCAGGTTGGAAAAACGCTCGACTGTTGGTCCCCAAGACGTGCGCCAGGTAGCTGTTGATGACGCCTCCGTGACAGGTCACGACAACACGTTGACGGGGGTGCGAGGCGATGATTTCCTCGAAGCCGTCGATCACGCTTTGATGAAACAGCGCCTGGTCGAGATCGCTATTCCATTCGCCACGCATCAATGCCTTCCACGCGTCGGGATTCGTGGCCTTCAACTCCTCGATCGGAATGTACTCGTGGCTATTGCGATCCCATTCGGCAATTCCGTCGTGGATGCCGACATCGAGGTTCAACCGGTTCGCCAAGGGCTCGGCGGTCTGACGCGCTCGCTTCAGCGGTGACGAATAGATGGCATCGATACCCTCGGCGGCGAGGTAGTCGGCGAGGAGTTCCGACTGGCGAACTCCATTTCCGTCGAGCGGGGGGTCGGCGGGCGTTCCGTCTTGGCGGACGATCTTTTCGGGGAGCCCGTGTCGGACTATGAGGAGTTCCATATCGCCCGCAAGCCTAGGGGCTGTCATCCGCGAAACAGAATCGGTTGGGGGTTCCAAGGCGAGCGGTCTCCTGGCAAACCCGGTCTCCGGCGTGGATCCATTCGGCTCGTGTTGATACCGCTGCGGCATCTCGCTTCCGATTCGGGTTACTGCGTCAGTGATTCAATCGCTCTATCCCAGGATGTCTTTTGCGCGAGCAGCGGCCGAAGTTTCATAAGCGAACGGATCTTTGAAACTCCGAGGGCGCCGATGAACCGATCGCCTCTTCGGTAGAGCGCCAGCCACGAACCCTCGTCGGGGGATCCTTCGACCACGCGCACTTCGTCGAAACCTGTGGAGCGGCCGAGGAACTGAATCTTCTTTCCAAATTGGTCGCTCCAGAAGTACGGAACCGGCACGAACGGCTCTGGCGAGCCGAGGAGTGTCGCGGCCGCGTGCGTCGCGGTCTCGACCGCATTCGTCCAGTGCTCCACTCGCATTTCTTCGTCGAAGAGCTCGTCGGGGAAGCGGACGACGTCGCCGACCGCAACGACATGTTCGAACACCTCGTTGGACCGCGCTCGACGAGCTCGGAGGCTCTCGTCGGCGCGGACGCCGTCGGAGATGTCGAACACACTGTCGTCGAGCCATTCGGTGCACGGGGTCACGCCGACGCCGGTCACCACGGTGTCGGCGGCGAACGTGCGTCCGTCGGCGAGGCGCACACCGTGAACATCGATGCCGGTGACGACTGCGCCGAGGTGAAGGTCGATGCCGTGGGCCTCGTAAAAGCGGCCGCAGGCGAGTCCCATCTGGGGCCCGAGTTGGCGGGCGAGGGGCACCGGTGCCGCCTCGAGGACCGTGACGTGACAACCGTTGGCTTGAGCCGTCGACGCAACCTCGGCACCAATGAATCCTGCACCGATGACCACAACGTTTGCGCCTGCGATCAGGCGCGAGCGCAGTGCCTCGCTGTCGCGTCGAGTCCGGAGATCGAAGACGCCGTTGTGCTCGATCGGTATCGTAAGTATACGTGGCTTCGTTCCAGTGGCGATGACGAGTGCGTCTGCCTCGACCTCGCCTCCGTCGTCGAGTGTCGCGACGACCCCCGTCGAATGCACCTGAACGCTCGTCGCTCGCACCCCGAGGCGGAGATCCAATCGATCGACTCCGTAGGAGTCGGCCGCACGCAGCAACAATCGTGCTTCGTCGAAGGCGCCGGCAAGAAACTGTTTCGAGAGAGGCGGACGGTCGTAGGGAAGGTCCGCTTCCGCTCCGACAATCGTGATTGTTCCCTCAAAACCGCGTGCCCGAAGAGCGTCGGCTGTGCGGACGCCGGCCAGCGACGCGCCAACGATTACGACGGAGCGCATGCCAAGTGCGGGAACTGTGCGGCTCGCATCTACAGAAGGCTGATTGCCTGCGTCGGACAGAGACGAGCGGCCTCCTGCGCGGCCGCGTAGCGGTCCTCACCGGGCTCCTCGTTGAGGACGTAAAGGTATCCGTCGTCGCGAACCTCGAAGAGATCCGGGGCCGCACTCATGCACAGCGCGTTCGACTGGCATCGATCGAAGTCAACGACGATCTTCACAGGCTCAATCCCTTCGCCGCGACAGGTGTAAGACGGAAGATCTCCGGACGACCCGCCAGCAGTGGTGCCAGCAGCGGTCCGTTGGCCTTCATGACCTCGCTCGAGCCGTGAGCGACGAGAGCTTCCTTGTCCGTGTAGAGCTCGAAGAACCAGATCGTGACTTCGTCGCCCTTGTCGACATTGAGCGAATACACCTCGGTGCCAGCCTCGCTCTCGATGGCCGCCACTTGTTTCGTCAGGATCTCGACGGCTGCATCGCGGCTCCCCTCCTTACACACAAGCTTTGCTACAAGCGCAATCTTCGACATGGTGACTCCTTGTTTGAGAATCGACGTTCGGCATCGATGAGTAGATCGCAAAACCGTACTTGGTGTTCCCGACCGGCACGAGTTGATCCCGACTGCCTCGTTGTGCTGACAGGATGGGGACATGACCGATCGACCAGTCACCTTCAGCACCGGACTGCCACAAACCATTCTTGATGCCGAACCGGAAGAGGCGCTCGCTGCGCTTCGTGACGCACTTGGTATCGAAGACATCGATGCGCGCCGCGCTGCGCTTTCGAAGGTGGTTGCTCGATGGCCCCGCTTCCTCGATGCCTGGGCGCAGTTTGGCCGCCTGGGCCGTGATCCCATCGAACGATACGCGGCCCATCGAGTCGGCTATCACCGGGGCCTTGACCGGCTTCGGGCCAGCGGGTGGCGCGGTTCGGGTTACGTCCGGTGGGATCACCCGACCAACCGCGGGTTTCTTCGGGCCGTCGAAGGGCTGCTCATGGCTGCGAAGGAGATTGACGAGACCGACGAAATCGAGCGTTGCGACGTCTTCTTGCATCAACTCGATCCGAATTGGGACCGTCGAGCAGACGCGGACTGAAAAGGTCGGTCCGAATGCCAAACACCTCGCTTGATTCGTTCGATCTCGCTGCCGAGTTGACCCTTGCCGCCGAGCTGGTGGATCTTGCCGACGTCATCACCATGCGTCATTTCCAGTCGTCCGGGCTCGTGATCGAGACCAAACCCGATCGCACGGAAGTGACTATCGCCGACCGGTCGACGGAGCAAGCGATCCGCGAGCACTTGGCCATTCATCGTCCCACCCACGGTGTGCTCGGCGAAGAGCACGGGGTCACCGACGCGGAGTCGCGTTGTCGCTGGATCATCGATCCGATCGACGGAACATCGAACTACGTGCGTGGTGTGCCACTCTGGGCCACCCTTCTGGGCTTCGAGGTCGATGGTGAAGTCGTGCTGGGGATGGTCTCTGCGCCGGCACTGAAGAAGCGGTGGTGGGCCGCACGCGGACTCGGTGCGTTCGCCGACGGCAAACGGATTCATGTCTCGCGCATTTCCGCGTTCGCCGATGCCTCGCTCTCGTACAGCGAAGGTCCGTGGGACGCGCACGGCATGCGCGCAGGAATCGACACGTTGCGTCGAAGCGTCACCAAAGAACGCGCGTTTGGGGACTTCTGGCAACACATGCTCGTCGCCGAAGGAGCGGTGGACATCGCGGCCGAAGCGATCGTGTCGCTTTGGGATCTCGCGGCCATCCAGATCATCGTCGAGGAGGCGGGAGGCCGCTTCACCGACCTCTCGGGAGTCGCCCGACCCGATGGGGGTTGTGCGCTCAGCACGAACGGGGTGCTCCATGACCAAACCCTTGCGCTACTCCACGGGCGCACCGGTGATGCCCTCGGCTGAGGAGACCGGTGCCTGCCACGACGATGCGCCACGAGAGAGTTGCCGACGTCGCGGCGCGCTGGTCGTGAACAGGGCATGAGCATCGTCGCTCACGAGATCACCGGCGTGGTCCTCGCCGGAGGAGCGAGTACACGCATGGGGACTGCAAAGGCGCAACTGACGTTGAAAGGTTCGACCCTCCTAGCCCGGGTGTTGGCGGCCGGGGCGGAATCGGGCATCGCGAATTGGCTGGTCGTCGGGGGCGAGGAGCCGTGGGTGACACCTTCGCCGCTCGCTCGCTCGACCCGTTGGCTCGCCGACGCCTATCCCGGAGCAGGACCGCTTGGAGGAGTGGTGACCGCGTTGGAGGAGGTGTCAACGCAGTGGCTGCTGGTGCTGAGCTGCGACCTCGTGGGTGTAGATCCGTCCGCCCTTCAGACGCTCATGGCACACGCTGACGACACCGTCGATGCCGTCGTCCCGCGCGGTGCACGACTCGATGTCCTTCACGCGCTCTACCGAACCGACGCCATCCGGCCCATAGAGAGTCGATTCAGCACCGGGGAACGGCGCATGCACTCGCTCGTCGACGGGATTCGGGTACGGGAACTGCCTCTCGCCGAACACCGTCTTCTGGCTCGATCGACCCGGGATGTGGACACTCCCGATGAGTTCAGCGCCGTCGCGGCCGAGGAGTAGCTTGGACCGCATGAATGCCCCCGTTCCGAGTGTCGGGGTCCATGAGCTTTCGGAGGCGCTGCGCAACGGTGCGTCGCTTATCGATGTCCGTGAACCCCAAGAATTTGAAGAGGTTCGCGCCGTCGATGCCAAGCTGATCCCGCTCGCAGAGATTCCCAGCCGAACGTCGGAACTCCCGACGGGCCAGACGTTCTACGTGATATGTCACCTCGGCGGACGGAGTTTGCGTGCCGCAGCCTTCCTGCGACAGCAAGGCCTCGACGCCGTCAACGTCGACGGCGGAACCGACGCCTGGGTCGCCGCAGGGCTCGCGACAACGAGTGGTCCGGCGAAAGCGTGAGTCAATCGAATCCAGAAAGCGTCATTCCCGTTTGGGTGGACAGGCCCGCTCAGCTCGACGCAGCGATCGCGTCGCTGCTGCACGAGCCGGCCTATGCGATCGATACCGAGTTCTTGCGCGAGCGCACCTATTACCCCCGACTCGCCCTCGTGCAGATCGCCTGGCCGGGGAACACCGTCCTCATCGATCCACTGGCGCTGGACCTGTCGCCACTGCGCGAGCTGCTCGAAAGCGAATCGCTCGCCGTTTTGCATGCCGCCGACCAGGACCTCGAGGTGCTGGAATTCGCGTGCGGTGGCGTACCGGCAAAGATGTTCGACACGCAGATTGCTGCTGGTTTCCTCGGGTTTTCGAGCCCTTCGCTCCTCACGCTGGCCGAGCGCATCCTGTCGGTCCGCCTTTCCAAAGGTGACCGGCTTACCGACTGGACCCAGCGCCCGCTGACCGCTGCGCAGCTCAGCTATGCCGCCTCCGACGTGCTGTATCTCCTCGAACTTCATCAAAAGCTCCTCGCTGAACTCGAGAACTCTGGGAGGACGACATGGGCCGAGGCGGAGTGTGAGCTGCTCAGAGTTCGTCCTCGCGGCGTCGCGCATGCCGACAAAGCGTGGTGGAAACTCAAAGACGGACGAGCGCTACGCGGCAAGGATCGTCTCTTCGCACAGGAGATCTGCAAGTGGCGCGAGGAGCGAGCGCGTTTGGAGGACAAGCCCGTGCGCTTCGTTCTTCCCGACCTGGCCGTGGTGTCGGTGGCCCAAGCCAAGCCACGAACGTTCGACGAATTGAGTCGACTTCGCGCAATGGACGGGAGATACCTGAAAGGCGGAGCAGGCGAGGAGATTCTTGCCGCCGTCGCTCGTGCTGTCGATCTGCCCAGCTCAGCGTTGGTGCAGCCCGAGTCGGAGGAGTTCGACCGAAAGCTTCGTCCCGCACTCACCCTCGTTTCGGCGTGGGTCGCCCAACTCGCACACGACGCGCATATCGACCCGGCGCTCCTGGCAACTCGTTCCGACCTCGTGCATTTTCTCCGCGATGACGGTTCCAGCCGCTTGGGGCAGGGCTGGCGACACCACATGGTCGGCTCGGCAATTGCAGCATTGGTGGCCGGCGATGCGGCGCTGGCCTTCGAGGCCTCGGGCATGTTGCGCCTCGAGAAGCGGTCGGGCGTGTCACTCGGTGCGGCGGTTACCAAGCCGTCCGCCTCGTGGGTGCTCGACGCTCCGGACCACCGCCAAGACGACGAGTTGTGACAAACTAAACAGCCCTAGGTTCTTGGACCCGCCCTCGGACCCTACGATGGGCTAGATCTCAATTCCCCGGGAATGCATGTTTTGCATTCCACGGCCCCGAAATCGTTGGTGATGATTCTTCGCCGCCGACTATTGCTTCCCCAGCAAGGAGACCCCTTTATGTCGTCAGTCCGTTCCGGTATCGTCCGCTTCTGCGTCTCAGGTGCCGTGCTTAGCTCGGGCGTGTTTGGGTTGGGCGTCACCGCTTCCGCCCAGACCGCCAAGACCGTTCCCGTCACCAAGGGCGCTCCGGCGCCGACCTGCATTCCCGGGCAGGTCACCACGGTTGCCGCCATGAACAACACCCGATACGGGGCCGCCATCAATGTGTACCGAGAACCGTCGGCGTCCTCGCAGCTTCTGTCGTCGTTGGGCGTCGGTTTGGAGATCAAAGGCGCTGTTGTGTTCACGGTGATTCGGACCGAGGGCGACTGGCTGAACGTCAATGTGCCTGTCCGACCGAACGGAACGACGGGCTGGATCAAGAAGTCCGATGTCCACACGTTCCAGCACCGTTATGCGATTCGGATCAGTCGGGCCGCACGCAAAATGGTGGTCTGCAATGCCGGACGGGTGATCCAAACGGAAGTCGTGGCGATCGGCCAATCGATTTATCCGACGCCCACGGGCTCGTTCTTTACGGCGGACCTGGTGAAACCCAAAGCCGGTCCGACGGGTTCGTACGGACCGTTTGCCTACGGTCTCAGCGCGTTCTCGGAGTCACCTGACCTCGAGGACTGGAATGGCGGCGACGGCCGCGTGGCAATTCACGGCACGAATCTGCCGAGATTGCTCGGTCAGGCCGTCAGCCACGGCTGTATCCGGGTCTCGAACTCCGGTATCACCAAGATGAAGAACACGTTGCCGCTCGGCGTGCCCGTCGAGGTCATCTAGCTGACCTGCTTCAGGCGTGCTCGGCTGCTCGTAGCAGACGGGCGCGCCGGGCTCGGTCCAACACTCGCACGCGCGAATACAACTCGTCTCGTTCGGTGTAGCAACCCCGAAGGTGTCGTCGCCCGGTCGCCGAGAACGCGCCCCGAGCGTGCAGGATTCGGCGATTATCGAAGACCATGCAGTCGCCGGGATCGAGCCGGAACTGCAACGAGAAGCGGTCCTCGAACGAAAGCGCAAAGATGTATCGGTACGCCTCGTAGGCGCGTTCTACCTGGTCGAATGGGGCGCTCGTAAGCGGATCGCGGAGCCAGTTCCCGAGCCGGATTTCGGAGAGTTCACCGTTCGCGTCAGTCACCAGAATCGGGGAGACGAAGCGGTAGTCCGAAGTTTTGGAACGATTCGCCCAGTTCCACGGAACCGAGGTCAGGGTCTCGTAGTAGTCCGGTCGAGTGGCCAGGACCTCTTCGGCGAGGCGGAATCCGTCGACCAAGATGCTCTGACCTCCCTCGGCGTCGTTGACGAGGCAATGCAGGAACTGCAGACCGGGCTGGTACTCGCGAGTCGGCAGATCGACGTGAGGCGGCAGCGGAAGCGCCGTGTTTGCGTTCGTGATTGGATCCGGTTCCGCAATGACGTCCCAGAGCAGCCCGAAGTTCGTGTCGCGCAGGGGTCCGATGCGTTTGGCGAGTGCTTCGACCCCTTCGTTGTTCGTGGGGACGTTTCGTACCAGCGTGCATCCGTAGGCCACGAGGGCGCTGAGCCACTCGTGGAGCGCATCGTCGTCGAGCAGAATCGCCTCACCGTCGAAAGTTGGGGGTTTACCAAGTTCCGTGCCCCAGGTGATTTTCTTGGGCAGTTGGTCGTGCGCACCCGATTCGCTGTACACGTGGGTGCGAAGCCACCCGCTGTCGTAGGTGCTTTGGTGGCCGTCGGGCCACGAAACCTCGAGAACTCCGCTGGTCACCGAGGCTCGGTCGGGCGAGACGTGAGGAGACACCGAAAGGAGTTCGAAGGTCTGCTCACGCGTGATCTGATGCACGCAGAGTTCGCACGGACAGTTGTCACGCAACCAGACGTGATGGAACCGGGCCGAGAATCCGTCATGCCATTGCAGGGCGAGCCAACGCTCATGAGAGTCGACACCGGTGAGTTCGCTCGAAACGAGGTAGGAGTCGAAGTCACCGGTAGCCACACGTCGCATGACGCGATTCAAGCACGCCTATGGAATCCATGGCGAGCATGGCAGGCAACGCGTTCATCCCTGTTCGGGAGTTCGGCGGTCGCCTTGGTTGGTTTCGGTGTGGGCTTCTAGAGTGCCAAACGTGTCCACTTCACGAACAGCAGTAATTGCGGGTGCCTTCGAGCACCCCGGTCGGCATCTGCCCGACAAGACCCTTCCTCAAATTCACGCGGAGGTTGCGGTCGGCGCGCTTCACGACGCCGGCCTCTCGATGAAAGATGTGGACGCATACTTCTGTGCCGGTGATGCGCCCGGTTTCGGCGGTGTGTCGATGGCCGACTACCTCGGACTCGCCGCTCGCTACATCGATTCCACGGAGATCGGCGGTGCCGCCTATCTCGCTCATGTCGGACACGCCGCGGCAGCCATCGCCCACGGGAAGATTCACGTGGCCCTCATCACGTTGGCCGGCAAGCCTCGAACCGGTGGAGGGGGCCCTGGGCAAAGCGGAGGAGTTGGGTCGGCGCCCGAGGCGGCCTTCGAGAACAGCTACGGGTCTGCCGTTCCGAACATGTACGCAATGGCTGCGCAACGTCATATGTACGAATACGGAACGACTAGCGAGCAACTTGCGATGATCAAAGTCGCAGCTTCAGCACACGCCAAACACAATCCCAATGCGTTCCTGAAAGACGAGGTCACCGTAGAGGAGGTTCTTGCTTCGCCGCTGGTCGCCGACCCACTGCACCGGCTCGATTGCTGTGTGATCACTGATGGCGGCGGTGCAGTCGTCGTCGTGAGCCCGGAAGTTGCCCGGTCCTTGGCCAAGCCGGAACGTAACGTCAACGTGTTGGGCTCGGGCGAGGCCGTGAAGCACAGCAACAACGGACGCGTCGATCTGACCCACACGGGTGCGCTGTGGTCCGGCCCGATTGCTTTCGAGGAAGCCGGTGTTACGCGCGCTGATATTCAGTATGCCTCCATCTATGACAGCTTTACGATCACGGTGTTGCAAACCATCGAAGACCTCGGGTTCTGCCCGAAAGGGGAGGGAGGAAAGTTCGTGGCCGAGGGAAACCTGTTGGCGCCGCATGGTCGACTCCCGTTCAACACCGACGGGGGCGGGCTGTCGAACAATCATCCGGCGAATCGAGGTGGCATGACCAAGATCATCGAAGCTGTCCGTCAACTGCGAGGTGAAGCCCACCCTGCCGTCCAGGTCCCGAACTGTGAGCTAGCCCTCGCCCATGGGACCGGCGGCAACATCGCAACTCGTACCGGCGCCGCTACCCTCATCCTCGGGAGGTCATGATGTCGAGCGGTCTGCCGGTCCGAAAGATCGAAGCCAACATCGACACGAAGGAGTTCTGGGATGCGACTGCCCGTGGAAAGTTGTTGCTTCGCTCTTGCAACGACTGTTCGACGCCTATCTGGTATCCGCGCCCGTACTGTCCTGTGTGTCAATCGATGAATACGTCATGGATTGAATCGTCGGGAAGAGGGGTCGTGTACAGCTACTCGATAACCCGCAAAGGCCAGGGCGCGTGGGCCGACAAGGCCCCGTACGTGGTCGCCTACGTGGAGTTGGAGGAGGGACCCCGTGTGCTCACCAACGTCGTCGCTCCAAACGTCGACGACGTCCACATCGGCATGCCAGTTCACGTGATCTTCGACGACACCGGCGAAGGTATGTCCATCTACAGATTCGAGCCATCGTGAGCACCGAAGCGTCCAACGAAGAGGTGGTCGACCGCTTTCTGGCGGCGATCGAGCACGGCGACGTCGATACCGTGTTGTCGATCTACGCCGACGATGCTCGTATCTGGCACAACTTCGACCAGATCGTGGTGTCGCCCCAGGACAATGCTCGCCAGGTGAAGTGGTTTTCGAGCCGTCTTTCGGGCATGAAGTACACCGACATTCGGCGGATCGCGTTTCCTGGCGGCATCGTGCAGCAACATGTGCTGCGCGGGACTGCCCCGAACGGAGATGTCGTTGCCGTGTATGCAATGCTTCGGATCGAGATCGAGAACGGACGAATCGTTGCTCTCGACGAGTATCTCGATCCCGCCCAGGCGGCAGCGCTTTCTGCGAAGAGCTGAACGCGCCGACGCCGACGCTTTCGGCCTACTCCTGAGTCGAGGCGCCGTGAGCGTCGATGAGTCCTCCGCCGTCGAGCACAAGCGTCTGGCCGGTAACCCACGACGCGCCGGCGGCAAAGTACAACGCAGCCTCGCCAATGTCGTCGGGTTCACCCAGACGCTTGAGCGGATAGGTCTGTGCGACAGCATCGCCCTTGCCGTCCTCCCAAAGGTATTTCGCGAAGTCGGTCTTGATGAGACCCGGGGCAAGGCAGTTCACGCGCACCTTGGGCGCCAGTTCATATGCGAGCTGACGAGTGAGGTGCATGAGAGCACACTTGAACACGTCGTAGACGCCCAGCGCGGGGCTGGTGAGGAGGCCGCCGACACTCGAGATGTTGATGACCGCACCGCCGTGTTCTTTCATGTACGAATGCCAGGCCGCCTGAGTCCACACCAGCGGACCTCGGAGGTTCACTTCTTCGGTCTTTGCCCAACGGGGAATGTCGACATCGATGACCGGGCCGGCATAGGGATTCGTCGCAGCATTGTTCACCAGAACGTCGACTCCGCCGAATCGGGCAATGGCGGCATCGACGCAGCGCTGGGCGTCTTCGGCCTTGCCAACGTTTCCGGCCTCGAAGGCGATGTTTTCGGACGGCACCCCGGCTGCGTTCAGCGTCGCAACTGCGGCTTCGAGGCCGTCGGGTTTACGAGACACCAACAGGAGCTTGGCTCCAGCGGCACCGAAGCGGTGGGCGATACCGAGGCCGATGCCTCGCGAACCACCGGTGATAACTGCGACTTTGCCGTCCAGGGATCCAGAGATACTCATGGGTGAACCGTAGCGCTTCGGTCTACCGTCGAGCCAAGTCGTCGTCATGCCGATGCGCGTGTGGAGCAGATGCAAACAGCAGTAAAGATAGGGGGGTGACGAACGACGCGACTTCTGTACAGTCCATCACCGTGACCACCCAGGACGGCGTCGCGCTCGACGCACGGGTGCATTCGCCGGACGGAAACCCCGTGGGCGGGATCGTGATGTCGCACCCACATCCTCTCTACGGAGGTGACCAGCATCATCCGCTCGTGGTGGCGGTCTGCGAAGCGATGGCGGCACACGGATGGCTCGCCATGCGCTTCGATTTTCGGAGAACGAACCAGTCTGGCGGCTCGCACGGTCGGGGTGTCGACGAGCAACTCGATGTCTTGGCCGCTGCCGATGAGTTGCGGTCGCGGCTTCCAAACGGGGCCCCGGTCGTGGCCGCCGGATACAGCTTCGGTGCGGCCACCACGCTCTCCGTACGCGACGGTCGTTTATCTGCGCGCATAGGTATTGCGCTTCCCGTTTCGATGGTGCAGTCCGTCCCGATTTCCCTTCCGACGCTTCTGATTCACCCCAGGCACGATCAGTATGCATCGATTGCCGACGTCGAACGAGCGACAGCCTCCTGGTCGGGATCGGCTGTAACGCTCGAGATCTTGGAAGGCGCCGATCATTTTCTGAATGGCTTCATCCAATCAACGACAGCGCGAGTGGTCGAGTTCTGCGAACCGTTGCACGCGCAGTGACCACTCCGGACCTTCCCGTGTCGTTGCCGACATGGTGCCGAACCGTTCTCGCCGATCTGGTCGAGCGAGTGGCGGTCGTTCCCGGGGTAGCCGCCGTCGTCCTTGGAGGATCTTGGGCACGCGGAAGAGGTGTCGAGGGCTCCGATCTCGACGTGGGTCTCCTGTATCACGATGACGCTCCACTGGACGTGGCGAAGCTGCAAACGGTGATAGAAGAAGTGAACGACGATCTGACCACCCAAGCCACACCGCTTGGGGGTTGGGGTCCATGGGTCAACGGCGGCGCATGGCTGCACATCGACGAACATCCGGTCGATCTCCTGTATCGAAGTATCGACAGGTACCGGGCAACGCTAGAAAATGCCCGCAACGGCTACGCCGAACATGATTACCTTCAACAACCGCCGTACGGATTTCAGAGCACGATCTATCTCGCGGAGATGGACACGGCAATCGCGCTGCACGATCCCACAGGCGTGGCGGCCGAACTGAAATCCGAAGTTCGCCCGTATCCCGTTGCGCTGCGAAGCGGGCTCGCTCGCGGGTACCACTGGGGCGCGGAGTTTGCCGTCACGAACGCCCGAAAGCCAGCCGTGCGCGGTGATATCTATGCGGCCATAGGATGTGTGTCGCGAGCCATCGCGTTTCTTGTTCAGTCCCTGTATGCCGTGAACGAGGTGTACTTCATCTCCGACAAGGGCGCAATTGCCGAGGTTGCTGCCATGGCGATACGCCCAACTGACTGGACCGGTCGAGTGCAGGCGTGCCTGAGCGTCACCTCGGAACCGTCACAGCTTTCGGAGGGCGTCGATGTGGCCTCGGCACTTGTGGAGGAGTGCCGAGCATTCGTGTACGGCTAAGCCGTCTTGTCCTTGTCGCGGTCCTCCCAGGTACAGACGCAGACCTCGTTGCCATCGGCATCGGCCAACACCCAGAACGCTCTCGCAAATTGGGCAGTTCGCAAGGTACCGCCGGCGGCAAGTGCAGCGGCAACCCGGGCGTCTGCCTCGTCGTGGGCGACGATGATGTCGAAGTGAATGCGACTGCGCTCAGTTCGTGGTGTACCCATGGTTTGAAACCAGATTGCCGGGCCGACACGCAGCGGGTCATGGAGCGAGCCGTCAGCCGCCGCTCGATATCCGAGTACCGCTGACCAGAACGGACGAATGCGGTCGGCATCGTTGGTATCGATGCCGATCTCGAAGACTTCCGCATCGAGAGGGCGTGATTGCGCACCAATGTCTTCGGCGAGTCGGGAGATGACCCGGGCGAGATCGACATCCAGGGTGGTCAAACCACCGGTCGCATGGGTCGTGAGGGTGACCCGAACGACTCCGGGATAGCGAATTTCGATGTCGGGGTGGTGATCGGCCACATCGGCCGCCGCAGCAATTGCGCTCGACAGGGAGGCCGCTGTCGCGAAGTTCGCCGTTGCGAAGACCGCTCGAATTGTGTTGACGTTGATGCGCCAGTCCGCGAAGCCGTCGAGTTCGGCAAAGTCGGTGTCGGAGACGGAGACGTAGTTCATGGCCGACTCTACGCCCGAACGTCGAGAACAAGCTTGCCGACGACTTCTTTCGCAAGAATCCGCCGGTGCGCTTCACCTGCGCCACTCAAGGGCAGTATCTCGTGGATGGCAACGCTGATCCTTCCAGCGGCCAGATCGGCAAACAACTCCGCAAGAGCGGCTGCTCGTTCGTCGGGCTTGAGAAGCAGGCCCGTGTACCCCATGAGCGTGATGCCGTTGCGGTAGAGGTTGCGCATTTGCAGGGTGACATCGACGCCTGCGGACGTTCCGTAGTTCACGAGCCGACCAAACGGCGCCATGACGCCGATCGCCGCGGAGGTGAACGTTCCCCCCAAGCCATCAATAACGACACTTACTTTTCGGGTGCCGAGCGCAGCTGTCAACTCGTCGCCGTCGACAGCCACGATGGCCTCGGCGCCGGTCTGTTCTACAGCTCCCGACTTGGACGCCGTGGAGGTCTGCCCGAGCACGGTGGCCCCAATGTTTCGTGCGATCTGAGCGGCAACACTGCCTACTCCGCCGCTCGCTCCGAGCACCAGCACGACATCCTCGGAGGTTGTCTTGGCCAGACTGCGCACTGACTGATATGCCGTGATTCCGGCGACGCTCATCGACACCGCCTGAGCGGGGTCTGCACCCTCAGGGACTCGCACCCATGCAGCCGCGGGAACGGCAATCGCCTCCGCGTACGTTCCTTGACGCGCGATTCCGACACCCGCACCCGAGACGACACCGAGGGCGCCATCAGCGTCTTTCCCGAGGCCTTCTGCGCCAGGGGTATGGGGCAGCTTCGTGATGGCTGCGAAGTTTCCCTGGCACGTCCAAACATCGAGCGGATTGATGGCAGCGTGGGTCAAGGTCACGAGGAGCTCGCCTTCTGCAGCGACCGGATCGGAAACTTCCTTCACCGACAATGGGCCGTTGAACGTATCGATTTGGATAGCTCGCATTCGACGATCGTAGAACTGATTCGCGTTGAGCGCGACGGCGCGTGGGTACTGTGGACCTGATGGATCACAGTCCCCTGAGTGCGATGCTTTTACAAGAATTCGGTATCGACGCGAAGTCGGTGGCGCAACTCCCGGGAGAACTCGATCGAAACTTTCGAGTGACGGCGGGCGACTCGTCGTCGTATCTGTTGAAGGTCCACCGCACGGACGCGGACGTCGCCGAGCTGGCGATGCAGGACCAACTCCTCGGCTTTCTGTCCGAGCAGAGTTGCGATGCTCCAAAACTCATTGGGGCCGTACAGCTACCACCAACGCACCCCGATTTTGCCGGACATGTCGCCCGAATGCTCACATGGGTGGACGGGCGTCTGTGGTCCGACGACACGCACCACGATGATGCGGCGCTGTTCTCGCTCGGAACGAGGGTTGCCCAGCTCGACGCGGCAATGAATGGCTTCCGACATCCGGAACTCGATCGGACCCATCGATGGAACATGTTGCAAGCAGCGCAGCTCGGACGCCCCAGCGACCAGTGGGCTGCGCAAACGCTGGATCAGTTCGTCTCGACCACGTTGCCTCGGCTGGCGCAGTTTCCGTTCCAGGCGATCCACAACGACGCCAACGACAACAACATCGTGATCGACGCCTTCGGTCGGGTTACCGCCCTGATCGATTTCGGCGACGTCGTTCGTGGTCCGCGAATCGTGGGACTTGCCGTGGCACTCGCCTACGCAATGCTCGGACAGGCCGACCCGTTGACCGCAGCGTGCACCGTCGTTTCCGGGTATCACCACGAATGCCCCTTAAGACCGGATGAGTTGGCGGTGCTCGACGATCTCGTCCGAACGCGGCTGGCCATGAGCGTCGCCAACGCGGAACTGCAAAGGCGGGAGAATCCCGACAACGACGCGTACCTGTCGATCAGCCAAGCCCCCATTCGGGAACTCCTCCGACTCCTGGCGCATGTCGAAGGGCCACTGGCCCATGCATCGTACCGAAACGCCTGTGGCTATCTCCCGGTGGCGATCCAACGCGACCTTGAGGCCTTCTTTGCTTCCGAAGCATTCGACCCGGCGCCCATCATCGATGCCGACCTTCGGGAGGCGCCAGTGCTCGACTGGAGCATCGGCAATGAGCACTCCAGTCAACTCCCCGATGACGGCGTCGCAATTGGTCGCTATCGGGAGAACCGGGCGGTGTACGACACCGACGACTTCGAGACTCCTTTTGGTGAGCGGCGAACGCTTCACCTCGCGATCGATGTCTTCGTTCCCGCAGGTTCCGCGGTCTATGCACCGCTCGGCGGAGTAGTGCGTGCCGCGGACATTCGAGACAATCGAGGTGATTACGGCGGGGTGATCATCCTGGAGCATCGCACGCCGAACGGTGTGCCGTTCTGGTTGCTGATCGGGCACCTCAGCCACGCATGTATCGCCGAGCTCGACGTCGGTCAAACGGTCAGCCGCGGCGAAGTCGTTGCTCGTGTCGGGGAGAAACGCGAGAACGGCGGATGGGCGCCGCACATTCATGCGCAGCTCTACACGGATCTGTTGGGCCGGACGACCGATGTTGCGGGTGTCGCTCGTCGCAGTGAACTTGATGTTCGCGAATCGATCTCGCCGAGCCCGGTGCCGATCTTGGTGGGCGTTGATCCCACAACAGCCGAGGCTCCGGCGCCTCGATCAACGTCGGAAATCGCCCGTCGTCGTCGTGTGAACCTCTCGACATCGCTTTCCTTGAGCTATCGCCAACCGATTCACATGGTGTTGGGCGACGGAGCGTCGCTCATCGATTCCGACGGGAATCGATGGCTGGACCTCGTGAACAACGTCGCCCACGTCGGCCATGAACATCCGCGCGTCGTGCGAGCGCTTCAAACCCAGGCTGCGAAGCTGAATACCAACACTCGTTACCTGCATCCGAACATCGTCGAGTACGCCGAACGTATGCGCGCATTGTTTCCCGATCCGCTGAGCGTCGTGTTCTTCACGAACTCCGGCAGCGAAGCGAACGATTTGGCGCTCAGACTTGCCCGAGCGGCGACGGATCGCGAATCGGTGCTCACCATGGACTGGGCCTACCACGGCAATCTCAACTCACTCATCGAGATCAGCCCATACAAGTTCAACCGCAAGGGTGGTCGGGGTCCATCGGAACGAATCCGCATTTGTGAGCTCCCCGATCCGTATCGCGGTCGCTTCGGCGACGATGGTCCCGCATACGCGGAGTCCGTCGCCGCCCAGGCCCGTGACCTCGCCGCTGCGGGTCGGCCAGCAGCAGCGTTCATTCACGAATCGGTGTCGGGCTGCGGAGGGCAGGTGGAGCTGGCGACGGGTTATCTCGGCGCTGCCTATGAACACGCTCGCACACATGGAGCGGTCGTTATCGCCGACGAGGTGCAGTGCGGTTTGGGAAGGGTCGGCAGTCATATGTGGGCATATGAGACTCACTCGGTCGTTCCCGACATTGTGACCCTCGGCAAGCCGGTGGGGAATGGTCATCCGCTCGGGATAGTCGTCACGACTCCGGAGATTGCCCGAAAATTCCGCAACGGGATGGAGTACTTCAATACCTTTGCCGGGAACCCGGTGTCGTGTGCTGTTGGCGTAGCGGTACTCGATGTACTGCGCGACGAACGTCTGATGGCCCATGCCGCGACGGTAGGAACGCAGCTGTACGACGACCTTCGATCGTTGATGGGGCACCACCACGTCGTGGGCGACGTGCGTGGCCGAGGCCTGTTTCTTGGCGTCGATCTCGTACTCGACCGAGAAACGAAGGCACCAGCCAGCGCGCTCAGTGCTGAGGTTCTGGAGGGAATGAAGCGGCGCGGCATACTCCTGTCGAGCGACGGACCACATGACAACGTCCTCAAGATCAAACCACCGATGGTGATCTCGGCAGCAGAGTGTCGGCGAGTCGTGGAGGCACTTGACGAATGCCTCCACGAACTGGCCTAACGCTTTCGTTCGTTCGAGACGTGCACCGACAGAGATCGCCCGGTAGGGTTTCTTCATGACCGATATCGCCGAAGCGCCCGTCACCGATCGCAACCCTCCTCGGACCTCGTTCAAGTCGTTTGCCGAATCGACCAAAGAAGATTGGGCGATGATTCTTCCGCAGCTCGCCGTGACCCAGAGCCATGTTGCGGCGCGAGTGGTCGACATGATGCGTGCCCTGGAATTCGACCACGGCGGATTCCCCGTGAACCGTTTGGAGCACAGCCTTCAGACAGCAACGCGCGCCGAGCGCGATGGCCGTGACAACGAGTACGTGCTGTGCGCGCTGTTGCACGACATCGGCGACACGCTGTCGCCCTACAACCACCCGGCGATCGCGTCGGCAATCCTCAAGCCGTTCGTCTCGAAGGCCAACCACTTTCTCGTCGAGAACCACGGCATCTTCCAGGGCTACTACTTCTGGGATTACATCGGGCTCGACAGCAACGCACGCGAGCAGTTTCGCGACCACGAGTTCTTCGAATACACCGAAGAGTTTTGCGCCAAATACGACCAGACAGCGTTCGACGCGGACTACAAGAGCGAACCACTCGAGCACTACATACCGCTGATCAACGAGTACCTCGGCGCTCGTTGAGGATGGTATGAACCTCGCCGGCGAAAGCGCCGAACTGCTTCAGACCCTGATTCGCAACGCCTGCGTCAACGACGGCACAGCTGATTCGGGAGGGGAGCGCCGCAACGCCGACGTTCTTGCTACCTATCTCGAGGGTGCCGGGCTGGAGATCGAGAGGTTCACCTCACGCGGCGACCGAACATCGGTGGTGGCACGCTTGCGAGGTACGGATCCATCGGCTCCCAAGGTGTGCTTGATGGGTCACACCGACGTCGTGCCGGTGAACCCGGCTGGGTGGGACCACGACCCGTTCGGTGGAGAGATCATCGATGGCGAAGTGTGGGGACGCGGTGCCCTCGACATGCTGTGCCTCACATCGTCGATGGCCGTGGCCATGAAGGAGATGATGCGCCGCAACATCCGGCCACTCGGCGACATCATCTATTTCGGCGTGGCTGACGAAGAGGCCGGTTCTCTCTACGGCGCGAAGTGGATGATCGACAACCACTGGGACGCAATCGAGTGCGACTACGTGTTGACCGAACTCGGCGGGTTTCGACTCGGTGACAAGAAGACCGTAGGAATGGTGGCGTCGGAGAAAGGGGTGGCGTGGCGCAAGCTCACGGTCTCGGGGACCCCTGGCCATGGGTCCGTCCCGTACCGCTCGGACAACGCGCTGGTCAAGGCGGCCGAAGTGGTTCGACGGATTTCGTCGTTCGTTCCCGACGCCGGACTCGACGAGCGGTGGGCCCAGCAGGTCGGCTCGAGCGGCTTGCCCGAAGCCGTTCAGCGTGACCTGTTGGATCCCGGCCGCGTCGAGGAGGCAATTGCGGCGTTGCCGGCACGAGTGGCGAGCTCGCTCCATTCTTCGTGTCACACGACGTTCTCGTGCAACGTCGCCCACGGAGGCCAGAAGACGAACGTGATTCCGGATCGAGTCGAACTGGAGATCGACGCTCGCACATTGCCGGGCGTCAGCGGTGCCGACGCCACAGCGCTCCTTCGTGAGGCGATCGGAGACCTCGCGGCCGACGTGGAGATCACCGATCTACTCGACTACGAAGCGTCGGCGTCCAGTACGGCCACGCCCATGTGGGATGTGCTCGGCGCCCATACGAAACAGGTGTACCCGGAGAGCGATCTCCAGGCGACGATGATGGTCGGATTCACCGATTCGCGGCTGTTCCGGGCCAAGGGTGTCGTGGCCTACGGAACCGGTCTCTTCAGCCCCGAAATCGACATGGCTGCGGTTGGCTCTCGATTCCACGGCCACAACGAACGCATCGACGTTGCATCGCTTGGTCTGTGTGCAGATCTTTTCGTAAAGGTCGCTCAGGCCGACCTAACTCGCTGACTGGTTTGGCGAAGCGACTACCGACGAACGCCGAGCGCGGACGCGGCCTGCTCGAGTGCATTGAGGTGCTGATCGACGGTGGTGAATCCAGCCGCCATCGTGTTCACTGAAACGTGGGTTGCGCCGGCGTCGACCCAACGTTGGACATCGCGCTGCAGCTTCTCTGCGTCTCCTGACCACGGCGCCTGGCCCTCCATGCCGATCGACTTCGGGTCACGCCCGGCCGCCACAGCCGCTGCCTCGATCGTGGACCTCGCTCTATCCAACTTTTCACCGGGCGTCGTCATGGGAAACCAACCATCACCGGTGCGTCCGATTCGTTCATAGGCCGCCGGAGACCGGCCGCCGAACCACACCGGGATCGGGCGCTGAAGAGGACGTGGGGCAAGCCCAGCCCCCGTGACTCGTTCATAGGTGCCTTCGAAGGTGACGACAGGTTCGTTCCACAACGAGCGCATCAGCGCGACCTGTTCGTCGAGACGCTTCCCCCGATTGTGGAACTCCTTCCCGAGGGCCTCGTACTCGACTTCGTTCCATCCAACACCGACACCGAGTCGAAAGCGGCCATTCGTCAAAAGGTCGACCTCGACCGCTTGCTTCGCGACAAGTGCCGTTTGGCGCTGCGGGAGGATGAACACCTCGCTGACCAACTCGACGTCGGCGACGGCGGCCAGGAACCCGAACAGGACGAACGGCTCGTGAAATGTCGTGTTGACGTCGTAGGGGCCGGTCCACGGTTTGTGAGTTTCGGGGTCGGCGCCGAGGACGTGGTCGTATACGCCGATATGGGCGAACCCAAGTTCGTGGACCTTCTCCCCGTATGCACGCACCGCGCCGACGTCGCCGCCCAGTTCGGTCTGAGGAAAGATGGTTCCGATTCGTGGGGTGCCTGCGGACATGTCCCCGGTCTAGCAGGGTTCGGAAACGAAACACCACCCGTCGCAAACTCGCGACGGGTGGTGCGTGGACTGAACCTGTGGTCGGGTCCGCGTCGTTCAGGTTCCCTTGTAGTTCAACACCTGGCGAAGCGTATGCACAATCTCGACGAGATCAGACTGCGCAGCCATCACTTCGTCGATGTCCTTGTAGGCCGACGGGATTTCGTCGACCAACTTGTCGGCCATCGACACCTGCCACGAACGGTCACCCATTTGTGCACGAAGGTCAGCCGCCGTATGTCGACGCTTGGCCTCGGAACGGCTCATTTTTCGACCCGCGCCGTGGCTGCACGACTGCCAGCTCAATGGGTTTCCAAGTCCTTTGACCACATAGGACTTGGTTCCCATCGATCCCGGAATCAGGCCAAGATCGCCGAGACCGGCACGGATTGCACCCTTTCGTGTGATCCAAAGGTCTCGGGGGGTCCCGTTGACCGAGTGGGTCTCGACCCCCGCGTAGTTGTGATGACAGTTCACACGCTGCACCTCACGTCCCCGTCGGACAACCTTTGTGAACGTATCAATTGCCGCGTCGAGCATCGTTTCACGGTTGGCGTATGCGTATTTCTGCGCCCACACCATGTCGGTGATGTACGCGTTGAAATCGGGGGTTCCCTGCAGAAACCAACCAAGGTCCGGGTCGCTCGGCGCGTCAGGGCGATGACGCGACAGGTTCTTGGCTCGGCTGATATGACGCTGCGCAAGGGTGTTCCCGACCCCTCGGCTCCCCGAGTGCAGAAACAGCCACACCCGATCGAGTTCATCGAGGCACACCTCGAAGAAGTGATTGCCTGAACCCAATGATCCGAACTGAGCCTGAGCCTTCGTGAGGAGGTCCCCCGTGACCGTATCGGGGACGGGGTTCTGCGCGAACCAACGATCGCTCGCTCGAGAACCCTTCGTTCCCCGCTGATGGCCCTGTCCGACGCCCGCCGGCACGGCCTTGGCAATCGGACCGAGCAAACCGTCGAGGTTCGTCGGAAGATCGGCCGCGTCGATGTCGAGTCTGACCGCGGCCATGCCGCAGCCGACGTCCACACCGACCGCGCTCGGAATGACCGCCCCATCAGTCGGGATCACGCTCCCGACCGTGGCGCCAATGCCAACGTGCGCGTCTGGCATGAGCGCGACGTGGCCGGTGACCACCGGGAGACTTGCGGCGCGGTGAGCTTGGGCGATCGTTGCGTCGTCGCGTTCTGTTGCCCATGAGATGAGGCGCGGTGTGATGTGTTCCATAGTGGTCACCTCCAAAGAGACCTGTACGAGGGTGTTCCGCAGTTGCGGAGGCAAGATTCTGCTCCACGGCAACGGGTTCATGTCGGAACATTTATCGGGGGATCCGAATCCGGAATTGATGGAGCGATTCGAAGACCATTCGGTAGGGTTGTCCGATGGGTCTCAGCAGCGCGAAGGTGGTCGGGTTTCTCCATACGGCCGAGGTGCACGTCGCCACGTTTGACTCGTTGCTTCGAGCCACCGATCTCGACGTCGAAGTGGTTCACCTCGTCCGGCCGGAACTTCTCGAAATGGCGCGTCGACTCGGCACCGAAAGTGAAGAAGTTCGTACACATACTGGTTCAGCGATTCGAGAGTTGGCTGATCTCGGTCCAGCTCTGATCATGTGCACGTGCTCGACCATCGGCGAATTGGCCGAGGCTCATCACGGTCCCATTCCTGTGATTCGATCCGATCGCCCAATGGCTGAGTTTGCAGTGCGCTCGGGACATCGGATCGCCGTTGTCGCAACGGTGGCGAGCACGATCGAGCCGACGCTTGCCCTGTTGCATTCGGTCGCTAGGACCTCGAGCGTCCAACCCGCGATCGTCTCGAAACCGTGTCTCGAGGCCTGGCCGCTTTTCGAAGCTGGCGACCACGAGAGCTACTGGTCGTTGGTTGCCTCGCACGTTGACAGACTCGGACCCGAGTTCGATGTGGTCGTCCTCGCGCAGGCGTCGATGCTTGGCTCCCTGCAATTCACCAAGAGGTCAGGAGTGCTGGCGTCCCCGGTGCGTGCGGTGGAACACTTACGCGACGTCGTTCAGGCAAACCCGCTTGCGCAACCTGGATGATTCGAGCCCACCCTGCTAAATCCGAAACTCGGCCCATCGGGCGACGTTGGCCAGAATCGGTTCTGGATGGTCGTAGGCCTCGACGAGGACGCGGTGGTAATAGCACTCTTCGGCGGATCGTAGCTTGACGTTCGGATATCTACGCCGGTACTCATCGGCCTCCTCCTCGGTGATACGTGAACGTACGAGTTGAGGGAGTAGGTCTGCAGTCCCTGCTCCTTCATCGAACTGTTCCTTGCAGCGCCACACGATCGACTCGGGGAGGAGGTCCTCGAAGGCAAGACGAAGGATCCACTTCTCGATTGCCGGATCACCATGGAGCTTCAACGAGACCGGGATCTCCTGGGCGAGTTCGACCACTCGGAGGTCCAGAAAGGGCACGCGTCCCTCGATGGAGTGCAACATGGTCAACCGATCGGCACGCTGCAGGTTGATGTCGTGAAGTGTTGTGATTGTGCGTCGGAGTTCACGATGAAGATCGGCGGGGTTGTCGATGGACCGGTGGTATGTGTACCCAGCAAAAAGCTCATCCGCCCCTTCACCGGTAAGGATCACCTTGGTGTGTTGGGCAGCGAGTCTCGACGCGAAATAGCACGGCACGGCCGATCGAACAAGGTCCTGATCGAACGACTCGAGGCTGTGAAGAATCGAGGGCAGAGACTCCCAGATATCGGCTTCGGTGATGGTGTACTCGTAATGGGTGGTGTCGAGGTGTTGCGCCACGAGCCGTGCTGCTGTCAGATCACTACTGCCCGCAACGCCGACGGAGAACGTCTGCAACTCACCGAGTTGTCGTTTCGCCAGAGCAGCGATGATGCTGCTGTCGAGCCCACCCGACAGAAACGCACCGAGTCCGACGTCGCTCATACAGTGACTGGCAACGGCGTTCTCCAACGTCGTACGAATACGTCGGCGGTACTCTTCGACAGGCCGCTCAACCGGCGTCGTGTGGGGAACCTCGTAGAAGCTATGTGTACCGACCGTCGAGCAGTAGATCGAACCGGGCGGGAATTCCTGCACGTTCGTACAGATCGGTGCGAGCGCCTTGAGCTCAGAGGCAAAGTAGATCCGGCCGTTCTCGCGTGCCCAATACAGAGGTTTGATTCCGAGGGGATCGCGTCCCAGAATCAGCCGGTTGCCATCAATCAGGGCGAAGGCATACATCCCCTCGAGAAAAAGGCAGAGATCGGTCCCGTGGAGTTCGTACAGATGCAGAATCGCCTCGCTGTCACTCCCGGTTGCGAATACAACCGTGGATTCGAGGTCTCGCCGAAGTCCCGGATAGTTGTAGATCTCGCCGTTGGCAGCAACAGCCCGTACGCGGTCCGGGGTGAAGATGGGCTGATCGCCGCCGACCGGATCCATGATGCTCAGGCGTCGGTGGCCGACGACGCCAGCTCCGGGAACCACGCAAAACCCTTCGGCATCAGGCCCCCGATGGGCAAGCAGATCAAGCATGCCCTGAACGTGCGGCCTCTCGTCAGCCTCGTTCAAAGCAGGGGATTGGTCGTCAATCCACACTCCGGCAATTCCGCACATCGATCCTCCCCGAAGTCCGCGCTTGCTACAGTCCCAACACTATCGTCGGCGAAGGAAAGAGGGTTTGACCATGGAGAACAGACGGCTCGTCTTGATCCGGCACGGCGACGACCCGCCGGACGACCGCGTCGTGACCTATGCGTCGCTCCACGGATTTGTGCTCGATATTCGCCGCCCGTTCAAAGGTGAGGTCCTTGGCGCTGTCGATGGGTCAGTGGCCGGCACAGTCGTCTACGGGGGCCCGTTCCCGGTCTACGACACTGATGCTCACTCGTTCCTCACCGACGAGCACCGGTGGATCGAAGCGTGTATGGACGCACGAATTCCTGTCCTCGGAATCTGTCAGGGGGCGCAATCGATCGCGCACCTGCTCGGGGCTCGGGTGGGGCCACCCGACAGTGGACTGAGCGAGTTCGGGTACTACGAAGTGGCGCCCACTCCCGACGGAAATGACTTCCTGTCGGCTCCGATGTTTTTCACCCAGTCGCACTTTCACGAGTTCGACACTCCGCCGGATGCCGTGAACTTGGCCTCGAGCGACCTCTTTCCCAACCAGGCTTTTCGACATGGTACGTGCACATACGGTGTGCAGTTCCACCCTGAAGTGACCGTGGAAGGCTTTCGCCGTTGGCAAGACGCCCCCTGGGCCCGCTACCACATTCCCGGTGCGCAAAGTCGGGAAGAACAGACGGTGCTCATGTACCAGCACGATGAAGCCCAGTCCCGTTGGTTCTACGACTTCCTCGGCAAGCTCTTCGGTTCGTGCACCAACCCGGGAATCTAACAGGGTTCTGAAAAACCTCCCTTCCGACCGCAGCGCACTTTCTTTGACCCGCCAATTTGTGGTTGGCATACGGTCGAAAAGTAGGATTTTCATCACCTTGTTAATGCCAAAGATTCTTGTCGCCGGAGCATCTGGCCTTGTCGGTATGGCGGCCATCAAACACTTCTCGTCGTTACCCGGTTGGGAAGTGATCGGCGTGTCGCGTCGCCGGCCGCCAATCGATGGGTTCGAGTTCGTCCCGGTAGACCTCCAGGACGTCCCAAGCTGCGAAGCCGCCTTCAGCACCATGTCAGGAGTTACCCACCTCGTGTACGCCGCCCTTCACGAGATTCCCGGGTTGGTGCCCGGGTGGTTCGATGACGAGGTCATCGAAACCAACGCGGCCATGTTGCGGAACCTGTTCGAACCGTTGCATCGGGCCGCAAAGGGACTACGTCATGTCTCGCTCCTTCACGGGACGAAGGCCTACGGATTGCATCATCCCGATCTTGGGCTGACCGACGTGCGAATTCCGCTCAAAGAGCGAGACCCCATACGTCCACATCACAACTTCTACTTCGTTCAGCAGGACTACCTGGAAACCAAGCAGCGGGGCTCCGCCTGGGGCCTTACGACCTTTCGCCCGACTGTTATCTACGGCGACGCGAGCGGTGCAAACATGAACCCCGCACTGGCGATCGGCGCATACGCGTCGATCCTTCGTGAAGCGGGGGAGCCCCTTCACTTTCCCGGTCAGACACTCGAACCTCGATTTGCGGAAGCGGTCGATGCCGAATTGGTCGCAAAGGCACTCGCCTGGGCAGCCACCGATCCCATTGCGTCCGGCAACGCCTACAACCTTACGAACGGCGACGTCTTCGTATGGCCGCAGGCATGGAAGGTCATTGCCGAAGCTATGGACATGACCGTCGGCGACCATCGACCTATGTCGTTCGAAGGTGAACTCGTTGGCCGCGCCGAGGAGTGGGCAGCGATCGTGCACACGTACGGCCTGGTGGCACCGTCGAACCTCGTGGAGTTCGTCGGTTACAACTCGCTGGTGTACTGCGACCGAATCGTCGGTCCACCCAGTCGTTCGTCCATCTCGATCGTCAACAGCACCATCCTCGCCCGTTCACACGGCTTTCATGACTGTCTGGACAGCGAGGACATGTTCAGAAACATCTTCCGACGTCTTCGCCAGCAGCGTCTCCTGCCCTGAGTTTCCCTACGACGGGGCGGTGCCGCTCTCGAGGGTGCTGGTTGATTCGGTGTTGTTTGATTCGGTGCGGTGCGCTTCGATGCTGGCGAATCGTTGGCGTACGCGAAGAGCGACCAGGAATCCACCGCAGGTCACCACGAACGCCAGTGTTGCCGCAGCCCGAAAGCCCGCGGCAATTGCCTCCCTCGTCGGTTCGGAGAGGGTCGTGTCCTTCCCCTTCAACAGTCGCTGAACCGGCTCGACGCTGCCGATGCGCCGACTGACGACGAACAGGATGATTGCTCCGGCGCAGGCGGTGCCGAGCGTTGCGCCGAAGTTGCGAAGGAATTGGTGTGCGGCCGAAGCACGCCCCATTTCATCCGGCGAGGCAACACGCTGCAGAAGCGAGAGCGTTGCGTTGGTTATCGACCCGATGCCCATGCCCTGAACAAAGGACAACATGAAGATGAGCCCGATCGGGGTTTCCGTTCCAAAGGTCATCGCAACTCCGAGGGCCGGGAGGGCGAGAGCAAAACCCACCACCATCACGGTTGTGGTTTGAATTCGGTCGAGTGCACGACTGACGATCTGGCTGCCCGTTGTCCAGCCAATGGCCAGGAACGCTACGGCGAACGCCGAAACCGACGTTCCCTTTCCGAGGCCACCCTGTACGTAGACGGGGATGAACGAGTCGATCGACACGGGACCGGCAAAGAACGCAAGGGGAATCAGATTCAACAACCCGAACGGGAACGACGCGAAATGACGTCGGGCGAGCACCGGGGAAGCGACCCGTCCGGAGTGAAACCAATACACAGCTGCGAGGACGGCCCCGATTCCCACGGCGAGCGCGGACCACCACGTCAGCTCCGAGAGTCCGACAAGGAGAACTGACACGAACAGCGCAAGGATGACCACGCCAGTTCGATCAATCGCCATTTCATGGCGAGCATGTTTGTCTGTTCCCATACGACTCCAACCGATCGCGGCTGCGACCGCCACGAGAGGCAGCGAAATCACGAAAATGCCCCGCCAGCTGACGAGGTTCAACATGAACGCTGCAGCGGCCGGACCGGCCAAAGCCATGACACCCCAGACCGTAGAGTTGGCCGCAAAGGCCCGGGAGCGCAGTTCGGGTGGATACGCAATTCCCACGTTGGAGATCGTCACGGCCATGACCATGCCTCCACCGATGCCCTGAACAGCCCGGGCCGCGATCAGTATCTCGAGGCTTGGAGCGATTGCGCAGAGGAGACTGCCGACAAAGAACACGGCGATCGTGATACGAAACACCGACCGGACGCCCAGAGCGTCGATGGCCGGGCCGGCAATCAGCAACGCCAGAGTCGAGGTCAGCGCAAACGATGTAAGCACCCATGGCAGCCGGTCGATCCCGAGGTCGGCCCCGATTCTCGGAAGTACCGCAGCGACGGCCATACCATCGAATGCGGCCAGGGCCAGAAGCGTAAGTGCGCTTATGGTGATTGATCGATACTGTGTTGAAAGGACCGAGAGTCTCTGCGACGTGCCCAGTGTTGCGCTCATGTCGAGCGTTTGTAAACCAGCCACGTCGCGGAGGACCTCACGACAGGTACTGAGGGAGCTGCGCTGCGATTTCTTCCGGTGTCGTCTGGGGGCCGAATCGAGCCACCACTGCGCCTGATCGGTCGATGAGGAACTTCTCGAAATTCCAACCGATGTCGGCGCCGCCCGTTTGTTCCTTCAACCACGCATACAGGCCGCAGGCCTCGGCGCCATTCACCTCTATTTTCGAGAACATCGGAAAGCTCACCCCGTAGTTCGTCGTCGCAAACTCGAGAACTTCAGCATCGGTGCCGGGCTCCTGGGCTCCGAACTGGTTACAGGGGAACCCGAGGACCTGAAATCCCTTGGCGGTGTTTTCGTCGTGCAATGTACGCAGACCTGCGTACTGAGGCGTGAGGCCTCAACGACTGGCGACGTTCACGATCAGGCAGACCTGACCGCGAAACGTCTCGAA
>JANOWU010000003.1:0-22993 GCA_031418035.1 Acidimicrobiia bacterium
GCGTGCCGGAACCTCTGACGTCGGTGTACCCACATCGAACGGGGTTCCGTCCGCACTCAACCACACGCTCGTAGTCACGCAGTCACACAACAACATGTCACGCGTGAACGACGACAACCTGACCATCTGTGATGTGTGCGCGATTCCTGACTTCGCGTCGACCGTGACGGTGACGTGAGGACGTTCGCCGCCAACGTTCACGCGACCTTCGTTCGCCAGAGACTCGTGTGCGATGTCAACCAACGCGTCATGTCGACGCTGCGCCGGAGTCCGGTTGTCACCCTCGCACGGTTTTGGCATCGCCGCTTCGAGAGCTTTCGATAATGCCTCCCCACCAAGTGCGTCGAGCAGACCGTTCAGGATCCACATCCCACCAGACGTCGGCGACAACTGCAACCGACGCGCCTCTTCGTGATCCTTCTCACAGGTCGGGTCACCGAGCACGTCGGCGCAATGTGAAACCCATAACGCGACTGCTTTGCGGAAGTTCGAGAAGGACAACGTGTGCGCGAACCGCAACAGCATTTCTGCGTCGCGGATCAGGAACGGCAAACGCGCTTTCGTGAGTACCTTCGCAACGACGCTCACCTGTGACACACCGATGGTGCCCGCATCAGCCGCGTCGGACCACCCGGGCAGTTTCGCGAACACCTCAGCGTGGGCGAGGCGGCGTTCACCTTCACCCGGTCGGGCGTGGGTATTGAAAGCGAGCCATTCAGAGATGTTGCGGTACCCGTCATCACGTGTCACTGGCGACTCCGCGAACGGAACGACGATACGTGTACACAACATCTCGAAACGGTCGACCAAAGCACGAGCCGCCGCTACGTTCGCCGCTGTGACGACAGCGCCATTTTGCAGGCAGGAGACAGCCGACAGTGCCGCAGACTCGGCAAGAGCAAGAGAGTGGTCGAGAGACGATTCCACGTACACTCACACCGTTCTTGGAGCGTGAGTCGCTCCGGGAGCGACTGACGCTCCAACTACGCGAGCCGGTATCCGAACATCCGCAACCAGGATTGCGCTACATCCGTTCGAAGTGTGGTGGACGCTTCTCGAAGAGTGCCTTTGCCGCCTCACGGGGATTGCCCGTCTGCACCGCAAGAATCTGGGTCCGGTTCTCGATCTCTTTGGCATGCCGCAGACTCGGAGCATCGAGCGCGGCATTGAGTCCGATCTTGGTCTGCCAGACGCCGAACTCATTGTTCGCAGCGATCAGCCTTGCGGTAGCGAGCGCCGCGTCGATCAAGTTCGACGCCGGCACAACTTCTTGCACCAACCCAATTCGTTCGGACTCTGCAGCGTCGATGATTCGGCCGGTGAGCATCATCTCGCGAGCCCGGCCCACACCGACGATCTTCGGAAGGAGGTAACTCGTGCCCATGTCCATCGAAGAGAACCCGGCCTTGATGAACGCGGAGCCAAAACGCGCGGTGTCGGCAGCGATACGAATGTCGCAGTGAAGGGCATACGCCAGACCGCCACCCACCGCTACCCCGTTCACCGCTGCGATCACCGGTACGGAAAGCTCGTAGATGCGTTGCATCTGATCGGCGAGTCGAACCTGGTTGTTATACCCCGTCTTGAGCGCCGTACGTGCGGGCGTCGTCCATGGTGCTCGGCCGCCGCTCAAGTCCGCACCCGCACAGAACGCACGTCCAGCACCGGTGAGGATCACGACTCGGGTCTCACCGTCGTTCTCGATCGAATCGAGGGCCGCGTCGAGTTCGTTGAGAAGCACGCCGTCGATCGCATTGAGCCGATCAGGACGGTTGAGTGTGATCAGTGAAATCGCCGGTTCGATCGTCTCGAGAAGCACCGAGTTCAAGGCAGAGTTCGAGGCAGAGTTCATCGCCGTGACGCTACCCGGAGCCAAGTCATTGTTCCAAGAGCTCGGGCGCCAGCGTTTCGGGTGCGACGTCCACGAATCCGCCATCACGGAGCATGGGTACACAGCGACTCGCGTCGACGTGCAACGCAAAGTCGAGATCTCCTCGCCATCCTCGTTGAATAGCTTCGCGACCTGACACACAGGAGGATACGACTTCATAGAGACGATCGCGATTCGCCTGCCAAACGTGCACGGCAGCCTCGGCTTCGGGTGACTTCGAACCAGTAAGCGCACCTATCAATGCTCCGGCGCCGAGGTAGTCCTCCAGTGCAGGCCGTAACGAATCATCAGGCCAACGTTCGCCACATGCGATCACCGTCACGGTGCCCCGTTGCTGCATGACCCATGCTGCGACGGCCGACGCATTGCGAAGACACGACGCCACAACAACGGATCCCTTCTCATTCGCTGTAACGGCACACGTCGAACCGTTCGGCGATGGAAGCACGACACGGTCGCCTCGGTGAAGCGAACCCAAGCTGATCGGCGACAACGACGGTCCTCGTTCATCTCCCGGGTCCGCCAGCGTGGCGTGCATACGGAGTGCAAAGTCCTGCGCGGTACCGTCGTTCCACCGATACGGAAGGACAACTGCACCTCGACTCACTCCTGCGTCGACCGCCGTGGTGAAGCGCAGCACATCAACAACCACAACGATGTCGCTGGGAAGCGCGGTGATTCCCGGAACGCCCCACTCGAAACGAATCGCAGCATCGCCCTGCCGCAACCACGGCCGAGCGTCTGCGTCGACATCCTTCTCGTTCGACATCAGCTGGTCCCCCCGTTCCTACGTCTGCCCGATGGCTTGGTGCCTCATCCATTCCCCAGAATTCGGCTCGGCCGCACGAACACCGCAACCCGTCCTTCTTCGGCCATCACGCGATCGTATTCGGCAAGGTTGTCGTGTGTGCCGCCGGCCGCGTGAAAGATCTCTCGCAACAGCAACCGGTACGAGTCAGCACTCATGCCTGTTGGCCGATCACTCGCCGCAACAAGTTCCGCCTGGCCGGTAACCGATAGCCATTTCCACCCACGGCGGACTGCGATGGTCGCGGGAGCACCACGGCGAATATGACGGAGCCGGGTCGCCGTCCCCATGGAAACGAACGCAACCTGCCTTTCGAGCGTCACCGGATGTTCGACGACGCCGCAGTTGGTCACGCTCGACAGAACACGTCCATCGACATGCGCAGTGCTCACAACAGCGAGCCCGGTTTCTTCGGCGAGCATTGCGGCGACGGCGTCGATCGTGGTCATAGGCCCACTCTCGCCCAAGCCCCGTGACAATTCAACACTGATCGGACGCGGCGCCCCTCGACCCTCGAGTCGAAGCGATCCTCAACGAGCCGCGAAGCCGCATGCACGGCGGCGCCGCCAAGCGTCTTGGAGATCGAAGTTCACTGGAGGAACAAAGGTGTGGCTCGTGCGACGCGTCGCGCGTCGTCGATGCACACGAACTCCGTACCGTCCGTTCCCGAGATCGCGAGGTTCCAGGATCCGGCTCGCATCACGAGGCCGAGGGGACGCACCCGTCGCGCGGGGCCATCCCCGATGGTGATCTCGATCTCTCGATGCAGACGGACGCATTCGACAATTCGGCGAAGTTCTCCTTTTGGAATTTGGTTCCCCGGGTCCGGATCGTTCAAGAACCATGTTTCCAGTCGTTCGGCCTCCTCGCCGAGTGCATCGGGAAGCGCGTTCAGAAGCTTGTGGCGCGCCGAGCGGGTAGCGACGCCGAGTCCGAGTTGATCAGCAACCAGCGGTTGGCCAACAAGGTAGAGACAAGCCGCTTCATCGGCGGTGAGTCCGTTGAGGTGCGTTTGGAATCCGTGCAACAACTCGATGCCGCCTTTGGAGCCTCGACTTGCAACGATCGGCACGCCGGCTTCGCCCAGCGCTTCGACGTCTCGCAGAATCGTGCGTTGTGAAACTTCGAGCCGCTCGGCGAGAGCGAGGGCGGTTGTCCGACCACTGCGCTGCAACACGAGCAACATCTCGAGAACTCGGGCGGCTCGCACATTTCGCAGCGTACTTCTGATACCTGACAGCAGATGTCTGGTTTGGTATGCGACGCTATCGCCATGACGCGTGATGACGTAGAAGGCAGCGGTACCCCAGGCGACCCCTGGAAGCTCACAACCCCGCCCGGAGCAAGCGAGTTCGAGGCATACCGCGACCCCGAGGCGAATCCGCCCGCGCTGGTCGTTCAGGTGGGCAAGACGCAGTTGCGCTACCACCTCGCATGCATCGCTGATCTCCACGCGATGCTCAAGGCCCACGGCGATTGGATGGCCCTCGGCAATGCCGATGAACAGAAGCCCGCTGCTGAGGGAACGGTCGAGGCGTGGGGTCGATCGCCGCAGAACCCGATTGGGGATTGGTACGGATTCAAGAAGGGCCTACGAGGTCGATTCGGCAACTACGTGCCACCGGTTCTCGAAGCCCTCGGCCTCGCCGAGGTCGAGCACAACGCACGCAACAACCGCATGCGAGCGATCTGATCTAGTCCACGATGAGTTCACGGATTTCGACTGTCCCCCCGGCTTCGTAGACCGGGTTGCCATCCAGAAACGCTCATCGCCGTGTTGCGCAACGACCGTGTCGTCGTGCATGAGGAACATGAATTGGTGCAAGTGCCTTTCTCTCGTTCGACCGTGTCTCCGTACAGGAGAAGCATGAATTGGCGCGTACTCCCTTCTATCGTCACGTCCGGTCCCGACTATGCCTGCGGTACGATCCATTCATGATCCGCGTAACCGTCAACTATCCGATCACCGAGGGTGCATCCTTCGATCACGACTACTACCAGTCGACCCACGTGCCGCTGTGTCTTTCCTCGTGGCCGGCCGCCAAATCAGCGTCGATCGACAAGGGCGTGAACGGGCCGAGTGTGGCCGCTGTGCATTTCACCTTCGACTCGATGGAAGCCTTCCAGGCCTCGATGGGAAGCGGGGCGACGGGTGCAGTCATGGCCGACATCGCCAATTACACGACGATCGCGCCCGTGATGCAGATCTCCGAAATCGTTCAGTAACACTTCTGTTGTCGGGTCCGCCACGCGACCGCGAAGTGAGAAGCTACTGGAATGACCAGGTCGCTTCACCCGAAAACCAACGAACTCACACTGGATGAAAAGGCGTCGCTCACCGCCGGTCACACCACGTGGAGCACTGCGCCCCTTGCTGCCATCGGAGTCCCATCGGTCCATATGACCGACGGGCCAGCCGGTGCGCGAGGCGGCGTGTTTCCAGGTATCGGGAACCAGACAACCTCGATCTGTATCCCGTGCGGTTCAGCGCTCGGTGCGACGTGGAACCCCGAGTTGGTCGAACAACTCGGGGCCGTTCTCGGATCGGAAACTCGACGCAAGGGTTCACACCTCCTCCTCGCTCCCACCGTGAACCTTCATCGCTCGCCCCTCGGCGGACGTAACTTCGAGTGCTACTCCGAAGACCCATTCCTCTCGGGCAAAACCGCGGCTGCCTTCGTTCGTGGCGTGCAGTCGAAGGGCGTTGCGGCGACCGTGAAGCACTTCGTCGGCAACGATCAGGAGTACGAACGAATGACCATCGACGTGGTCATCGATCAGCGCACGCTGCGAGAGATGTACCTCCTTCCTTTCGAGATTGCCGTACGTGAAGCGAATGCCCTTGCGATCATGACGGCCTACAACCGTCTCAACGGTACGTACTGCGCAGAGAACGAGTCGCTCTTCGAGATCCTGAGGACGGAGTGGGGATTCGAGGGCATCGTCATGACCGACTGGTTCGGTGGTGCATCAACGGTTGGAGCCGCACGTGCTGGTCTCGACCTCCAGATGCCCGCGCCCGATCGTTTCTACGGCTCCCGCCTGGCGACCGCAGTACGCAGCGGCGAAGTTCCCGAGGAACAACTCGATGAGATCGTGAGTCGTATGCTCACGTTGTTTGACGAGCTCGATGTGCAGTCGGCACCGGTCGTCGAGGGGATCGTTGTCCCCGAGCTCGATGAGTCGATTCACCGTGCGCTGACCCGCGCCGGCGCAGCAGAATCGATGGTGCTGCTCGCCAACACCGGAGCCCTTCCGATCAACCCGAGCGCCATTGGCAGTGTCGCGGTTCTCGGACCAAACGCGGCAACCCCGCGGATCATGGGCGGGGGAAGCGCGGAAGTGCTCCCGCGCACCATGCCGTCACTTCTCCAAGCGCTGCAAACCGGATTCGGAGCAGAGAAGGTCACGTTCGAGAAAGGTTGCGACATCGACCTGCGAGTCCCTATTGCATCTGCACGCTTACGATCGGAATCGGGCGAGGCTGGCTTCACCATCGACGTGTTCGACAACACGAATTGGACTGGGTCGCCAAGACTCACGATGCAACGCGTCGACGGGCGCGCCATTCTGCTGGCCGGTCAGGACCCCGGTATCGGTGCATCGAACTTCTCCTTCCGCGCAACAAGTACGTACGCATGTGATGTTGACGGCCCACACCATTTCGCCGTGGTTGAGGTAGGTCCGTCGCGGGTTATCTTCGATGGACGTGTGATCTTCGACGGCATCACCAGTGCTGCGCCGAAAGGTGAAGCCTTTTTCGGGATGGGCTCGAAGGAGTTTGTATCCGTCGAGTCGCTCGAGGCTGGGCGAACGTACGACATCGTGATCGAGTACCAGGCCCTGACGCCGCAGTTCATCCACGGTGCCCAGATCGGAATCCGCCCGGTTCCTCCCATCGATCTGATGGATCGAGCCGTGACGGTGGCCGCGCGGTCCGACGTCGCCCTCGTCGTCGTAGGCACCAACAACGATTGGGAGTCCGAAGGGTACGACCGCACCACGATCGCCTTGCCGGGCGACCAGGACGAACTCGTTCGTCGGGTCGCAGCTGTCAACAAGAACACCATCGTCATCGTGAACACTGGCGCACCGGTCGCGATGCCGTGGGTGGACGATGTCGCCGGCGTCATCCAGATTTGGTTCGGCGGCGAAGGTACGGCTGAAGCGCTCACCGACGTGTTGACCGGCGTCACCGACCCCAGTGGACGCCTCCCAACCAGTTTCCCGAAGCGCATCGAAGACACCCCTGCGTTCGACAACTTTCCGGGCGAGAACAACCAGGTTCGCTACGGCGAAGGTCTCTTCGTTGGCTATCGCTGGTATCACCGACGCTCGATCGCCCCGGCGTTCCCATTCGGGTTTGGTCTGTCGTACACGACATTCGACATGGCGGAGCCATCCATCAGTGCACATACGGTTTTAGCGGCCGAGCTGGCGAAGGGGGCAAACGTCACGGTGACCGTGCCGGTCAAGAACACCGGGTCACGACGCGGCGCATCGGTCGTGCAGTGCTACATCGCCCCGCCAACCGGTTCGCTGGTCCGCCCACAGCAGGAACTGAAGGGATTCGCGAAGTTGTGGATCGAACCGGGCGCAACCGCCGAAGCATCCCTCACCCTCGATTTCCGAAGCTTCGCATGTTGGGACCCCGGCGACGTCTACCGGTCGCCGCGTCAGGCGACGGTCACCGGGGAGTTGGTCGAAGCGAACGTCTCCGATACAGGTTCGTGGGTTGTCACCCCCGGTACGTATGTGATTCGCATCGCGGATTCGGCGGACCATACATTGCACAGTGTCAACATCGAGATCAGATAGAGATATCCGCAAGGGAATCTGCGAGGGGGAATATGAAGTCCACCATCGACGACGTCGTTGATCTCGAGCGGTATCCGATCGCGTCAGACGGGGCGGCACGACAAGCTGTCGTCGACGCCTGTCGCGAGCAACTTCGGAAAATGGCGTCGCCCTTCTCCCGGGGTTCGTGAACCCGAGAGCGGTTGCTTCGATCGCCAAGGAGGCAGCGAGGCAGTCCGGTGATGCGTTCCTCTGCGACGACACCCACAACGTGTACCTCAACGATGCAGCAACGTTCCAGGACGCACATGTCGGCACGGCGCAACTTCGCACGGTCGTCGGGTCCATCGCAGACGACCTTCTCGATCGTGAGTCCTCTTTGCGTCGGCTCTATGAATGGGAGCCACTTGTCGCGTTCGTTCGCGACGTCCTCGCAGCATCGGACCTCTATCGACTCGCCGATCCTCTCGGCGCTTGCTCGATCAACGTATTCCGGCCCGGCGACTTTCATGGGTGGCATTTCGACGAGACCGAGTTCACCACCACGATCATGTTGCACGAGGCCGACGACGGTGGCTTCTTCGAATACGTCCCCCACATCCGCCGAGCTGACGGGAGCGAGGCCGATGCCATCGCTACGATCATCGGTGGCGACGAGTCTCGGGTGCAACGTCTACCCTTCCGAACGGGCACGATGTCGATCTTCGCCGGTCGAGTTTCGCTTCACCGAGTCACCGAGGTCCTCGGCACACATCCGCGGTTCGTGGCGGTCCTTGCGTTCAACAGCAAGCCGGGTGTGATGAACAGCGACGAGGTCCGCCAGTTGTTTTGGGGACGCACCTCATGAGTGGGTCACATAGATTTCGTTCATGACGAAAGATTGGGCCCGACCGCTCGTACACTTCGAGATCGAAGCGATTGACCCGGAGCGTCAACGAGCGTTCTACTCTGCGCTTTTCTCGTGGGACATCAGCGACGGCCCCATCATGAGCTTCACGGCCGGACTGGGTGCACCCGAAGCTGGACCGGCCGGACATATTCGCCGGAGTTCGCGCAGCGGGGTCACGCTCTACATCCAGGTCCGCGATCTCGTCGAGTCGTTGGCGAAAGCTACCGAGCTCGGAGCAACGGTTGTCCTGGAGCAACTCGACGTCCCGGGTGGTCCGACGCTCGCCGCCATCACGGATCCCGAAGGCAACCCCCTCACCCTGGTCCAGCAATAGCGCCAACTTTTCGTCGCCGCATTCGTGGCCGCATTTGCGCCTGCACTCCAACTCTAACTCCAACTCCAACTTGCGGGATGACGCGGGCCAACTTGGGTCTCGACGCGGGCCAACTCACCTGAAAACGCCCAAGAATCGGCGCCGAAAACATCGAGTTGGAGTGGACACCACACCGAGTTGGAGTTGGAGTTGGAGTTGGAGTGGCGGTGGTCAGATCGACGTTAGGGCCCGGGTGATGAGGAGGGCGCCGCCGCCGATAAGGGCGAAGGCGGACGCAATCGGCAAGGCGCCGAGTATCGGCGTGAGGACGCCTCCCCGCGCGCTTCCGGCGCTCCAGGTCTTGAGCTTGCCTTCGAAATAGACCAGCAGCAATCCGGCACCGACCAGCGTCAGGGCAAGACCGATGCCCTAGGCGACGACGAGAATGACCCCGAACCACAGACGCTCCAGGGCGATTGCCCCGAGCAGTACGACGAGCGCCGAAGGACTGGGAACCAGGCCCCCGGCGAATCCCATCGACACCAGCTGACGTCGCGACACCTTGGCACCCGGGCCGGCAGAACGTGCGTATGACTCGCCCCGCCGTGCGCATGATTCGTGACCACGAAGTTCGGATCGTTGCGAGCCGCGTCGAGTTGACGCGAGCGCCACTGCGGAACACGACGCCGAATCGCAACACGGTGCGGATGCGCGTGCGGGTGCGGGTGCGCATGAGGGTGCGGGTGCGGGTGCGCATGAGGTGCGGGTGCGGGTGCGGGTGCTCATGTTCATGGGGATGCGGGTGCTCGTGCCCATGCCCATGCCCATGCGCGTGATCATCATGAGTGTGCACCGCTCGTGGATGAGGCCGACGCGCTCGATACGTACGCAGACGATCGCGAAACAGCCCCATACCCACCAGCACCACCAACAACCCCGACACAACACCGGCCCACTTGAAGGTGTGTTCAGGCGAGAACGACGAACTGGTGAGCGCGGCGACACCCAGCACCACCACGCCAACCGTATGAGTCACGGCAACCGTGACGCCGATGGTGGCCAGTTCGCGACGTCGACCCCCCTTCTGGCCCACGACGTATGCGGCCATCAACGATTTCCCATGACCGGGAGCGAACTGAAAAACCTCAACTGCCAGGGTCTTCTGAAAACCCGTATGCTCCAGGGCACACCAAGCGGAGGATGAAATGACCACGAAGTACTACGTCACCGACACCGACCTTTCAACACGCTTTCCCCTCTACACCCGAGCGAACGTCGGTGAGGTCTTTCCCGATCAGGTCACGCCACTCACGAGCGACTCCGTCCTCTGGTTTGCAGAGTTGGGATGGCGCGATGCGTGGGGCCGAATCGGCGCCTTCGACCTCAATGAGTTTCCGGAAAACGAGTACGCGCAGCTCGGGGTTATGGGCGGCTACTGCTACCTCAATGCGTCGTTGATTCGCTTGTTCGGCGAGCGCGCGCCGGGTTTGACATGGCGCGATATGGATGCCCAGTTCTTTGGTGCCCAGCCCGGCATTCCGGAGTATGTCGAGCAGCCGGGCGACGCTCGTCCGGAATTGGCCGAGGTCATCGGGGCCACGTTTGGGTGGGCGTTCGCTCAGCAGTCGGTCGACGCGTTAGAGGGGCCCACCGACCATCGAAGGGAAACGAAGGCGTTGCGAGCGGATCGGCCCGATCTCGCGGCTATGAACCCGCGCCAGCTGTGGGATCGTTTCCTCCAGATCATCCCGGCCCACCGAAAGATGTTCGCCGAACACATCTTCACCACGTATATGGCGAGTCTTCCGGTTTCCGTTATCAGCGGGGTTGCCACTGCGGTCGGGCGACCCGACCTGATCATGGCCCTTATCGCCGGGTTCGGCGAGGTCGACTCTGCCGCGCCGAGCAGCGCCATGTGGGAGATGGGTCGTACCGTCGCGGCGTCGGAGTCGCTCACGAAGTTGTTCGACGGGGGCGTCGACGGGTTGCATGACCGTTTGCAGGCGGCCAGCGATCCCGGTGCGCTCGCGCTCAAGCAGGCTTTCGATGCGTTCCTGGTCGAGTTCGGCAGTCGCGGTCCGAACGAGTGGGAGATGCGTTCGCCAACGTGGGAAACCCGTCCGAACCTTGCACTTGCAGCGATTGATCGCATGCGTATGGCACCGGAGTCCATGGATCCTGCAACGCAAAATGCTCAGCGCGCTGACCAACGTGCGAAGGCCGCGACCGAACTACTCGCGATGGTTGAGGGCGACGCCGCAGTGCACGGACAACTGGCCGCGGCGATTGGTTGCTCGCCCGCATGGCTTCCGGGACGCGAGCGAACCAAGACGAACAACATTCGACTCATTCATGAGTTCCGGATGACGCTGCGTGAATTGGGTCGTCAGATGATCGCTGCTGGCGCGTTCGACGAGATCGAGGATTTCGGTTTCGTGCGCATGGCCGAATACGACGAATTGATCGAAAACCCACGTGCACTTACGGATCGAATCCGAGAGCGTCGAGCGGAGTATCGAAACCTGCAGTCCCTCGATCCTTCCTTTGTGTTCAACGGCTCCGACCCGGGGCCGTCGAGTTGGCCCCGACGCGACGCATCTCATGCGCAGCAACTCAAGGTCGGCGAAACGGTTTCGGGGCTCGTTGGTTGCAGCGGGTTTGTCGAGGGACGCGCCCGCGTGGTGCTCGACTCCAACGACCCCTCAGCTCTCGAGCCGGGTGACATCTTGGTCGCGCCGATCACGGACCCGTCGTGGACACCGTTGTTCGTGCCGGCCGCCGGAGTGATCGTCGACGTTGGCGCTCCGTTGAGTCACGCGGTGATCGTGAGCCGCGAGCTCGGGATTCCCTGCATCGTGAGCGTGACGAACGCGACCCGCATCATTCGCGACGGCGCGACGATCCGGCTCGACGCCAACACCGGCGTCGTGACGATTCTGAGCTAGCTCACTCCGCCAGGCCCGATGGTGACGGGGATGGAACGGGGGCCACGAACTTGACCCCCCGCCCACGTCACCTGGGTCGGATCAACCAAGGAAAACTCGGGGATGTTCTCGAGCCAGACTTGAAGTGCAACCCGCAACTCCATGCGCGCGAGGTTTGAACCCGCGCACCGATGAATGCCGGAGCCGAAGGCCATGTGACGGTTGTGTGCTCGATCGAGTTGGACGTCGTTGGGATTTTCGAACATATTCGGATCCCGGTTTGCCGCGGGGAACGAAAGCAGAACACGACGCCCTTCGGCAACCGGGCACCCGCCCACCTCGGTGTCGCGAAGCGCGATTCGTCCCATCGTGACCGGGGCGAAGGCCCGCAGGAACTCCTCGATGGCCGTGGGCCACAACGACGGATCGTTGCGAAGTTGGGCGCGATGCTCGGGATGCTGGGCGAGATGCAAGAGCGACGCACCGATCGCGGACCACGTCGTGTCGATTCCGGCCACGAGGAGGAGGCCGAGGTTCCCGACGATGTCGCGGTCACGCACCGGTGTGCCGTCTTCGAGCGCGGCCTGGGTCAGGCGCGTGATCAGATCGTCCTGGGGTTCGCGTCGACGACTTGCGACCTCCCCGGCAAGGTACCCGTTCAGGAGCTCGAACGCGACCTTTCGCTGCTGCGGGTTCTGAACACCGGTCTCGAGCACATCGCGCACCCAACCGATGAACTCGTCGGTCATTTGCTCGGGGACGCCGAGGATTCTTCCGATGACTCGAGCCGGGATCTGCTGCGCGTAATCGACCGCGGCATCTCCGGCATGGGGGTTCGCGGCGAGCAGCTTCGCGATCAACGACTCACAGAGCGTTCTCGTCACGGGTTCGTAGGTGACAACAGCCTGCGGCGAGAAGCTGGGCAGGATCACCCTGCGCACCGGTGCGTGATCCGGTGGGTCGCTGTTGATAATCGAGCGAGGACGCTCCGGGTCACGGTGATCGTCAAGGGTCGGCGCGGCGGAGGTGCCGAGCGTTGAGGTGAGCGCGGCTGTGTTCGCAGCACCTTGCACGACGGCGTCGTAGCCGATCACGAGGTGCGACCCACCCCACCGCTCACTGGTGAGCACCGGGCAGTCCCGCACCTCCGCCCATACCGAATAGGGGTCGCGTACGTACCCATCGTCGAACAGATCGAAATCGTGTACCCAGTCCGCCACGGGGGCCGTTGCGTCGATGGTCGGAGCTTCGTAGGTCATGAGGCCTCATCTCGTGATCGATCTCAACTCGCGATCGCCAGAAGCGACGTGGTCGGTCTTGGGCCATTGTCGCGCACACCCCCCGGCAGGGCCAGCTGTCGCGGGCCCGCTACGGTGAGCGGGTGCCAATGACCGCCTACCTCGCTGCGCCGGGGTATGAGCCTCAACTCGCCGAGGAGCTCGACCTTCGCGGGTGCTCGGTACGGTTCGTCCACGGCCGACTGTATGTGAGCACTGACTCACCGATCGACGTGGCGTGGGCGATCAACATCTGGTTCGACGCCACGGAGGTGGAGATCGCTTCGATCGGCGATGCGGCCAAACAGCTCCGGGGGATCCAGCGGAACTGGGCCGCGCTGGCCGACGACCACCGCGGCAGAACTGGCCTGATCACCGAGAAGCTCCCCCACGTGAGTGCCAAACCACTGACGATGGGTCAGGCCTCGTTGAGTGCGCCGCTCGGGTCGTGGACGCTGCTCAACCCCAACCTCATGCTGGTATCGGGGGACTGTCGCAGTCCGTTCGCCAACGGCGAAGCGGAGTTCGTGGAGGATCGGGTGGGTCCGCCGAATCGCGCGTACAAGAAACTCTGGGAGTCGCTTGCTCTCCTGCGCCGCTTTCCGGTCGAGGGCGAACGGTGTCTGGATCTCGGGGCAAGTCCCGGCGGATGGACGTGGACTCTCGCGCAATTCGGTTCCGACGTCGTTGCGATCGACCGAGCACCCCTCGACGCGCAGGTCGATGCGCTCCCGAACGTCACGGCTATCGAAGGCAGTGCTTTCGGAGTCGATCCGCGCACGTTCGGCCACGTGCACTGGATGTGCAGCGACGTCATCGGGTACCCGGGCAAGATCATGCGGTTGATCGAGACATGGCAGGGCCATGCCGACACGATCGTCTGCAGCGTCAAGTTTCAGGGACCGACGGACCACGGGGTCATTCGGGCACTACGCCAGCTTCCCAACTCCGCGGTGCAGCACTTGTTTCACAACAAGCACGAGGTCACGTTCGTGCAATCGGCGCTCGGGCTCGGCGCTCTTTCACGCCGCTAGGCCCGCCTGTGTCCCTCATGGTGCGCGTCTCACACGTGGCGCCCAGCCCAATGCGTTGAAGCTTTCGTAATCCGCCAACCGACGAACGCCAACGTCAGGGCCAGGATGATTTCGGCGAGAACGGCGATCCAACTGACTGCGTTGATGCCGTCAGCTGTGAGGGGATCGGTAAGCGCACTTTCTATCGGAATGAGATGCGCGAACGACACTCCTACCGCGATCGCCAAGCCACAGATCGCAGCGACTCGGGACGCGAGTTGATGCCGGGTGAACACCAGTGTTGCGACAACGGCCGTCAACATCGCGACGAGCGTCCCGGCCCAGACGACCGCCTCGGGAGTTGCATCGACTCCCCGTCGGGCATGATCGGCGTTGTGAAACACGAATGCCGCGAGGTACGCGAGTGTCGTGGCCCGCATCAGCATGTGAGGTTCCGTAGATGTATCCATGAGCGTCCTCCAGTGCACGAACGAATAACGTACCGATTAGTACACTATCGGAACTGAGGAAGAATGGTCAAATGGTTGGCCGCCCGCCCCGCTTTCCCCCCAACGAACTCGACGTACGGGTAACTGCCGCTGCCACCCGAGAGTTCTGCGAACGCGGATACGATGCCGCGACCGTCGATGCGATTGTTGCAGCCTCCGGAGTGAGCAAACCCGTGCTCTACCGTGCATTCGGGTCCAAGAGCCAGTTGTACTGCATGTTGCTCGAACGCGTTGCCAATGAACTTGCGTCGGCCGCGATGCGTTCCTTCATGAACAACCCGGGAGAGCCGACGGAACGATTTCGAGCGATCATCTCTTCCTGGTTCGACGCCCTGGCGCAGCACCCGGACCAATGGAGGATGCTGAACACTGCTTCCTCGACGGACCCGAACGTCCTGACGACGCTGCAACGGGTCGCGTCCATGCAACTCGAAAACGACGTCACAATGATTCGGACGTTTCTTCCCAACCTCCCCGAGGACGAGGTCCAGCCGATCGCTGAGGCGATTCGCGGATCGCTGCGAGCAATCGGCACCTGGTGGCTCGATCACCCGAGCGTCGAGCGAAGAGTCCCGATCGATGCCATGACGCGGCTCTGTAGCGGTCTGTTCGCCGTGACCGAGAACACAAACCAAGACGCATAGCCCGCGGTTCAGTCCTGGCGCTGCATCAGCGCGGTCCACCGAACGGTGGACCAAGAACCAACACGTCGACCGATGTCGCATTGGCGACGCTGTCGCCACAATCAAGGCATGACTCTGGACGAACCGGCGATTGCCGTGCACGACCTACACATGACCTACCCGAAAGGGACCAAGGCCGTACGTGGACTTAGCTTTGACGTGCAACGCGGCGAAGTATTTGCGCTCCTCGGACCCAACGGTGCCGGGAAGACGTCGATCGTCGAAATCCTTGAGGGCTTCCGCCACCGCACCAGCGGGACCGTTCAGGTATTGGGCACGGACCCGGCGAACGCCACGCGCCGATGGCGCGACCGCATCGGCATCGTGCTTCAGGGGTCGAACACCGTCGATGACGCAACCGTTGAAGAGATTCTCACCCTCCAGTCGACGTATCACTCCACCACCCGACCAGTTCGGGAAGTCATACGCCTCGTCGGCCTCGAGGACAAGCGGACCACGAGAGTCGATCGGCTCTCCGGCGGCCAGGTACGCAGACTCGACGTCGCTCGCGGCATCATCGGACGACCCGATCTGCTCTTCCTCGACGAACCAACGACCGGATTCGACCCCGAAGCTCGCCGTCAGTTCTGGGACCTGATCAGAGAGTTGCAGGATGAGGGGACGACCATCGTTCTCACGACCCACTACCTCGATGAAGCAGCAGTGCTCGCCGATCGGGTCGGGGTCGTCATCGCCGGACGCCTGGTGGCGCTCGATGTTCCCAACGCCATTGGCGGCGCCCATCGCGAGTGCTCTGTCGTTCGTTGGCGAGAGAACCACGAACTACACACCGAGGAATCGAATCAACCGGCACAGGTGGTGCTGTCTCTGGTCGAGCGACTGGGGATCGAAATCGAGGACCTCACCATTGAGCGGCCGACGCTCGAAGAGGCCTACCTACAACTCGTTGCCAAACACGGTGCAGACGACATCGACTCCAACGACTCCACGGGAGAAGCATGACCACCACTATTGATCGGCATGACGTCTCACGTGGCGAGCTACCAAGCACACTTCGTGTTGGGCTGGCGAGAGCCCGCTACGAGCTGAGGAGCTTCTTTCGCACTCGTGAAGCGGTCTTCTTCACACTGGCCTTTCCGGTGATGTTGCTCATCTTGTTCGGCGCCATCTTTGGAAACGAAGACGTGCAACCGGGTCTGAAGTATTCGCAGGTGCTCCTCTCGGGCATCATGGCGAGCGGACTGGCCAGCGTGACGTTCGTGAACCTTTCGATCTCCATTGCGGTCGAACGCGACGCCGGCGAACTGAAACGACTCGCCGCAACCCCAATGCCCCGAATGAGCTACTTCCTCGGGAAGTTCCTGCAGACGCTCGCCACGATGATCGTCGAGTTCGTGCTGATTCTGATCGTGGGCGTCGTGCTGTACGGGTGCACGTTGCCGACGTCGCTCGGCCGCTGGATCACCTTCGGCTGGGTGACCGTCCTCGGGGCGGCCGCCTGCAGTCTTTTGGGTATCGCCATGTCGAGCGTCCCCAAGAACGCACGAAGTGCTGCGGCGATCGTCAACATTCCCTTCGTCGCCTTGCAGTTCTTGTCCGGTGTGTTCGTGAGTTTCGCCGATCTTTCTCCGACGCTCCGAATGTTCGCATCGATCTTTCCTCTGAAGTGGGTCGCCCAGGGGTACCGCTCCGTCTTCCTCCCCGACTCGTTCCTGGCCGTCGAGCCCGGAGGTTCGTGGCAGCATCCCCAGGCTGCGGGTGTACTTCTCCTGTGGACGCTCGTAGGAACGTTTCTGTGTGTACGTACGTTTCGATGGGTACGATCGGACCGATGAACAAGTCTGCGAGCGACGCCCGTGCTCGAAGCCGTAGGAGCGGACCTCGCTCGTGGCGGCCCGAGAACATCGTTGACAAGAACGCGAGCGAGAGAAACGTCTTTGCGTTCGGGGTGTTCTTCGTTGGTTCGACGGCGCTCGCGTCGGTGCTCGCCGTTCTCGACCTCGGCTTTACCGTTCGGTCGACCAGCGGGGCCATCATTTCAGCCGCGATGATCATTTCGTACTTCGCATACGGGCAACAAGCCGTCCGCTGCTACGACGAACGGCGAGGGGGCATCTATCTCTCCCTGCTGATTCCATCGGCGGGCGGGCTGTTCATCATCCACCCAGCGTTCATGGCCTGTCTATTCGGACTCTTTCCGCTCTGTTTCGTGATGCTCGAGCGTCGCCGGAACCAGGCGTTTGCGGCAGCCGGTCTTTCCCTCGCGATCCTATTTGCGAACCTGGCCTGGGAAAACTGGTCGGCCGCCGGCTTCCTCGCTGGTTCACTTCTTGGTGCGATGTCACTGGTCTTTGCTCTGCTCATGGGGTTCTGGATCGAGAAGATCATCGAGGAATCGAGGGGTCGCCAGCGCCTCATCGAGGAGCTCACCGCGACGCGTGAAGAGCTCGCGCGATCGCAACACATCGCCGGCGTACGCGATGAACGCCAGCGGATGTCGGCCGAGATCCATGACACGTTGGCGCAGGGACTCGGCTCGATATTGATGCTGGTTCGGGGCGCAAACTCGCTCATCGGCGTGGACGATGCTCGGGCGCGAAGCCTGCTCTCTAGTGCAGAGGTTGCCGCACAAGAAAACCTGAATGAAGCGCGAGCACTCGTTGAGGACCTCGCTCCTGCGCCTCTCCAGGAACAGTCGTTGGTCCAGGCGATCGAACGCATCGCGCAACGATTCCAGACCGAATCATGCGCACTTACGGATGTCGTCGTGCACGGCACCCCCACGCGGCTGGAACCTGGGCACGAGGTAGTGCTTCTTCGGGCGGTGCAGGAGTCTCTGACGAACGTGAGCAAGCATGCCGGCGCGACTCGCGTAACCGTGAGCCTTCACTACGATTGCGCTCCCGTACGTGCGACGATCATCGACGACGGTATGGGCTTCGATGCCGAATCGCCCTCGGCGTTCGGTCGCGGTCTGAATGGCATTGCCACGCGCCTTGACAGCGTCGGTGGCAGCTTCACCATCAACTCGACGCCGGGCGAGGGAACGGAGGTTCAGGTGAGTCTCGCGTGAGCAAGCCCGACTACGAGACCATACGTGTGCTTATCGTCGACGATCATGCGATGATCCGCCTAGGTCTGCGCGCGATGCTCGACGGCGTCGAGGGCATCGAGGTAGTCGGCGATGCAGCCGACGGTGAAGCTGGCCTGCGGCTCGCCCTGCAGTGTCAGCCCGATGTCGTTCTCTCCGATCTTCGGATGCCGAAGCTCGACGGCGTCGGCTTCACCGCCGCGTTACGGACCGAACTGCCGGCAGCCAAGGTGGTCGTCGTCACGACCTACGAGACCGATGCCGACATCGTTCGCGCCGTTGAGGCGGGTGCGTCGGGCTACCTCTTGAAGGACGCCCCGCCCGACGACATCGTTCGCGCAGTTCATGCTGCCGCTCGCGGCGAAACCGTACTCGCACCGAGTGTCGCAGCGATGCTTATGAGCCGCCTACGCACGCCCGCCCCCGACGCATTGACGCCACGCGAACTTGAGGTGCTTCGCGCCGTCGCGGAGGGGCTGACCAATGCCGACATTGGCCGACGACTGTTCATCGGCGAATCGACAGTGAAGACACACCTCCTGCGATCCTTCGCCAAGTTGGGCGTCGATGATCGGACGGCCGCAGTCACCGTCGCAATGAAGCGTGGGGTCCTGTAATCCTGCCTTTAGTTCTGCCCTCTAGCCCTGACCCTGCCGAACAGATCGGATCTCGCCTGATCCTCGCTCGATGATGGACAGAGGAAGAATCTCGCTCACCGGCGCATGCCGGCCACCCTCAATCCGATCAAAGAGGATCTCTGTCGCGCGTTGGCCGATCTCCAGCGGAAACTGCGGCACGACAGTGAGTCCGGGTGTCACGACCGCGCCGAGTTCGACATCGTCGAATCCGATCTGCGCAACGCTGTGTCGTAGGCCCAGCAGATGAAGAGCCTGCAATGCACCGAGCGTCGCGAAGTTCTGGGCCGTGAAAAGCGCCGACGGACGGTTCCCATGCTGGAAGAAGTCCAGAACGATTGATTGCCACTCGTTGGGAGTATGTGTCCCGGTTCGAACCCGATTCGGCACGACCTGCAAACCAGCGGAGGTCATGGCGTCACGAAAACCTTCGAAGCGAAGCTGTGCCGACGTCATGCTCAACGGCGAGCCGAAGTAAGCGATTTCGGTGTGGCCGGCGCGGAGCAAATGATCGGTTGCCATTCGGGCCCCGTGGTAGTGATCACTTCGAACCTTGTCGACCTCGTTCGCATCGGGCGAGTCAAGGTCGACAAAGACGAGTGGCGTACCGCGCAAGATCTCATGCTGGAGCGGCCCGAGATGCGATCCGTTCGGGACGACGATCAGCCCGTCCACCCGGCGTGACACAAATGCCGACACCAGTTGATCCCATCGCTCGGAATCGCCATCGGTACTGCCGGACAGGACCAGACAGTCGTGCTTCCGAGCAACGTCTTCGATCCCGCGAAGAATGGACGAGAAGAACGGGTTGGCAACGTCCACCAGGATGAACCCGATCACGTTCGATCGTTGTCCGGGTGCACGGAGTCGACGGGCTCGGTCATCGGGACGATATCCGAGTGCTCCCACCGAAGCCTCGACCCGTTCGATGAGCTCGGGGCTCACTCCGCCCTCTCGGTTGATGACCCGAGACACGGTCTTGAAGCTCACGCCAGCATGCGCAGCGACATCTCGAAGGGTTGCCCGACGGGCCCGCCCGGGCGTTTGAGCGTCAGGGTGTGGGGATCGTTCGATGGTTCCAGTCTAGACACGGAAAAACCCGGTTGACAACGTTGTCTTTTGGTGGGTAAGTTGACCCATCTCAACCGTTTGTCGATTCGCAGGCACGGGTTGTTTCCGAGATATTTCTTTAAAGGGGAAAAATTGATGAAATCGAAAATGCGCGGCGTAGCCGCTCTTGTGGCCGTATCCGGCCTGTTTTTCGCCAGCTGCAGCAACGACGACTCATCGTCGACTGACGCAGCGGCGACCGAGGCGGAAGCAACCGAAGCAGTGGCCTCCGAGGCAGAAGCGACCGAAGCCATGGCGTCCGAGGCAGAAGCGACCGAAGCCATGGCTTCTGAGGCAGCCGACACCGGAGCAGCAGCCGCCCCGAGCGGCGACAAGGTCGGTGTTTCGCTGATCCTGAAGACCCTCGGCAATCCGTTCTTCGTGTCCATGCAGAAGGACGCCCAAGCCAACGCTGACAAGCTCAACGTGAAGCTGACCGTTGCTGCAGGCAAGGATGACGGCGATACCGCCACGCAGATCGCCGCCATCGAGGCCGCAGTCGCCAACGGGGACAAGGGCATCTTGATCACGCCTTCCGCTGACGACGTTGTGCCTGCCCTCGACAAGGCCCGCGCTGCCGGCCTCCTCGTGATTGCGCTCGATACCCCGCCGAATCCTGCGACCGCTGTCGACGTTACGTTCGCAACGAACAACTACGAAGCCGGCCAGCTCATCGGCCAGTGGACCAACGGTTCACTTGGTGGCAAGAAGGCCGTCATCGCAATGCTCGACCTCTTCAACGACAAGGTCGTGTCAGTTGACACGGCCCGTGATCAGGGCTTCCTCAACGGTCTTGGCATCGTGAAGGCCGAAGACAAGTCCGGCAACGGCAAAGAACCATCGACTGGCAAGTATGCAGGCGGGGGCGACTACGTCATTGCGTGCCACGAGCCCACCAACGGAAACGTCGACGGTGGCAAGACCGCCATGGAAACCTGTCTGGCCAAGAATCCCGACATCAACGTTGTGTACACAATCAATGAGCCGGCCGCGCAGGGTGCATACGACGTCCTTAAGTCTGCTGGCAAAGAAGCAGGCGCGCTTATCGTCTCCGTCGACGGTGGATGCAAGCCCGGTCTCGAGCTCGTCGCTTCGGGTGTCATCGGTGCAACCGCACAGCAGTATCCCGGCCAGATGGCCGCAAAGGGCATGGCGGCGATCGTTGATCTTGCCAACGGCAAGCCGAAGCCTGCAGTAACTCCCGGCCTCGACTTCTTCAACACCGGCGTCGCACTGGTGACCGACAAGCCCGTCGACGGCGTGGCGAGCATCTCGGTCGCCGAAGGCCAGAAGATTTGCTGGGGCTGATCCAGGTAGGGTTTGACGGCTGCGACAACTCTCCCCGTCTGTAGTCCGCCAAATCGTGCTTACGTTCGGGGGTGGCGCGAGCCACCCCCGAACGTTTTCGCAGTTCATGTGCTACCCGAACATTCCTTCACACGTTCAGCCATAAGGGGCCGCAATGGAAACGACGACGTCAACGCTTGACGCGACGACCGGGTTTTCCCAACGCAATGGGTTCGTCGCCCAACTACAGCGGGCGCTGCATAGATACCCCACCCTCAGTCCTGCCTTCGTCTTGCTGGTCGCCTCGATCGCCTTCACATTTCTGAGTGACGGCAAGTTTGCGCGCGCCGGGACGATCGGGATCATCCTGCAACAAACCGCAGTCATGGCGGCCTTGGCGATCGGTCAGACGTTGATCGTGCTCACCGCGGGCGTCGACCTCGCCGTCGGCACAGGCATGCTCCTCACGCACCTGGTGATCGCCAAGCTGTTCTTCGAAAAGGGCGTGCCGGCACCCCTTGCGCTTGTTGCCGGAGCAGGGATTGGGCTTCTTCTCGGCTTCCTCCACGGTGTGCTCGTCACAAAGGTCAAACTGCCGCCGTTCATCACGACGCTTGGCACCTTCTATGTGTTTCAGTCGTTGGGGCTCGTGTACAGCCAGGCGCGCACGCTGTCCAAGGACAACCTCGGTGGCCTGAACTCACTCCTTCTGTGGACCGGCAAAGAAATCTCCTTCGGCAAGCTCAAAATCACGGTTGGCGTGGTCCTCGTGTTCGTGATGTACATCGTGTTCACCTACATCCTCACCAACACGGCGTGGGGATCTCACGTGTACTCAACGGGGGACGACATGGAAGCGGCTCGCCTCGCGGGCATCAACGTCACTCGGGTGATCATAAGTGTCTATATGGTTGCCGGCCTTCTCTATGCCGTCGGCGGGTGGGTTCAACTCGGACGGTCATTGTCGGCAAGCAGCAATGCAGCAGTCGACGTGAACCTCGAAACAATCACGGCAGTCGTCATCGGTGGAACCAGCCTGTTCGGCGGGCGCGGACGCCTCTCCGGAACGTTGATCGGCGCTCTCGTCGTTTCGGTGTTTCGCCTCGGCCTGACACTCGCGGGAGTCAGTCCGTACTGGCAGAACTTCGCGATCGGCACGCTCATCATCGTGGCCGTCGGCCTCGACCAGTGGATTCGAAAGGTTGCCAAGTGAGTTCATCAACATCCGCACCGGCCAGCGAACCGATTCTGGCGGCGAAGGGTCTGCAGAAGCGCTTCGGTCGGGTCACTGCGCTCAACGGTTCCGACCTCGAGCTGTATCCGGGCGAGGTCCTGGCGGTCATCGGCGACAACGGCGCCGGGAAGTCCTCCCTGATCAAATGCCTCTCCGGCGCAATGTCACCCGACCAGGGCGCGATCCGCCTCGACGGACAGGTCGTGTCGTTTCGCGGACCACAGGAAGCCCGATCGGCCGGGATCGAGACGGTCTATCAGACCCTTGCCGTAGCGCCCGCCCTCGACATCGCGACGAACATGTTTCTCGGTCGTGAGCGCAGGCGACCCGGTGTACTCGGAAGCGTCTTTCGCATGCTCGACAAATCGGGGATGCGACGTGACGCAAAGACGGCCCTCGACGATCTGGGTATCGGCACGCTTCAAGACATCACGCAGGCAGTAGAAACGCTGTCGGGCGGTCAGCGTCAGGCCGTTGCGGTGGCCCGTGCCGCTGCGTTCGGGAGCAAGGTGGTGATCCTCGATGAGCCGACGGCTGCGCTCGGGGTAAAGGAGTCGGGCCAGGTGCTCCA
>JANOWU010000004.1:0-21602 GCA_031418035.1 Acidimicrobiia bacterium
CGGCCGATTCCTTCGTCCATTGTTTCGATGAGTTCGCCGTATTTGGCGAGTGATCCTCCGTCGTTGTGGAACAGCGGGAACGCAACCTTGCCGGTCGTGTAGTCGTTGGCGATTCGTTCGGCGACGTCGCGATCGCTGCGGCCTTCCCATGGCCAGTGCGGGGAGTTGTAGTTGACCTGCATGTAGAACTGCTCGTCGGGCGCGGTGCGTTGGATGTAGTCGACGGCGCGGTCGGTAATGAGGTCGGTGTAGTACCCGTCGAGGCCGATCGGTGTTTCGGCTTCATAGAGGTCGGGGAGGCCGAGTGTGTCGATGTGGGTGAAGTAGTCCATGGCTCCGTCGAGGTTGCCGAAAAACGTTTCGAACCCGATCTTGAGCGGGCTGAACCAGGGCAGCCATCCGCAGTGCCATTTGCCGAACATGGCGGTGCGGTAGCCGACGTTGCGCAACAGTGACGGGAGGGTCGGGTGGCCGTGCGGGATCCCGTTGGTCTCATTGCGGGTGGAGAGCGGCTCTTCGAGACCTGCTTCGAAGCGTCCGGGGTTCTTGCCGGTGTAGAGGCCGATGCGGGCTGGGGAGCACCACGGCGACGCGGAGTACGCGTGGGTGAATCGGATGCCGCCGGCCGCCATGCGGTCGAGATGTGGCGTGCGGAGATGGAGTGATCCGTAGCAGCCGAGGTCACCCCAGCCCATGTCGTCGGCGAGGATGAAGATCAGGTTCGGTCGCTTCTTGGGACGCGTGCCGGTGGCCGCGAACTGCGCTTCGTGCGGTGCGGTTGATTGACGGCGGTCCCAGAGACCTTCGACGTGATGCATGGGCGTCCTCGTTCGGGTTTGGGGCCGACCGCGCGTTCGCTCTACTGCGCGGGTTGAAGGCCTTGGAGGGTGAGTGCGGTGAGTTGTCGAGTGAGCTCTTCAGCGTTGTACTCGCCGACGGGTGCGAGGTGGCGGTGGGCGCCGAGTACCGCATCGAAGAACATGAGTGAGGCGACTCGTGGGTCGATGTCGGCTCGGAATTGTCCCTTCGCGATACCGGCGGCGATGACGGTTTCGATTCGATCTCGCATGGAGCGTCGCTGGCGGACGACTTCGTCGAGGCCGGGGTAGTCGCTGATCTGATGCGCGTTGTTTTGCAGGATGCGGGCGACGTCGGGGTTCGCTGCGGTCTGCGCAACAGCAGCCGCGATGCCTTGGGTGAGGATCTCGACCGGGTCGCTGCTTTTGGCGCTGATGCGATCAAAAGCTTCAACCTGGGAGGTCACGATCGGCAGCAGGATTTCGGCGACCATTTCTTCTTTGGATTTGAAGTGGTGGTAAAGGCTGCCGGAGTGGATTCCGTAACGTTCGCTGATGTCGCGAACTGTGGTCGCGACGATTCCCTTTTCGGCGAACACGGCCGTCGCCGTGTCGAGGATCAGTTGGCGCTTGGTGGCGCTGGCGCGGGTCGTGTCGCGAGAGTTCGTTGCCGGAGCCACTCGGCGATGATACTGGTGGACGGCGATCTCGCCAGCCTCACCAGATTCGACTCAGAGGGTCAGCGGGAACGTTCATGCCGTCGATGGCGACGGTGCGCTGGGTGCTCAACGGCCGCGGGCGTCGGCGAGGACCTTGTCGACGAGTTCGTTGCCGCGTTGACGGTTCGCTTCGGAGTACACCCGGTGCGAGTTCATGCGGTTGGTCTTGGCTGAGGTGAGGTAGTTACGTTCGTACAACTCGTTGCGGCTTCCGAGGAGCGATCCGGTGAAGTCCCACGCCAGGCGGTAGACCGCAGAGCGGGTGTCGGCCGACATACCGTTGGCACCGGGCTGGAACTCGTTCAATAGCGCGTTGATACGCGGGTTTTCGAAGGCGCCGTGGCTGGCTGCGGCCAGCAGGTTGTGGCTGCCGACGGTCTTGATGATGTCGTTCACTCTGACGAACCAGTCAGGAAGCAATGCGCGCATAGGGTGCAGAGCGCGTGCTTCGGGGTACACCCCACCGCTCTCCCATGCCGATGCGTTGAGCTCAGACAGCAGGATGGCGTTGCGGGTGACTTCGATGTAGCCGAGGACTTCGCCGAGCATCTCCATCGTGCGTTCCGACGTGTCGTTCACCGCTTCGGCCATGCGTACCAACAACCCGTACGCGAATTCCAGTTTCGTAGGTGCGCGTATGGTTGTCTGTTGCATGATGTTCGGCCACCACGACGAGCGCCCCATGACCTGGTTGTAGACCTCGAGGCTGCCGTTGATGAAGAAGTTGCGCTTCGGGATTTCAACGTTGTCGAAGATGCACAGAGCATCCTGTTCATCGAAACGGGTCGAGAATGGCGCATCGATCGGGTCGGCGTTCGGACGCAGGCCACTGTCGCGGCACAAGAACACGAGACCCGGGGCGTCCATCGCCACGGTGAACGCGAGTGCGTAGTCGTTGGCGCCCGGCGGGAGCGGCGTGGCCGGGTACACGGTCTGCTCGTCGGCATAGGGAGCGAGCGTGGCAAGGAGGCGGGCGCCTCGCACGATGATTGAGTCGGCGGTCTCGCCGACCTTGTGCAGCGGGACCGGGTTGCCGTCGAAGTTCGAGTCCTTCGCTTTGTCGACGGTCGGGTGGATGATGGTGTGGGTCAACGACAGGTCGTCGCGGCGGAGCCGCTTCTGAAAGGCGACAAGGTTCTCGTGGCCTTCTTCGTTGCAGCCATCGGGGCCGGCCCAACGGGTGCGGTCATCGGCGAACCCGGCGAACGTAACGTTCATGTAGTCCGGCGTCCGACCCATGACGCCCATGCTCAACTCCGAGATCCGCTGCAATCCGACGTGGCGTCGGTGGAGATCTTCGATAGAGCGGGGCTGCATGTGGGAGATGTTGATCTGCTCACCCGTTTCCGGGTCGGGGATCAGGAGTTCAGCAGGGTACTGGTGCTGGAGGTCGTAGTACGCCGCGATGGCATCAGCACCACCGGCGAGCAGCGGATGGTCAGTGACGCTCTCGATCCGTTCGCCACCGAGCCACATTTCGCGGTTCGTGGCTTTGAGCCCGTTGAGATAATCCTGTCCGGTACGTGCGGCCATACTGTGCTCCTTGTCGATCAGTGTGCGAAGTGGTCGGGTGGCGGCAGTCGGGTGGCGAGGGCGTGACCAGGTGCGGCTAGGCGTGCGCGTTGAAGCGCACGTAGTCCGTGGAATCCTGCAGCGTTTCGGGGCCCTTGTTCGGCAATGGTTCGAAGTGGCTCAGCGCCGCGTCGATGTCGCCCTGCCAGACTTCGGCCGGGAGTTCGTAGAGGACCTCGATACCGTTGCCGTCGGGGTCCACGATGTAGGCGCTGTGCGTCATGCCGTGATTACCCCGTAAGGCGATCGGGACGTCGATGGCCTGGAGGTGTTCGAGCTGCGCCAGCCACTCCTCGCGGGTCCCGTAGGCGATGGCGATGTGAGCGATTCCCGGTGATGAGGCGAAGATCTGCCACGGCTCGACCGGCGCTGCGCTGGTCGGGTTCGGGATCTGTTGCAACGCGATGTCGTGATGGTGATCGGGGTGGCCGCGGTAGAAGCGCATCACCGGCGTCGGCTCGAACGGGGTCTTGAGCGTCCCGCACTGCTCGAATCCGAGAACGTCGCAATAGAACCGATGCGACGCTTCGATGTCGCGGACGGCGACCACGAGGTGGTTCACCGACGGACGCGACGGACGTGAAATTGCCATCAGAGTTCCCCCTCCGGACGTGGGTGACACCTTTGAGCGTCCCATTGAATCGAGTGTGACAGAAATTGCAGCCATTCGCAACAAGCGCTTGCTGCGGATTAGTGGGAGCGGCCCGCTTTACTAGGCCCCGCGTTGGCATTCCCGAGAGCGCACAGTCGTGTCACGCTGCGGTGGTCGATGGATACGCGATCGAGGGACACGTCCCGGCCGACGCGATCCGACGGCTCGTCATGGAACGCCCCGACGCCGCCGGACTCGCGTTGCCGGGCATGCCCGTGGACGCCCCGGGGATGGGTGGCGACGCGTCGAGGTGGAAAGGCCAACCGGTGGTCCTCGTAACCCGCGACGGGTCGCTCACCGCGTTCTCGTACTGACGAGTCCGGCAGTTCTCCGACATCGCAGGCTTGCGTTCGCGTAGTCTCGCTCCATCCGCCACGGGCTCGCCCCACAGGAACGTGAGGTCCCGAAGAGCGGGCAACGAAGGTGTGCCCCGTATTGTCGTGGTCGTGTAGCGCAACCAGTCAGTCGTGGACCAGCTGAACACGACGGCCGGAATTGTGAGGATGATGCTGATCCAGTCGACGGGCGTGCCGTCGCTGTCGGTTATGACGGTTCAGGCGCGGTCGGCGAGCTTCGCGGCGACAGCGCACACGGCTTTGGTGTGGTTCGATGCCGTCGGCGATCACGTTTTCGATGCGTGTTCGCATGGCGCGTCGTTGGCGGATCCAGACTTCGTCAAGACCTGGGTAGTCGCCGATTTGGTGTGCGTTGTTTGCAGGATTCGGGAGACATCGGGATAGGGTCGAGGTAGAGAATTAGCGCTGCTTACCGACCTGCATCGCATAAACGCTCTCCTCGTGGATCATGCGCCCAGCTCCGGACTCCGCATGGCGAAGATCTTCTTGGTGATGTGGCCGCCAGATGTGGTCGGCTCATACTTGGCCGGGTGCCCGCCGCTTATGCAGGTGCTCAGCACCTCAACTTGCGCGTCGTAGTTCGGTTGGTGGAAGAACACCATCGAAAGCCGGTCAGACATCGCATCCTCGAGTTTGTCGGGCGTGGCGACCTGATGGATCGTGGAAACCCAGCGATCGTTCGTCCACTCCGCCATCAGGTCACCGAGGTTCACGACGAAGGAGTCGTCGACGTGAGGAGCGTTGATCCAGGCGCCGTCAACGAGTACTTGCAGACCGCCCGGCGCCTGATCGCGTTGCACGATGGTCAGGCTCCCGAAGTCGGTGTGCGCACCGCCGCGCATCTGACCCGGGGCAGGGGGTGCCGACAACGGCGGATAGTGGATGACACTCATGTTCGTGATGTGCCGGTCGATCTTCTCGTCAAAGAAGTGCTCGGGCAGGCTCAGCGCGAGCGCGAAGAGTCGCATCAGTTGCGTCGAGAGTGCTTCCATTGCTGAGTAGTAGCGGCACAGCACGTCTTGCATGTGCCGAACCTCGTCCGGCCACATGTTTGGAGCAAAGAACGCACCGGCGCGCGACAGCGAGTGGTACTCGTCGTCTTCGAACGCAAACGGTCCGATCGAGAACGACTCCTTCAGATCCGGTGGTGACTCGTTGCCGTAGCTCGCGGCAAGGGACTCGGTACCAGGAGAGGTGTATCCGCGGTAGCGGTCAGGCGGCATCTTGTAGGCAAGCTTCTCCTGGGGCGAGAGCGAAGAAGTCCATCGAGGCACCTCGGGCTGCGGCGACGAGGTCCGGGGCAACGCCGTGTCCCGTGATTATCAGGAAGCCGACCGACCGACACAACTCGTCAATCTGTCGCACCACATCACGGGTGCCCGCTTCGTCTCCTGCGAGATAGCGGGAGATGTCGACGGTTGCGATCGTCTTGGTTTTCCTCATGTGGTCCTCCGTTGGTCGGGTTTCCCGTCGGACCCCTTCGGTTCGAGGTGTTGCGACCCACCTCTAGAACCTATCGCCGTGCGCCGCCGTGCGCCGCCGTGCGCATCGCCCGACGGGCCATAGCGGCGGAGGCTGATTCCGTGGAGGAGCGCTTCGAGCCCGGAGTCGAACTGGTTCTGCGACACCAGTGATCCGGGACACGGCTGCACAGCAAAGGGATTCGGATACTCGCTCGAGCCGCCGTTGCCTGTGATCAGATCGTGTGGATTCGGAGCCGGACACGGACCCATCAGCGATCGCGATCCACGCACTCAGCGTCGTCCCCTCGGACGCAGCGGCTCATGGTCATGTTTCGGGCAGCCGGTAGGGTGACGGCGGTGGACGCCTTCCCAATTCGTACTCGGGCTACTTCAACCAGGGTCGAAGGGACTCGTGTGAGGCCTTCTTCCATTCCTTGTCGAAGGACTTTCGTAACGTGAGTCGTTGCTCGCGTTCGGCGGCGACTATAAGCCCACCTATGATGCCGATTGTTGGTACTGCACGCGTGGTGTCTCGGAGCCAGGCTTCGGAAACGACGGTGTCTTGGAGATCGCCTAACACTCCTTGAAGTCCCTTGATGGCAGACGCAAAGTCGCGTGCGGGACGACCGCAGAACGGTAACGCGGCCTCCGTCGCGTACCTGCACTGCTTTGCGAGGATTCGAACTTCGTGAAAGTCTTCATCGGGTGAATCGGGGCCCAAATCCTCGGCTGCGCTTTTGAGTTGTTTCCAGGTTTTGTGGACCAGGCGGGGGAACACGTTCGAAGCGAATTCTTTCGCTTCGCGTTTCTTGGGCTTGGCCTCGTCGTGGGCTGAGTAGGCGAACTGCGGTGCGCGAGCCGCCTCAACGATCGTGTCGAGAAGTTCAAGGTACCGAGGGCTTTTGAGCGCATCGAGCAGTTCGTTTCGTGCAGCGGCGCGCTGTTCCCGGAGGGTAGACATCAGCAGCTCAGCTGCTGTTGCGTCTGTGTCGTCGAACATCTGCACGGCCCTTCCCATGCGAGCGGCGAGTACGTCAAGGTCTCGGACGGATCCGGCACGTTCACCGAGCCACCGAAGTTCTGTGCGAAGGCTGTCAACCCAAGACCTCTCAAACGCTCCTCGAAACGTTCGAAGATCAGAACGCATCCGACGAGCGGCGACGCGGAATCGATGGAGGTCCTCTATGTCGAGATCGAGTCGTGTGCCAGCATCGAACGAAATAAGTTCACATACCGATTTGGCGATCAATGCCTGTAGCGCAACTTGTACGGTTGCCTTGCGTCCGACGCTCGATACGGGAAGTAGTGGGTGCTTGCTGATGGCATCGCCGAGCACACGATTGAGCTTGGGAAGGGGCCGTACTTCGACCTTCCAGCCGGCTTCACGGAACATCGCTCGAATAGTTTCCAGGAGGTCAACATCGGGACCGGGTTGATCAGCTCCACTTCTATTTCGCGAAACTGTGAAACACCGGTGCCACCGAAACGTCCCTCGACGTGGTCATCGCAAATCGTGGCAACAATCACGTCGCCGAGAAGAAGGTTTGTGGCTGTCCGCTTGGTCTGAATGTCCGCGACGGGGCCCAGCTTTGAACGGCGAACGTAGGCCGTGACCGCGTCGAGCGCTGCGGCAGGGACCTTGCCCAGTTTTGCGTCGAAGTTGATTTCGTGGCGACTGAGCCCACCCTTTTGGCTCCCCGTGGGGAGTTTCAACGTCCACGTGGGACCGGGTTCGCCGGTCCGGGAACGTAGCGTCACTCCACTGCGAATCATCGAAAGATCCGGGGTGTCGTAGTACACCGCCTTCAGTTCGAGTTTCACGGGTTCTCCGACGATGAGTCCGTCGACGGCTCCGCACAGGTCGGGTACTGCTGCGACCGCGTCGGCCAGAACTTTCAGTTCACGTTCGATGCTCACGGCACTCTCCAATGTTGGGGCCAGGATTCACCCTATGGTGTCACGAATACGAAGCTACCCCTCGAGGCTCCGGTTTACTCTTCGGTTCAAGATGGTCGGGATTTCATCTCCTGGTCGTGCGTAGTTCGCCTGCGTCCGTGAAACTCGTCGGTGTGGCCGATGCTCTTACGTCTCATTGGGCGCGATCAACATGGGCGCCGGGTGAACGACGTCTTCACTGGTATGTGCTCCCTCCCGAGGACCTGCGCCAAGCGGTCGACCGTACTCAGCACGCGGTGTCGCGCCCGGAGCTAACCGGGGTTCCTGGACGTTGGCTTCACTGCACGATCATTGCTATGCGGGATTCGGAGATGCTGTCGACCTCAGATCGACAAACTATTCTGCGGGCCGGAATGGAGGCGGTGGCGGATATCGCGGCGTTTGACGCACCGGTTGGCGTTCCTGCCGTATGGGGTGAGGCTGTCGTGTTCGACCTATCGCCCTGTGCTGGCCTTGAGTTGCTCCATCGAAGGCTGACCCACATTGTTGAGCAGTATCTCCGTGGGCCGAAGCCGACCCGCTTCATTCCACATATTACGTTCGCTTATTGCCATGACGCAGGTGATAGCGAATCAACCACCACGACGCTTCGCGACCCCGACCTTCAAATTCCGTCGTTCCGGGTTGAACGGGTATGGCTCCTCGATGTGTTGCAGGAACCGGGCCCGCGATCGGTTGGTATTCGTGGGATGTTGTTGGCTCGATCGAACTCGCAAATCGATAGTTGTTCTTTTCGACGCGATCAGGGTGAGCGCGGCAGGTCCGACAAGCCTGCTCCGATTCGCCGCGCTTACCCCTCGGCGATTCATTAGCTCTGCGATGAGACCCCGACGACGTTGCCGTCCGTGTCGGCGAACAGCCCGAACCTCACGCCGGGCACACTGGTGGCCGGCTGGACGACTTGACCTCCAAGGGTGACAGTGCCGCCCGGTCGTGCGATACGGGAAGACTTCTAATCTTCTTCATCCGAGTTCCAGAAGGAGCTCGATTGGATCGAGGGGTTCGTGACCAACGAGACGGATCGCGTCACCATCTCTCCCTATAAGGATATTCACTCGGGGATGTTGATGCCGCACCCAAGGCCACCGCAAGCTGCGCTCTCGAATGGATGCCTAGCTTGCGGTAGGCGCGGTCGAGGTTGGTCTCCACGGTTCGGCGGCCAATGAACATCTGGGTGGCTATCTGGTTGTTGGTGAGCCCACCGGCGGCGAGCTCGGCTGCGCGATGCTCCGTGGCGCTCAGTGAGGACTGGGCTTGGCGTGTGCCGAGCCGCCCCAGTTCGGCGTCGGCGTGTTGGACCAACAGCACGGCACCGGCCGCCTCCGCGACTTCGCGGGCCTGCCCGAAGAGCACCTTGGCCTCGCGTCGGCGTCCGCTGCGACGAGCGATCTGTCCACTTACTATCAGGGAGCGAGCATGTTCGATCGGTATCGGTATCGACGAGTGCGCGGCCAGGGCCCCGTCGATGGCGGCTGCCGCACCGTCCAGATCCCCTTGCGCCGCCAGCACCATGGCGCAACCGCGCAGGCCGAGGGCCAGCGGCCAGGCGCAGTCGTTGGCCGCACCCCACGTCGCGAGCGCATCGGACAACCGGGCGACGCGGTCGAGCTGACCGACATGGATCAGCGCGTCGAACGCGTCGGGGGTCGACCACGTCCTGGGAAAGTCATATGTGGCTATAGCTTCCACGTTGTCCAACTGGCTTGCAAGAAGTGAGAGGACCCGGTCCGGATCCCCGCATTGCAGTGCGACTTGGGCGAGGATCGATGTCGACTCGTCGATCCCCATGGTCCAGTCGGCGGCGCGTGCGATGGCAAGAGCGTCCTCGGCGGCCGCGGTGGCCGCGTCCAGTCGCCCCGGATCAGAGAGACGAACGCTTCCGCTCGTCGGGCATCGGAGCGCGTGATCTGTTGGTTGTGCTCAGTCAGCGACAGAGCGATGGAGCAGTGCCGCTCCGCAGCATCCATGTCGCCCATCAGGGCGGCCAGCAGAGTGAGGTAGCTCTCGACCCACGGCCGTTCGGTGACGTCACCCACCACTTCCAGGGCGTGCGACATGCGCTCCAATTGCATTCGGGCGACGTCGAACGCCGCTGTCCCTATGTGCAGGTAGGCGAGCGACATGAGCGTCCAGGTCCAGATGGACTCTCCCGGTTCGGGCTGCGCCATGGCGATGCTCCGCTCCGTCTGGTCGCGGTCGAAGCGCCCGGTCGTTCGGAACTGGGTGAGGGCGAGCCGCGAGTGGACCTTCGCTACGAGTGCCGGGTCGTCGCCGTCGGCCAGCGCATGTAGGGCCAGGTGCGCGTGGACGGATTCGAGCGCATAGTCCCCCCTCGCACTGCCCAGCATGGCCAGGAGGAGTTCGGCGGTTACAACGATGGTCCGCTCGGCGCCTTCGCACGCGGCTGCGGCTCGGAGCAGTGCCTCCCCGTCGGCCATACCGGTGAGTGCCGCGAGCTCACCCAGCAGGTGCAGTGCCCTCGCCCGGATGGGGGGTGTTCCTGTCTTGTTGTCAAGCGGCTTTTTTGAGGGCTTCTAGTTTTTCGGCGTGGTGGGGGTCGTAGTTTGTGCCGGTGTTGAGCATGGCGTGGATGAGGTCGCAGCGGCGGCGGGCGACGCAGATTACGGCGGCGTTGTGTCGTTTGCCTTCGGCTCGTTTTCGGGCATAGTAGGCCTTGGCGTTCGGGTCGTGCTGAACGGCGACGAACGCTGCGAGGAACATTGCGTTTTTGAGTCGATGGTTCCCACGTCTGGAAGCGGCTGAGTTGTTGATGCTTTTGCCGGAGCGCCGGTCAATGGGGGCGAGTCCGGCGTACGCGGCCAGCCGTCCACCGTCGGCGAATCGAGCGGGGTCACCTATCTCGGCGAGGGTTCGTGCTCCGGTCCTGGGCCCGAACCCGCACAGGGTCACCAGGACCTTTCCAAGAGGGTGCGCGAGAAACGTTTCCTCGATCTGGTGGGCGAGCTCGGCGCGTTGCCCGGCGATGCGTTCGATGTCAGTAGTAAGTCCGCTGATGATCTCGCCCCAGGTTGTTTCACCGGGGAGCGTGATGGTTTGCGCGGTGAGTGCTGTGGTGATGTCAGGGGTCACTTTGTCGGCGAGACGCGGGGACCGTTTAGCGATGAGCGCACGTATCTTGGTCTTGCCGGCCTTACGGAGCAAGGTTGGTGTCGGGTACTTTTCGAGGACGTCACGGGTACCGGGATGACCGAGTCGTGACCCGATAGCCCGCTCCAGTACTGGACTGACACTGGTGAGCGCATCTCGACAACGATTGATCGCCCGGTTCGCGTCGTCGGCGAGATCGACGTCGCGGCCGTTAAGGATGCGAAGTTTCGCGAGGAGATCGTCATCGATTTGTAGCCAAGCGAGTCGGTCGGAATGCCGGCGTGCGAAGTCGGCCAGGACCCATGCGTCACGCGGGTCGGTCTTTGCGGAGCCGGAGTACAGTTCCGCGGCGCGGCGCATTTGTAGGCCGGTCACGTAAGCGACGGGTACGTCGTGTCGACGAGCGACAGCGAGGAGTAGTTGTGCTGGCGATGAGGGCATGTCGATCACCAGCACGACACGCCCGCACACTTGCGCGTCGGTGATGATTTTCACGATCGCGGCTTCGTCGTTCGTGACCGGGCGGTGAAACAGTTCGTCACCGTTCGTCGTGATCGCTTGCGCGTAATGCGTCTCTTTGGCCATATCGACGCCGACGAAGACGTCGATGCCGTGATGGTCGATCTTGTTCACACTGCCTCCTCGAATCGATTCGATCTGTCGCTGCTCGATCGGTGCGACCGCCATCAACCACCTTACGAATCAGCCCCGAAGATGCATGTTCCTGTCAGAGGTCAGCCACACCCGGATAGTGGAGGTGGCAACACCCCCCAGGCCATCAAGTGACAGGGGACGAGAGCCCTGCCCCCACTACCGAGCAACACCCCAATCCTCACAGAAAGGAGCTACTGAACAAGGTAAGGGGTGGTGCGTCGGCCGCCACCGGTAGGGCGATCTCGCGGGCACGAACGAAATCTCCGGCGAAGTAGCCGTACCAGCCAACCGTGACGCGTCGGGTCCATACGTCATCGTGACGCTCGCTCGGGGTGAGCCGCAGTGCGTGCTCGGCGAGGGTAACTGCGTCGTCGGGTGCACCTCGACGCGCCGCGCTCGTGGCAGCGGCGTCGAGCGCAGCTGCAACGACGGGGTCGGGGCGTGCGGTTGCCAGCGCAAGGTGCCGGGCGCTTTCCTCGACCGGCCCGGCGAAGTTGGCGAGTTGGCCGTGGATGCGACGGCGCTGCGCTGCACCGGCCATCTGGTAAACGGCGGCGGCGAAAAGGGGATGGTGGAACCGGACCTGGCCGTTCGTCTCGACCACGATGACGCCGGCGTCCTCTGCCGGAGCGAGACTCGAGACGTCGACAGTGCCGATGGTTGGGCAAGCTTGAGCACTGGCCACGAGGAGGGCCTCACGGGTCGTCGATGGGAACGAACTGATGCGTCGCTTTACTAGCTGGCGGATCACGGGTACGGGTAGGCCGTCTATGTCCTCATGGAGGTGGTCGCTGCATCGTCCAGCGGACCCAGCCACAGACGCGTGAGCCGGTGGTCTGGGAAGGAGCCGAGTAGCGAGCGAATAGCTGCGTTCAGACGCTCATTCCTGCGACGCGCTACCAACACCACCACGGGCGGCGCGTCGACGCGCCGCAGCGCGAACTCCAGGGCGCGTGCCGACGGTTAATCGAACCAGTGGAGGTCGTCGATGGCCACCAGGACCGGTGAGGACTTGGCGATTCGCTCCAGCGTGCCGAGCACTGCCATTCCGACCGCCCGAGGGTCCACGGGGTCGGGGCCGACTGCCTCGCGCAACAGGGCGACGGCCAGCGCGTGTCGTTGCGGGGGTGGGAGGTGGTCGAAGGAAGCGTCGGCGAGCGGGCCCAGGAGGTCCGCCAGTCCCGCATAGGCCAGGCGGGTCTCGCTTTGAGCAGAGGTGGCGGCAAGCACGGTCCAGCCCGAGACCGCAGCGCGCTCCGCCGCAAATCGCCAGATGGTGCTCTTGCCGATACCCGCGTCGCCCTCGATGACAACGGCGCGCATGCCCGCCGAAGGTACGTCGAAGATGGCCTCCACGGCCTGCTGCGCTTGCGTTCGTCCGACGATCGCTGACTCCACGTCCGAAGTCTGGCAACACGGTCACCGCGAATCAATACCGGAAATCCAGGACGGGGTCAGCGAGCAAGGTTTCGGTCAGCGCACCGTGAGCTCGCCCACCATGCCGGACATGAAGTGTCCCGCAGCCCCTTCTTTGCCCTGCAGCGGGATTGGGCAGGCGAACACGTAGGTTCCCGGTTTCAGGTCGTACGCGTGGTAGCCCGTTGTTTGCGGCACTGCGAAGGGCCCGAACCGTCGATGAACCGGTCCGAGATGGCGCGTATCTTGGCAGGGTCGCTCGACTCGAACGCAGCGAACGTCTCCTTTGCGAACTCGAGGGGCGTGCTCTTGACTGCGGCGGGACGTCGGAACAGGAGCAGCACGTGCATCTCGGTGGCGCTCGCGTTCTTCATCGCGAAGCTCACGACGCCGGCCTTGATGGTCTTCGGCATCCCGGTGAATGTGTAGTCCTTGGCGGTGAGTTCGATGCGCAGCCAGCCGCAGCGCGTCCGTGCGTCCTTGCCGATGGTGTCGACGGCGACCAGGGTCTTGGGGTCGTCGATGCCGGAACCGTCTCCCGCCGCCGACTTGCGCACTGCAGCATCAATCACGCCCATCGGTCCGGAGAGCGACGCCACTGCGTTCGCTTTGGCGGTGGTGAACACGGGCGTCACCCATTTTGCGAAGGCCTCGTAGTCGTCAGCGGTGGCCGGCTGGGGCCCGCCTGGTGTGCCGATGGCGTCGAGGGCCAGCCATGCGGCGCAGAACTTCTTCGTGCCCGACGAGGTGCCGGTCCGCGCGTGCACGGCCGGGGACAACGCGGCGATGCCGGACGCTGCGCCGAAGACCACCAGCGCGGCAGCTGCACTTCCCCGGTGGCGGAGCGACGAATGATGACGGCTGCGGTGCATTGGCTTGCCTCCATGGGGCGTGGTGGGTGCAGGGGATCCTAAGCACGAGCTTCGCGCAGGGTCGGATGGGCCCACCGTGTTGCGTGGCCTCCCCATGAAGAGTGTTTCAGTTGCCGCCGCATCGCGAGTTGGCTGTCATACCGACGATGTTCGCTACGTTCATGGCAAACATCACCAATCAGTTCACCATTCAGTTCTGCACTCGTGACGGTGTCGCCCGACCAACCGAACGAGAGCCGCTGGAGCTCTACGGATACGCAGCAAAGTACGCGGTCATCCTCACCGTGAAGCGGCTCGGCACAACCCGTCCGATCGACGTTCTCAACGACTTGGAGACGCGCAACTTCCGCATTGCCGGCCGACGCCCAGCTGAAGTCGTTCGCTCGATCATGAAACGCGAGGCCGGGTTGCAACGGAACCGGAAGCGTCCACCAACGCTGGTCTCGCTCGGCGACGGTCAGTTTCGATTTCGCGAAGCAAGCCTGACGACCACAACCCGAAAGCGATGGGAACAACTCTTGCCGCAGTTGCCCGGTGACCGGAGTTGGGACTTTCCCTTCAAGCGAGACAGGTGTCACGGAGTGGCGCAACCGGTGATCCCGACATTGTTCAAACCGGGTAGGCGAGGCGCACGTAGAGTGAGCCTCACCTACCCGGTTACGCGTCCCTCGGCGAGCAGGTAATCAAACAGAGCGGTGGGCCAGGTACTTCGACGGAGACGACTTTGCGATCGGTCGCGATTCAGCGACTCAGCAGGACCGTCACTTGTCACCCAGCGTCTCGGCAAGACCGCCGCAGCACTCGAATTGGGCGCGCACCGAGTGTGTGAAAGGGATCCGGTCGGTTCGTGAGCGACCGAGGCAAGACGATGTGACCAGCGGGGAGTCCGTGCCGTACCCTACGTCCACGAGTCCCGGTCGCCGCGGCCGGGCACCACCAACCGACACCGAAGTGAGGCGCACCATGTCTTGGGATTTCGAGACCGATCCGGAGTTCCAGAAAGAGCTCGACTGGATCGAGGAGTTCGTCACGAACGAGATCGAGCCGCTGAGCTTCGTGATCCGACACCCATACGACGTCAAGGATCCAGTTCGCCAGAAGCTGATCCCGCCGCTGCAGGCGAAGGTGCGAGAGCGCGGCCTGTGGGCCTGCCACCTCGGTCCCGAGCTCGGTGGCCAGGGGTACGGCCAGGTGAAGTTGGCGCTGATGAACGAGATCCTCGGCCGGGCCGGCGCCGCGCCCATCGTCTTCGGGTGCCAGGCGCCGGACTCGGGCAACGCCGAGATCATCGCCCACTACGGCACGCCCGAGCAGAAGGAGCGCTACCTGCGCCCGCTGCTGAACAACGAGATCGTGTCGTGCTTCTCCATGACCGAGCCACAGGGCGGCGCCGACCCCAAGGTGTTCACCACCCAGGCGGTGCTCGACGGCGACGAGTGGGTCATCACCGGCGAGAAGTGGTTCTCCTCCAACGCGCGTTTCGCCGAGTTCCTCATCGTCATGGCGGTGACGGACCCGGATAACCCGCCCTACCAGCAGATGTCGATGTTCATCGTCCCTAAGGCGACGCCGGGCGTCGATATCGTGCGCAACGTGGCCCTCGGCTACCACCGTGAAGAGGATGGTACGCACGCATATATTCGTTACAACGAGGTTCGGGTCCCCAAGGACCACATGCTCGGCGGACGCGGTGAGGCCTTCCTCGTCGCGCAGACGCGATTGGGCGGCGGTCGCATCCACCACGCGATGCGCACGTGCGGGACGATCCGGCGGGCCTTCGACCTCATGTGCGAACGTGCGGTGTCGCGCCACACGCAGGGCGAGATGCTGGGCCGCAAGCAGATGGTCCAGCAAATGATCGCCGACTCGTGGATCGAGATGGAGCAGTTCCGCCTCCTGGTGCTGCGCACAGCGTGGCGCATTGATAAGTACAAGGACTACAAGCGCGTCCGGACCGACATCTCCGCGGTGAAGGCGGCCATGCCGAAGGTGTTCCACGACATCTCCTCGCGGGCCCTGCAGATCCACGGTTCGCTCGGTGTGTCCAACGAGATGCCGTTCTCGGCCATGGTCATTGAGTCGTTCCACATGGGCCTGGCCGATGGCCCCACGGAGGTGCACAAGGCGACGCTCGCGCGCCTGTTGCTGAGCCAGTACCACCCGGCGCCCGGCATGTTCCCCACCGGACATCTGCCCACCCGGCGCGCCGCGTCGCTGGCCCGCTACGCGGAGCACCTCGAGACCGAGGTGGCGCAGCTATGAGCCAGGTGCCGGGGCCGATCCCTGTTGCCGGCGCGATCCCGGTTCCCGGCGTGGTGCCTCCCGAGCTCGCCGATGTGCGGCCGGGTGAGCACCTGGACTGGGTCCGGCTCGAGGCGTATCTGCGCGAGCACATCGCGGAGCTGCAGGGGGTTTTCGAGGTCCTGCAGTTCCCCAACGGATCGGCGAACCTCACCTACCTGCTGCGCTTCGGCGGCACCGAGCTGGTGATGCGGCGCCCACCGTTCGGCACCATTGCTCCCGGTGCGCACGACATGAAGCGCGAGTTCCGTGTGCTCTCGCGGCTGTGGAAGTTCTTCGACAAGGCGCCACGTGCCTACGTGTTCTGCGACGATCACGAGGTCGTGGGCTCGGACTTCGTGGTGATGGAGCGCCGGGTCGGTGAAGTGGTTCGTTTTGCCATCCCCGAGTCGATGCGCCACCACGACCGGGTGGGCCACCGCATCGGGCTGGCCCTCACCGACGCTATGGCGGAGCTGCACCTCCTCGATCCGGTGGCCTGTGAGATGGCCGACCTGGGCAAGCCCGAGGGGTTCACCGCGCGTCAGGTCATCGGGTGGAAAGCGCGGTGGGACCTCGTACGTCCGGACCAGCCGGACGGTCGGACGTCGGCCAACGTCGTCGCCTCGGCCGCCGCGATGGACGAGATCCACGCCGAGCTGGAGCGGACCCGGCCGGTGCCGACACGCGTGAGCTTCGTGCACAACGACCTCAAGCCCGACAACTGCCAGTTCCGTCCCGAGGACCCCGATCACGTGGGTGCGATCTTTGACTGGGACATGACGACGGTGGGCGAGCCGCTTGTTGATGTCGGCACGTTGCTCAGCTACTGGCCCGACCCCTTCGACGCGCCGGAGTCCGCCCGCGGGACGCCGGGCGTCGCCGACCTTGGCCTGCCCACGAGGGCCGAGATCGCCGAGCGCTATGCCTCGCGCACGGGTGCGTCGCTCGCCGACATCCAGTGGTACGAGGCGTTCGCGCTGTGGAAGACCGGTGTCGTCGTGCAGCAGCTGCACCACCGCTGGGTTCAGGGCGACAGCACCGATCCACGCATGCAGTTCGTGGCCGACCGCATCGTCACGCTCGTTGCCGGCGCGCGTCACCTCCTCTCGCTCTGAGGGGCGTGAACCCGCGGTTTCGGGCGAGCGCGGGCATGACGGGTTCTCAAGGGAACGACGAAGCGTTGCCAAACTGTCATAGGCGTGCTGTGTACTTGGACCCAAGCTTGAAGTAACGAGCGGCTCGCACCTTGGAATCGTTCCTGGAGGTTGCCCTTCTCCGTGCAAGGAGCAACCATGGGTCGGTCCCAAACCAAATTGACCATAGTTTCGCCGGATTCCCGGCTCGAACCGTCGAACGAACCTGGATGGCCGAGCGGTTGGCAGTTTCCACCCCCTGCTGGTGGAAACGGTTGTGACGACTGGTGCAAGCCATTGCACATCGTCGAGGCAGCGATCATCGGAAAGCCCTGGGCCAAGTATTTCGACGTTGACGATTTCATGATCATGTCGAGGCTGGTCGACTCGAGAGGGGCCATTACGCATTACAAACACCGTGATACCCGCCACTACATTAACGTTGGCGACGACGGTACTACGTACGCATACAATGAACGCGACTTCGAGCAGGCATCGAGGCGTTATGGGTACTCCGCCACGGAGCGTTTACGAGCGTCCGTCGAAGCCTTGGGATTGTGGGAGTTGCCCTGGCTGAGGTCTGAGTTGGTCGCCGATCGTCTGGGCTTGGACTTCGACGACCGATGGGAGCACCCGGATGCCCCGAAGGCGGTTAGGTCGAAAGACTTCAGGTGACGTGGAGCTTCCGGGATCGTAGAGGCCGTACCCGTGCGATCAGTTCGAAGTCATTGTCGGCGTGGACGACGCCGACGTCGTGGTGCAACGCGGTGACGGCGATGAGGAGTCGGGAATCGGCCGTCGGTGCCAGAGCCCACGGTCATGGCGAGGTCGCGTTGGAGGTGTTATGCGGCGACGAGGATGTCAGGGGGTGAGCTGAGTACGTCGAAGCTCGTTCGCAGGATGGTCTCGAGAGAGGTTTCGACACCTTCACAAAACCTGTCGCACGACGTTTAACTGGCTCGTGGGGCGGGCAAAACGTGGCCATGAATGCTCTTGCGTGTGCCTCCTCCTCACACGGCCACGCCGACAACTGCTCCGCCGCCCGACCCCACGGAGCCGATGCCGATGCCGATGCGGCTGCCGATGCCGATGCCGATGCCGATGCCCTCTCAGTGGATCCCGAGATGTCGAACCCCGACCCGCCAATGCCCGTAACGCCGCCTCCGATCTTCTCCGAGCGTTGCTCGTTCTACTTCAACCAGCGTCCTTTCAACGGGTGAATGTCGGCTCGCTGCTTGCACAGAAAAAGAAATAGTTCGCAGCCGGCGAACGCAAACGTCATGAGGAGCGCAAACCCAGTGGGAATCACATCATTTCGAGAGAGACTCATCTCGGGTTGGGAAAACTCAGCCGCCCTCGAAACGGCCGCCGAGCGAACCAACAAGGTTCTGAAACGAATTCTTGACCGTCCCGCACCGATGGATATGCTAAGTGGACGTATTATCGGTCATCCATTGCACCCAGTTGCTGTGCAGGTGCCTATCGGCTGTTGGACCGCCGCGCTGATCTTGGACCTTGCGAGGCCACGCGGTCGCGAACTGAACGTACTCCGTCGCGTTTCGCATCGAGTTGATCCGGCGGCTCTTCTCATAGGTGTAGGACTGGCCGCTGTCGCTCCCGCCGTCTTGACGGGAAGCGTTGAATGGCTGCACACCCGCGGAGCCGAACGAAGAATCGGGGTCGTCCATGCGGGCGCGAACGTCATTGCTTCGGGGCTCTATGGTGCGTCGTTGGCTCTACGTTGGCAGCGAAAGGCACCGGCAGCGGCGCGCGGACTGGCCGCACTCGGATACGGAGTGCTTGGCGTCGGTGGGTGGCTAGGTGGTCACTTGGCATACGTGCGCGGTGTCGGAGTAAACACGACCGCCTTTTTGCCAGGTCCGACCGAATGGACCGACACCATCCACGTATCTGATATCCCCGAGGGAGGACTCGGCCACGCGATAGTCAACGGTGTTCACGTCGCACTCTGCCGGGCTCCGGATGGTATTGCGGTTACTGCGATGGAGGCTCGTTGCTCGCACCGGGGCGGACCATTACACGAAGGCAAAATCGAGGACAACTGTATTCAGTGTCCTTGGCATGGCGCTCGATTCGATGCCTCGAGCGGTGAGGTTCGAAAGGGACCGGCCTCGGCAAACCAAACTTGTTACGCAGTTCGTCTGGCCGAAGACGGAATCATTCAAGTGAAGTCACTAGACGCCGGCGGCTTTCGGGCGTCAGTCACCTGATAAGACTGCGGCTGTGAAAGGTCCGGGAGAACCTCCGAGTAGGCGCACGGGAAACAACGATGATCAATGAGAAGCCATATTGGGGACAGCAGACAGCGCTGGCCATAAAGAACTTCGGAGTTAGTGGGGAAGTGTTTCCTCTTTCGGTAATCCGTGAGATTGCCCTTCTCAAAGCGGAGGCGGCACGAGTCAACCAGGCGATGGGCCGCCTTTCGCTTTCAGCCGTCGAAGTGACGTCGCTTATCGAAGCTGCCGAAGCCGTAGCGTCGGGGGCGTACGACGACCAGTTCCCCATTGACGTTTTTCAAACGGGCTCGGGAACGTCGTCGAACATGAACGTCAACGAAGTCATCGCATCAATTGCGACGGAGCGCGCCGGAGCGGGTGCGCTCATCCACCCCAACGATCACGTCAACGCATCGCAGTCTTCCAACGACGTCGTGCCGTCCGCCGTGCACATGGCCGTGAGTCGATCGATACATGAGTCGCTTATCCCGGCGTTGGATGATTTGCGTGCGGAGCTCGACCGATTGGCCCGTGACAACGACCACGTGGTCAAGATCGGTCGAACCCACTTGATGGACGCCGTCCCGGTAATGCTCGGGCAGGAGTTCGGCGGAATGGCGCGGTCGATAGAACTGGCGCTCGTGCAGATTATGCATTCTCTCGATCGCCTGATGGAGTTACCTCTGGGCGGTACAGCCGTTGGCACTGGGCTGAACGCGCCACCTGGATTTGCCGTCAAAGTGATTGAGGCGCTTCGCTTGAGAACCGGCCTGCCTTGGGTGGAGGCAGTGAACCATTTTGAGGCCCAAGGAAATCGCGATGCGCTGGTACAAACCTCTGCAGCTTGTCGTGGCCTTGCCCTGTCGTTGTTCAAGATGGCGAACGATCTGCGGTGGATGGCATCGGGCCCGGTAGGTGGGCTGGGCGAAATCACGCTACCTGCCTTGCAGTCGGGCTCTTCGATCATGCCGGGGAAGGTCAACCCGATCGTGCCGGAGGTGGTGTGTCAGGTCGCCGCGCAAGTAATCGGCAACGACGCTGCCGTAGCGTTCGCCGGCTCGTCGGGGTCCTTCGAGTTAAACGTGATGATTCCGGTGATGGCGCGCAACGTACTTCAATCAGTGCGCTTACTGAGTGGAGCAGCGAGTGACCTGTCATCGAAGTGTCTGCACGGACTTGTTGCCAACAAGGAGGCAATGGCCGATGTGGTCGGCCGCAGTTCGATGGTGGCCACGGGGCTGAATGAAACCCTCGGCTATGACCGGGCGAGACAATTGGTCGAGGAAAGTGAGCGAACGGGCATTTCCGTTGCGGAACTTTCAGTACGCCACGGGTACGTCGACACCGAAACGGCCGAGAGGCTCACCGACCCCGCCCGGCTAGCCCTGCCGCCGCGCTAGCGCTGCGCTGGTGAGGCCTCGCGTCGCTCGCGAAGGTTGGCGCCACCGTGCCAGGTTGGTGCGTGAGGCCGCGGTCACTGCGCGCAACCTGGCGCTGTGGTGCCAACTTCCGCCGGCGACTCGTTCGCAGCGGGATTTGCTCGCGCCTCGAACGCCGTGCGGGTCGCGTCCGAATACAACGCGCGCTTATGAACGCCGACTGGTCCGGACCGGCGCTGAAGGGCCGGATGGGCCTTCAGTTTTCGCTCAAACCAGCTCGAAGTAGGCGGCGTTCGATACTCACCGAAACGGCCGCGGCTCGATTGTCCACGCCGAGTTTGGCGTAGATGTGCACCAGGTGCGTCTTGATGGTCGCCTCACTCACAAAGAGGGTGCGGGCAACCTCACGGTTGGACAGGCCGCGGGCGAGACACTCAACAATCTCGAGCTCGCGGGTCGTCAACGAACCTCCGGCGGGTCCGCCGCGCATGGCCCGGAGCACGCGGTTTGCTACAGGCGCCGCGAACGCGGTTTCGCCGTTGGCCACGGCAAGAACCGCTCGATAGAGGCGCTCCGGTTGAGCGTCTTTGAGCATGTAGCCAATCGCCCCGGCGTCGATAGCGCGTGCGATGTCGAGATCGGTGTCGTAGGTCGTGAGGACCAGCACCCGACTGGGCAGCCCACGCTCGACGATCGAGCGTGTTGCGCTGATGCCGTCGCCCCCTTCACCGAGTTGCAGGTCCATCACAACGACGTCGGGACGGAGCACCTCCGCTGCCTGCACGGCTTCAGCGGCACTCGACGCTTCACCGACGACGACCAGATTCGGCTGAGCGCTGAACATCGCCCGCAGCCCCGCACGTACCACCGGATGATCGTCAACGAGAACCAGGCGAACAGCGGGGGAGTGCCCTTCGTCAACCGCGTTCACGCGGCACCGGATCGGGACTCCGCAGGGTTTCGGTACGGCACCCATCCGGCGAGCGTGGTGCCCTCACCGGGGGA
>JANOWU010000005.1:0-48142 GCA_031418035.1 Acidimicrobiia bacterium
CGCCACGCCCGGAAGGGCACCCACCTCGTGTGTCACCGCGTCAATACAGTGTTGACAGCTCATGCCGGGGACATGCAACGTACGGGACTCGGCCATGGTTTGGTTCCTTTGCATCGGTTGTCGACCGAAGACGGTCGCGTCATTCAACTCGATGGTGGCACGGCTTGTTCCCGCGAAGGCGTCGTTGCGTAAAGGCGTCGATCCACGCAGTGCAGGTCCAGTACGGGTCAGTGCAGGTCCAGTACGGGTCAGTACGGGTCAGTGCAGACGCGGGAGTTGGAGCGGCAGGTTCTCGCCCTTGTCGAGCCAGTAGGTTCGGCGTTCCTCCAATACGACCGCGTCAACGGTGGCGACGTCGAGGCCGACACCGTCGTCGTCGGGAACGACGAGGGCACGCAGATGAATGTCTACGGCGACGTTGCCGATCGCACCCTCCGGGCGAATGTCGGTGCATTCGAGTTTGATCCGAGCCGTCTCGCGGATCTCGCCCGGTGCTCGATCGCCGACGTTCATGCCGAGGGTGAAGTCGACGAACAGCGAGATGTCACTGTCGAGTTGGTACCGGGTGTCGGAACGGTGAAACCCTGACCCGGCGAATCGGGGTCCGCTGACGACCTCGATGCCGTCGGGCAGATCAGTCCATTCGAGGCTCACGATTCGTTTGATCGGGGCCTGACTGAGCGCGACCCGCACGTTGATGAAGGCCACATCACCGGGGTGGAAGATCAGCTGTTCGAGCGGTCCGGGGGAGTCGGGCACGGTCCAGTGGCTGTCCGAGGCGCCGACGTTCGTCGCCGGAAGGAGCTCATCGAATCGGTCGCGAAGCTGGAACACGTAGCTACCCGCGGCCAGCTGGACCGATTCCGCCGTCGATCGTGCGAGCGCCAGCATGGCGTCGGATTGGCTGCGCGAAACTTCCGCCAAAAGCCGGACGGCTTCAGCGAGTTGCGCCAATTCAGACGGCGCCGACTCCGCAACGGAGGGGAGGGGAGTCACGACAGAGGCAAGGTTTGGGGCCACGACTCTTTATCGGTCGAAATCACCGAAATCTGTACCCCGACGACGTGGAACACGCAGTGACGCGCCGAACGCACCGTTATGGACATGCAGCCGGTATGGACATGCAGGTCGTGTGGTGGGCGATGCAGGATTCGAACCTGCGACCTCTTGCGTGTCGAGCAAGCGCTCTAACCAACTGAGCTAATCGCCCTCAAAGGGCTCGGAAACCTTACCAGGAAGATGAAGGCTCACCGTTCGCTTTGGAGACGTTCCGAAGACTATTCGGCAACATCGTGAAACGAGACCTCAAAATAGCTCGGCCACCGCTTCCCCGTCACGAGAAAACGGCCGTTCCCCAATGCGGCAATGCCGTTCAGCACATCATCGGGGGAGGCCAAGGTGTCGGGAACCAGCGACGAGAGGTCGATCGTGCGGCGGACGATTCCCGTGGCGGCATCGAGTTCCAAGATGTTCGACTGCCGCCAAACGTTCACGTAGATCGCGTCGCGATGACACTCCAATTCGTTGAGCTCGGTGGGGCGAGAGCCATCAGGCATACGTACCTGGAGCCGACCTCGCTCACGAAAGGTCTTCGGGTCTCGCAGTATGAGGATGCTGCTCCCGTCGCTGTGGATCAGTACCTTTCTGGTGGCGCTGTAACACACTCCCCATCCCTCCTGCGTGTAAGGAAACCGGCCGATTTCGTCGAGCGTCGCGAGGTCGCGAACGATTGCGGTCTGCTCCTTCCACGTGAGCTGAATGATCCGATCCGCCGCTGCGCTCTTGCCGGGGACGATGGTCATTCCTTCCGCAAAGACCTTCCGGCCCAGTGGCTTTCGCGTGAGGACCCTGCCGGTTTTCAGCTCGACCGACCGAATTTCCGAAGACCCGTAGAGCCCCACGCTTTCGTAAAGAACGCCTCGACGAACCTCGAGTCCCTGCGTGAACCCACCGGGCTCCTTCGGAATCGTTCGATGGAGCTTCACCGACGCCTTCCGAAGAGGATTCGTTGCCGCGGTTGCAGCGGTTGCAGCGTTTGCAGCGTTTGCAGCGCGCTCGGCGAAGTTCGAGCCGACGAGTGCGGCAGACGCAACGAGCGCCGTGCTCGCGACCACCCATGCCAGCATCGGTAGGCGTTTCGTCCTGCGAAGATCTGCGCTCACCCTCCCAGTGTGGCAGTTCCGGTGTTTTCGAGGTTCCTGACTCCGGGTTTGCGTCGTTTGCCAACAGGTGCGACAGTTCCGTCATGATCGAAACCACAACGAGCGACCGCGTACGTACCATCGTCCTGCAACGGCCGGAGGCCCTGAATGCGCTCACTCCGTCGTTGCTCGAGGCGTTGGTGGAGGCTCTGGAGGCGGCATCACAAGACGAGAACATCGATGTCGTTGTGCTCACCGGTGCGGGACGGGCGTTTTGTGCCGGCGTCGATCTGAAGGCGCTTGCGGCGGGCGGTGTCGACGGCGGCGACGTCTCGGAATCGCTGAATCGTCCGGCTCGTCGGGCAACGGAATTGCTCGCCACAATGGGAAAGATCACCGTCGCCAAGGTCAACGGCGCATGCTTCACGGGGGGTCTGGAAATCGCTTTGGCATGCGACCTCATGATCGTCGCCGACGAAGCGAAAATGGGAGATACACATACGAAGTGGGGTCTGCGACCGACCTGGGGAATGAGTCAGCGTTTGGTACAGGCCGTAGGCATCACCCGAGCGCGTTGGTTGAGCTACACCTCAAGAACGTTCAGCGGCGTCGAAGCGGCAGCGTGGGGAATCGCTTGCGAATCCGCACCTCTCGCTGAACTTGATAAGCGCACTGAACAACTAGTAAGTGCGTTGATTGAAAACTCGGCTCCTGCTCAGCGCGCGTACAAAGATCTCTACCTCAACGCCCAGAATCATTTGCTCTCGGAAGGTTTGCTGTTCGAATACGCAGCTCAATATTCGCTGAAGGGCGCGGGTGATCGACTCAAAACGTTTGGGGGGTAGCGGGACGACGAAAATCTTTCTTCTTCGACGACTGCGGTCCGGTCGTCAAAACGTTTGCGGACTGTTGCGGACCGGAAGGGAAGTACGACCACGGCGTCGCCGTCAGACGGCCGCGGAGTACGGAAAAGCCGCGGGTGACTGTCGATTGCTCTTGGTGAACCCATGCCGCCGCAACCGCCATGTTGAGGCCACGCAGGGCCGCAGCAGATGGTGCCGTCTCGAGCGTCACGGCGAGCCCATCGACGATCTGTCGCCGAACGCTCGCCGCACCCTTCACGATCCTGGCTTCGGGGGACTCGCTGCCTCCGATCGCGGTTTCGAGGTGAGCCATCGCCGCGATCCCGGCCAGAGGATGGTTGACTCCGAACCGTTCGAGGAGGTCCTGACCGAACGCAAGCATCGCTTGGTCGCTCCCTCCCCATTTCGGTGCAATGTTTTGTAAATGCTGCGCTGCTGCGGCGAAGTTGTCAGGTTCGAGAGCCACGACATCTTCGTACCTTCGGACTCGTTCGGCGACAGGGATACCAAGGCCCCTCGCATTCATTACGAGGCCGATTCGGGCGGCCACGAAATGGGGAGCTTGCCATGTTGCTCGACGAAACAGTGCTTCGGCGTCACGAAGGCAATCGAGATACATCCGAGCACCTTGATCGGAGACCGTATGAGCAAAGCCCTGCCCTCGCGCTTTTGATCCGGTGCCTATGGCGACGAATCCGCGAATGGTGTTGGCGGGGGCGGTGTCGCCCAAGGTGCCGGCCAGGGCCAATACCTTTCGGTCGCCGTCCGGTCGGTCGCACGCGTCGAGGATGACGGCGATTTGTTCGTCTGCGGTGGCGGCGAGAAAGGCTTCAAGAAACGCCGTGCTGCTTTTGGTGTCCACCGCGTTGAGGATCGCTAGTGCTCTCGGGGACGCAGCCGAGACGGCGTAGTACGACTCGGGAGACGGATTGATCGGTGCACGGGCGCCGTCTGCTGCCTGCCACACAGAGATCAGGGTCGCCTTGCGTAAACGATACGAAAGGGCCGGCGTGGAACACCGCACCACAACGCCGTCGGGACCTGTCGAGATGGGCCGAAAGGGCCGAAATTTCGAGAGCAGAAGCATGATGACGGCAACGATCAACAGCGGACCGGCAAAGACATCGGAGCCCGCGATAACGAGGAGCAGGGCGAGCACGATGACAAAAGGAGCCAACGATCCGAACGAGCCCGCCCGAGCGAGCGCCCAATCCCGAGACGAAACCGGCAGGGTGATGTTCGATGGGTGGGGTGCGGCAATTTTGGGCACAGGTTTGATGTTCGGCGTTGGCCCGGGCATCCCGACGGCAAGCAGCTTTTGATCACCTGGAACCGGCTCGGTGCTGATCTTCCAATGGGCGATTGCATCGTGGGGCACGAACACATCGTTTGTCGAGGTGGTTCCAGGCCCGTTAGGGGCGGGTGTTCCGTGTTCGGCATCGACGGATCGGATCAGACGATCGGCCGGGCAACGAGACACGATGCTGGTGAGAAGACGCTCGCCTTCGACCCACGCAACCGGATCGACGGTGACGGCGAACCCGGATCGGTCGATCAGCCGAAGGACCCGATCCTCGTGAACGGCAATGGCAAGTGAGTCGAATCGAACCGACGCCTGGCGGTTCGATCCCCAGGCCAGCGATACTCCCTCGTCGCAAACGATCATGCCTGTTGCACCGCCGCTGTCAGTCAGATCAAGCACTCGGAGGAACAAATCACCCTCCGACCGCCAGGGACTGGTCGCGTCAACGGATCGAACTCGACAATCCGTAACCGATGAGCCGTGCGGCATGCCCCAGGCGACCTTTTCGACGAATTGCGATACACAGTCGTGCACGTCGTCGGGCGTTACCGAACGAATGGCGGCAAGAACCTCCGATGGAGAACTCGTCTTTGCGTCGAGGAGAGACTTCTCGGCCCACGCCGAAGCGAGCGCGGCTGAGGCATCGCTCTCGAAGTTGAAAAATCGTTCGATCGGCGTCGCCCAGGCGTCGAGTTCTGGGTGGGTGACGGTCCGTCGGAGGAGATCGTGTATCTCTTCGGCCATGATCTCCTGAACGGCACCAGCGTCGCCCTCGCGATGGTCGGCCGTCAGGATGACCATGTCGGTGTCGCAGCCCGAGGTGATCCGCGTCGAAGACACGTTGTAGGACAATCCCCGCTCATTTCGAAGTCGCTCGCTCATCCGCCGCTCAAGTATTCGCAGCATGGCGCCGACCGCAGGGGCATCTGGCATTTCAGCGGTGAGCGTCACCTGCGACGCCGAGACGTTGATCCAAGCGGGAAGTTTCTCGATGGCCTCGTACTTCACCACCTGTTGACGTCCGCCGCCTTGAGGGAGATCGAGTCGCACGTTCGGAATCGGCGTCGGCCCACAAAACCATATGTACGCGTTCGCTTTTGTGAAGTACCTCTCGCGCCACGCGTCGATCTCGTCGACATCAAGTCGCTTCAGGCCGTATTCGGGGTAGGCAAAGACGCCGGGACCCTCGGTGCCGTACACGTTCATCAACACATGCGATGCGGGCGTGACGCCGCGCTGGCACTGTTCGGTGTCGAGCACGAGCGCTTCGCGTTTCATTTCTTCGAAGGGAAGCGACGTGAGCTTTTCGCAGACACCCTCGAGAAACGTTGCTGCCTCGGCAGCGGTGCCCTTCGCCAGGAACGACGTGGTGCTCCAACCCGTCGTTCCATTGAAGGCGAACGATTCGTTCTTGAGATGGTGGAGTGCGAGGTGCTCGATCAGATGAGTCCAGCCACGCTGTGGCAGCCGTTCATCGAGTTGGCCGACGCGAAACACCAAACCGACGGAACATAGCCCTTCTGCTGGACACCACACCGCGGGTACGCCGTCGATAGTTCCTACACGTAAGTCGGGCTTCGCCATCGAGAATTCTTCGGCAGGCGATCGGGCCCCGTTGAACTGATTAGGCCAGATTGCCCACTGACACGAGACTGCTCGAGCTTTTCGTGGCTTTCGTCCGACCAAAGCCGAACGACGCCTTCTACGACGACTTCTACGGAGCCTTCGTCGAGTCGGCCCTCGTACGACCCAGCAGGGCGTAGTTGGACAGACGACGAATTGCCTCTCGGGCCGATGGCGCACCTGTAGCGAACCGAGCGAGTTCTCGTACGAATTCGACCCGTCCGGAGACGCCTGGGGTCCGAAGTTGGCGAGACGCGAAGTGCACGAGTGCCCGCGCCCGCTGACCCGCCTCGACGGCATCGGTGAACTCCATGTGCAACTGGTCGCCGCGTTTTGGTTTGGCGGCGTTGGCCGCGTCGAGCAATGCGTGGCTACGCGCATTGGGAAGAACCGACACCAAGAGGGCCAGATTGTGCCGAACGACCGTGAGGTACAGCCGGTCGCGGGCAAGTTCTGCGACACGTCCCGGGTCGACACGATTGCGCTGAACGAAATGGTTTGCGTCGACCAGCCACCGCAGATCGGGAAGTCGGCCATGCGCGAGCAGATGAAACGCGAGTTGCTCAGGGGCCGGGACCGATATGGTAAGTCCACCTAGTAGTTCTTTCGACGCTGTCGTCAGGACTTCGTGATCGGCGTTCGCGATTCGTGACTGATGAAGGAGGGTCCAATGAATATCGAGCTCTCCGAGTGGCCCTTGGAGGGCAGCGGCGTGCATGACGGATCGGATGGTTCGCAACTCGAACTCGTCGCTGCCGAAGCGGACCTGACCGTTCCGCTCCAAGGCGTCCAACGTCGCGTCGGCTTCTTCGCGAGACACGAGCAGGTCGAAATCGGCCATGCGTCGCGCCGCGAGGTCGTCGTAGCATGCCGACGAGAGAAGGGCCCCGCCCTTGAGGAGCAGCGGCGTGATGCCGGTCTCCGCAAGAATCGAAAGTACGACGCGAAGTCGAGAAACAGCAAGAAGGTTGGACGCCGCCACCTTTCGACGGACCTGCAACGCAAGCGCCAGGTCCTCTCGAGAAACGGTCGCCTGCAGGTTCCATGCAACGGTGGCCAGGAGTGCCCGTTCCTCGACGGCGACGAGATCGAAGGATGTGTTGACCGCCGACCAGTTCTTCCACGCTTCAGCGGCGCGGTCGGGTGATTCGCCGGCTGCTGCGACGAGGAGGCGGTTGGAATCGGTAAGTTCACGTAGGAAGGATGGGTTACGGGCGGGTTTCATGCGACCTGGTCCTTTGCATCGTGGCCACGTACTGTGAGGCGGTCGTCGGCGAGTGCCAACAGGTTGGGATCGTGGCTGATCAACAGCACCGCAGGCGGTTCGGGCCAGCGCCGGACACGGTCGACAACGCGGATCACCACGGCTGAGGGCACGTGATTGCTCGGCTCATCGAAAATGATGAGACCGGGCCGACACAGGAGCGTGCGGGCAAGTGCAAGACGTTGGCGTTCGCCACCCGAGAGTCGGTCGAGATCCTCACCGACCTCGGTATCGAGCCCCTGAGGTAGTCGGCCGATGATCGACGTCGCTTCCGCGTCGTGGAGTGCTTGGGCAAGGTCTGCGTCCGTGGCGTCGAGCCGCCCGGACCGAAGGTTCTCCCGGAGCGTTCCGGGAAGGAACAACGAGTGTTGGAACAACACGCCGATTTGTCGGCGAAACGCGGGTGCATCGACCTGAGCCACGTCGACGCCGTTCACGCGGACGACTCCTCGCTCAGGACGAACCAGTCCGAGAAGGAGCGTCAAGATCGTGGTCTTTCCGGCACCGTTGGGTCCCGAGAGCGCGAGCACTCGGCCAGCGCGCAATCGCAAGCTGAGATTCTCGACGGCGTATCGGTCGGTGCCGTCGTAGCGATAGGAGACGTCGCAGAGCGCGAGTTCGTTGACCCGAACAAACGTCTTGTGACCGGTTTCGATGATTCGGGACCCCAACGGGAGGGCAAGGTGGTCGTCGAGGCGACGAAGGCTGAGGCGACCCTCGAGCAGCACCGGTCCGACGGAGGTGAGGGTGCCCGACGGAGCGCGAATCAGCGCAACGGCCGCAAAGAACGAGAGCAGCGAACCGAGGCTGAGGCGGCCGGAGATGACGGCGTCGCCGCCGGCGACCAGCGTCGCGGCAGTCGCCGCGGCGAGGCCGCTCGCCTGAAGGGCGCCGCGGGTTGCGAGACGAAGGGATCGACCTTCGCTTTCGTTCTTCAGCGTGGCAATCTCCGCTTTTGCCCGGGTGAGGGCATCGGCATCGATGCCGCGTCCTCGCAGGAGCAACTGGGCACGGACCAGGGTGAGGCTGTGTCGGCCCAGCGCCTCGAATGCTCGCTGGGTGTCCTCCATGGATCGCTGAAGCGATGGGCGCAGCGCCCTGTTGATTGCGAAGAGGATCGGCGCCGAGGCCGCAACCACGAGGGTCAGCACGGGATCAATGGTTACAAGCAGGATGAGCAAGCCGCCGAACAACACCGCCGCAGGCAGCACCTGGCGGAACATGGCGTTGGCTGCGGCTTCGACATGGACCGGATCGCCGATCAAACGCTCGTGGACCGCTTCGGGATCGAGCCCGTCGATCTTCGGGAGATCGGCATCGAAGATCTGTTGAATCACTGCCGACCGAAGTGCCTCGGTCATCGATTTCGTGGCTCGCTGGACGAGTCGTTGCGAAAAGACGGCGACCGCACCCGACACCACCGCAAGCCCGACCAGGGCGAAGGCCAACGCCATCAGTTCGGCGCGGTCTTTTACGGGAATCGCGTGGTCAAACGCTCGCCTCACCACGATCGGTATCGGGAGCATGACCAGAGACTGCACGGTGGCCAGAACGAGACCGGATGCGAGGAGGCCCCGGCGTTTCGCCAGCGTCGTTCGTACGGTATCGGTGGCAGCAGAGAACCCGGTGGTCGACGTCGCGCCGAGCAGCTTCACGCCGGGACCAGGAGGCCGCGGGCGAGCATGGATGCAACGAAGGAGCGAGTGTCGAGCGCAATCTGATCGACGGGTACGTGAGGCCCAACGGATCGTTGAATTGTCTCGACACAATGGCCGACCGTGTTCGGTTCGACAAGGCAGTCCCACACCATCGCCGCGAATGCGTTGAGTGTGGCGACTCGGTGCGTCGAGAGGTCCACGATCGCAACCTCGTCGCCGATCCGCTCGACCAGCGCATTGCCTCGCGTGATCCGAAGGTCCAAGGAAGGAAATATTTCACGAAGAGTGGCATTTTCGAGCATGGCTGAGCATAAATCCCACGTTCAGTGTTGACAAGACCCAGATTTGTAGGTCAACTGTTCAACCATGAACACGCAACGTGGTCTAACGACCCATGTGCACGCAACCCTTCGACGCCATCCGGTGTTGGTCGATCTTGCCCACCGGTCGCGCAGTGCTGCCCGGAGTTTCACCCAACCACCGAGCCGTGCGGTCACCACCAACCGAATGCAGACAGCGACGACCGTGCCCCAGGTCCCCCTCGGCGCCAAACTGGAACTGACTCACCGGTGCAATCTGCTGTGCTCGTTTTGCTACACCGACTCGCCGATGAAGACCCTGCGCCGCGATCCTGAACTCACGAACGCCGAGTGGATGGAACTCGTCGACCAGGTGATTGCGGTGGGTGTCGTCGAGGTGGTCCTCACCGGCGGCGAACCACTTCTTCGAAAGAAGCTCACGCTCGACGCAGCCCGGAAGTTCTCCGCCGCCGGCGTTGCCGTCATCGTCAATACCAACGGCTGGTTCGTCGACGAGGCAACGGCCGCCGCCCTTGCCACCATTCCCGGTGTTCGGGTCTCGGTGTCGATCGACGGGGTGACCCCGGAACTTCACGACGTTGCACGAGGCGTCCCTGGAAGCTGGATCCGGGCCGTTGAAGGAACGAACCGACTCCTTGCACACGGCGCTGACGTCCGGATAAATCATGTCGTCACCCCAACAAACGAACACGAAGTCGAAGCGTTCGTTGATGCAATGGTGGCCTTCGGTGTTCGCAGCCTCCGGGTGACGGCGGCCGGCCTCGGGGTCGGTGCGACGAGTCGTGAAGGCGACTGGCGCCTGAACGGCGATCGTCTTGGCGAAACGATTCGTGTCCTGCAGCGGCGCCACAGCGGCCGTCTCGCCATGCGTTATCTCCCCCAGGAGGTTTCGTCGTCGTTCGAGGAGGTTCCCGAGGCGTTTCTGCTCCGACCCGATGGCTCAATGGTCCTTGATTCCCACCGACCGCTGCGGTTCGGTGCCGTGCCTGTCGACGTCGCATCCGCCTGGGCCGAAGTGCGAGCGTTTTGGTCCACCGAGGGGGACGCCGGGCTCAAACGAAAGCTTTCCGGACACGTCGCCTATCGAGAAGACGACGTTGTCGCAGGTGCGCAAGCCGCTGGTGATTCCTCTGGAGCAGTAGTCGCAACGCCGGTGTCGATCGGTCAAAAGCCGGCGTCTTCGCCCGAGTCGGACACGACGTCGGGCCGCACGCCGCGCCACGTTCCGTTGGGCGTCCCGGTCATGGAAAGTTCCGGAGATGTCCGGGCCGGCCGCGAACTCCTGGATTCCTTCGCTGGCGCACGCCGGTACTGCACGGCGAAACTTCGGTGGGCGGGGAACGCGGACGGCGAGCGATCTCTTCGCGCCGCTACCGGTGCCAAACACAGCGTGGACTACCGAGCCGGTTCGCTTCTCGATGCATGCCAGGGCGGCATCGCCGCTGCGCACGCGATCGATGCGGCCTCGCGAGCCTGTGGCGTTTCGACGAGCGAACTTGCCGTCGTGTTTCGAGACTTGGTGGGAAGGAAGTTGATTCTTGCCGACCCGGTGGTGGTGCCGACGTCGGATTGCGCGTCGGATTGCGCGTCGGATTCCCTGTCGGACGTCCGGGTGTCGGAAATCGCACGATGAGCACGGCTCAAGGGTCGTTGTACGGTCACACGCTGCTCAGCGACGTTGCGTTGAGTTGGTTGGACAACGCGCCGGTCGTCGACGACCCGATACGAATCGTGGTGACGGACACGTCCTCGTTTCGCACACTCGATCCAACGACCCCATCTTGCGATCAGCGTGACGGTATCGCCTTCCAGACCCTCGATGACGGCCGGGTTGTCTGCGAAATGGCGAGGCTCGGTGCGTTCGTTCTGAACCCGGCTGCGCTCGAGATCTTCGCCCCCGAACCGACACAGCATCGGTCGATCTGGGAGCACACGCTCTACGCCTGGGCCATCCCGCTTCTGCTGGCCAGCAGCGGACGCCTCGTGCTCCACGGTGCGGCGATCGACACCGGAGCCGGCGCGTTGGTCGTCATCGGGGAATCCACCCGAGGCAAGACATCCTTCGCCGCGGAAGCGGTCCGTCGCGGCTATCGCCTGCTCGGTGAGGATGGCATCGCCGTCCGCATCGATTCCAGAACCGGCACGCCGATTGCGTACCCGGGATGCCTCGGGGTTCGGCTTCGCCACGGTCCGGATGGGACTCCTCGCCGCAAGGTGACTTCTGCACTCCCGGCGAGTTCGCGCTGTTCCCAAGCGTTACCGCTTGCCGCGGTTGTTGCGCTGGCGCCGCGGACGCCAACTGGCTCAGCCCCCGAAATCGGAGGTGCGGCCCTGGCGATCGCCGCGCTCCGGGCGAACTGCTTTGCGATGCCGGAGGCCCTCGCCGGGCTTTACCCCACCATCGTCGGAATTGCTCGGACCGTACCAGTGGCGTCGGTTGCCCTTCGCGATGGACTCTCATTCCTCGGCGAAGAAGTCGACCGCTTGGTTCGCTGGTGTCACCAGGCTGGCATTGCCGCCTGATGTTGCTCCTGCGAACCCACTCGACCACGTCGACCCCACGAATGACTACGAGAACGATCGAGAAAGGAGGTGAATGACATGACACAGCAAAACTACGAAGCACCGGCCATCTTGGACGTGGCGGATGACAACGAGTTCGCAGTCGCCCCGGGATTGAAGAAGCCCAGCGATCACCAATGGGACGACTGAGGTGACCTCACCTTCGACACAATTTTGAAGCGACAACCTTGAAAGGAGGTGAATGACATGACAGAGCAAAACTACGAAGCACCGGCCATTTTGGACGTGGCGGATGACAACGAGTTCGCAGTCGCCCCGGGTCTGAAGAAGCCCAGCGATGACGATTGGGACCTCAAATAAACGTGGTGTCCGTTCTTGGCCGAATCGTCAGCGACGGAAAACATCTCGGTGCGTGCGAAGCAAGGCTTCGCACGCACGCAGGTGTGCGTGGAGCGGGTGTCCGGGATCGAACCGGCATGGCCAGCTTGGAAGGCTGGGGCTCTACCATTGAGCTACACCCGCAAAAACGTGCCCCATCATCGTAGATGGCAAAACGCGTGCTCGGGATGCACTTTTTGAAGTTTCGTGACGAACGAACAATTCGCGGTCAAAACGCGACAAATCCCGGAAATGTGACCGCCGGGCCAATTGCCACCTGCCATGCTGGAGAAGTCCTGCACGTGAAGTTTGCGAGAACGCAGGACACGCAGGCCTGCCACATTGGTCTGGGCGAGTAGTCAGCGCCTTGGCACGACGGTGCGTTGCCATGCGTGCAGTTCAACGGGACGTAGCGCAGCCTGGTAGCGCACCTGCTTTGGGAGCAGGGGGTCGCCGGTTCGAATCCGGCCGTCCCGACCACATCGATATCGATCCATGTCGCATGTGGTTGGCCGTGGGCCGACACAATTACAATTGTTGATCGATCTTTGTACGTCGGAGTTCCGCAGGGCTCGCCGGACTACTAGCATCTCCCCTTCGTATGAATACCGTGGTCGAGGCCCTCGAGGGCAACAACGTCAAGCTCATCGTCGAAATCTCGGAGGCTGACTTTGAGCCCGCGATCGATGCTGCATTCCGAAAAATCGGACGTGAGGTCCGAATCCCGGGATTTCGCCCCGGAAAAACACCTCGTCGGATTCTGGAACAGCGAGTCGGGCGCGACTACGCCCGTCAGCAGGCCATTCAAGACGGTCTCCCCGAGTTCTATGTACGGGCCATCGTCGACAACAACGTCGACGTCATTTCCCAGCCTGAACTGAGCCTGACCGGCGGAACGGAATCGGGCCCGATCACCTTCGAGGCAATCGTCGAGACCCGTCCGAAGATTCGGGTGCCGGGATACGACGGACTTCAGGTGACCATTCCGTCGCCAACGCCATCGGACGAAGAAATCACCGCCCAGGTCGACCGGATGCGAAACGCGTTTGCTGTAACCGCAACTGTCGATCGTCAGGCACATGAGGGCGATCAAGCCGTCATCGACATCGAAGGTTCCGTCAACGGCGAGCCGGTGCCCGGCCTCGTGGCAAACGACTATACCTACGAGATTGGCAGTGGAAGCGTCGTCGCAGAACTCGACACCAATCTTGTCGGCAGTTCGGCAGGGGACACCCTGGAGTTCGATGCTGCGGTGCCCGGCGACGAAGAGGCTGAACAGATCCATTTCGTAGTCAACGTCAAATCGGTCCTGGAGCGCCAGCTTCCCGAACCGACCGACGAGTGGGCTGCGAGCACGAGCGAGTTCACCAGCATGGAAGATCTGCGCGCAGATATTTCCAAGCGGATGAGCCTCGTCAAGAAGGTCCAGGCCAACATGGCCATGCGAGACGAAACCGTAAAGGCACTTATCGAACTCGTGGACGTCGAAGCACCTGAGTCTCTGGTGAACTCCGAGATCGGTCGACGCATCGACGACCTTGCCCAGCGCCTGTCCCAACAGGGCGCAACGATCGAGAATTATCTGGCCGCAACCGGACAGAGCGAGCAGCAACTCATCGACGATGCGCGCGTCTCGGCAATCGACGCAGTGAAAGCCGACCTGGCGCTTCGAGCGGTCGTCGAGGGCGAAGCCATCGAAGCGACCGATGAAGACGTGACGACCGAAATCAAGCGCCTTGCGGAGCGATTCAACATGAAACCCGCCAAGGTGCGCTCGAATCTGGAAAAGAGTTTCCAGATCGGTGTTCTGAAGACGGACATCGCCAAGGCCAAGGCACTCACGTGGTTGACCGAACACGCGTCGATCGTCGACCTCGACGGCAAAGACATCGACCGGTCCATCCTCGAGGTCGGACCGGCCGACTACGCGATGGCCGGCGCCGAGCCCCAAACCCTCGGCCTCGAATCAAACGTCGACGTTGACGACGATTTCTCCGACCACGACGACCACACCGGACACGATCACTAACCGTCCCTCAGCTGTCGTCGGCGGCGCACAAACACAGCCCGAACCACCGAACGTCGCGTCGGAGATGGCACAAATTCGGTGTTGATGGGTCCCCCGACCCATCAATTTTCGGCCGAAAATGGCCGATGTTCTCCTGCATCGCACCCGTAGCCTCTCCCAACATGGCAACATCTTCTGCTGTGACTTCCCAGCCGATCTATAACTACCTCGTCCCCACCGTGGTCGAGTCCACCAATCGCGGCGAACGGGCCTACGACCTTTACAGTCGTCTGCTTCGCGAACACATCGTGTTCATCGGAACGCCGATCGACGACACGATCGCAAATCTGATCTGTGCGCAGTTACTGTTCCTGGAATCGGAGAACCCGGAAAAGGACATCAACCTTTACATCAACTCCCCGGGTGGCGAGATCACAGGCCTCATGGCCATCTACGACACCCTCCAGTACATTCGCAACGATATTTCCACCCTGTGTTACGGCCAGGCCGCTTCGGCGGCAGCAGTCCTGCTCGCCGCCGGCACGAAAGGGAAACGATTCGCCCTCCCGAACAGTCGGATCCTGATCCATCAGCCCTACAGCGGCGCTGGCGGTCAAGCGTCGGACATCGAGATCCAGGCTCGAGAGATCATGCGCATGCGCACCACCCTCGACTCCATCCTGGCGACCCACACCGGCCAAACCGCAGAGAAAATTTCGAAAGATACCGAGCGCGACTACATAATGGGAGCTCAAGAGGCCGTCGAATATGGGATAATCGACGAGGTCCTCTCGTCTCGAGTTGTGGCCGACCCGCTCGCCATCGCCCGCTGATCGCGACCACTGAAAGCCGGGGGACTGATTCGAATGGCTAAGTTTGGTGACGGGGGCGACCTCCTCAAGTGCTCGTTTTGCGGGAAATCGCAAAAGCAAGTCAAAAAGCTCATTGCCGGTCCAGGTGTGTACATCTGCGACGAGTGCATTGACCTGTGTAACGAGATCATCGAGGAGGAGTTGGCCGGTGACACCGACCTTCGATTCGACGAACTCCCTCGCCCGAAGCAGATCCATTCGTTCCTCGACGAATACGTCATCGGGCAAGAACAGGCGAAGAAACAACTCGCCGTTGCGGTGTACAACCACTACAAGCGAGTCCAGGCTGGCTCGACGCCAAATGATCGTGGCGCCGAAGTCGAGCTTGCGAAGTCGAACATCATGTTGCTGGGTCCAACGGGGTGCGGAAAGACGCATCTCGCCCAAACGCTGGCTCGAATGCTCAACGTTCCGTTCGCCGTCGCCGACGCGACAGCGCTTACCGAAGCGGGCTACGTCGGTGAAGACGTCGAGAACATCCTGCTCAAGCTGATCCAGGCCGCCGACTACGACGTCAAAAAAGCGGAAACGGGAATCATCTACATCGATGAGATCGACAAGATCGCGCGAAAGAGCGAAAACCCGTCCATCACCAGAGACGTCTCCGGCGAAGGTGTGCAGCAGGCCCTCCTGAAGATCCTCGAGGGAACGGTGGCGAGCGTGCCACCTCAGGGCGGACGCAAGCACCCGCACCAGGAGTTCATCCAGATCGACACGACCAACATCTTGTTCATCTGTGGCGGCGCGTTTGCCGGTCTCGACAAGATCATCGAGAGCCGTGTGAGCCAAAAGGGAATGGGATTCACTGCGTTGGTCCGCTCGAAGAGCGAACGCGACCCCGGACAGTTGTTCGGTCAGGTCCTGCCCGAGGATCTCGCCAAGTTCGGTCTGATCCCCGAGTTCATCGGCCGCCTTCCCGTTGTCGCTGCCGTGTCGAGCCTCGATGAGGAAGCCCTCATGCGCATCCTCGTGGAACCGAAGAACGCGCTGTTGAAGCAGTACAAGAAGTTCTTCGAGTACGACAACATCGACTTGCAATTCACCGACGACGCCGCCCAAGCCATCGCCGGTCAGGCGTTGTTGCGCGGAACCGGTGCACGTGGACTACGGGCGATTCTCGAGGAAGTACTCCTCGACGTCATGTACGACCTCCCGAGTCGAACAGACATCGGGCGCTGTGTCATCGATCGTGAAGTGGTTCTGCAAAAGGTGAACCCCACGCTCGTGCCGCGTACGGAGATCCCGGTCGAGAAGACCGAACGATCGCGTCGCGCCGCAAGTTGATGCCGCGTGTCTCGGCACGCCAAACACTTTTCCCTTCGAACCGGCAGACAAACCCGTGAACTACGTTGAATCCCTCGCGTGGCTCGACACGCACATCAACATGGAAACAGGGATGGTGCACGATGCCTCGCGTGCGCCCGACGTTTCGGCAGGGCGATCGTTCAGCCCACCGTCGCTGGATCGAATGCGTCGTCTCTGTGCATTCCTCGGTGATCCGCAACTCGATCTTTCGATTCTGCACATCACGGGAACGAACGGAAAGGGTTCCACCGCTCGAATGGCGGCGTCACTCCTCCACGCCCACGGGCTCACCACCGGTCTGTACACAAGCCCGCACCTTCATCGGCCCAACGAGCGAATCGCGTCGGGCGACGGTGATATCTCCGATGCCGAACTTGCTGAACTGGTGAGCACACTGGCCCGGGCAGAATCCGCCGCCGGGCAACGTAACTCGTGGTTCGAGCTCATGACCGCCGGAGCGTTTCGCTGGTTCAGCGACATTGCGGCCGAAGCCGCAGTAATCGAAGTGGGCGCGGGTGGTCGATGGGATGCAACGAACGTCGGAGACGGCGAAGTGTGCGTCATCACAAACATCGACCTCGATCATCAGCAATGGTTCGGCAATACCCGACGAGAGATTGCCCAGGAGAAATCGGGGATCTTCAAGTCGGGCTCCATCGCAGTGATCGGCGAGACCGATCCCGCTCTCGTCGATTTCTTGACGGATGCCGCCGAGCGGGCCGGAACGTCTCGGACGATTCTCAAAGGCGTTGACTTTGCCTGCGATTCGAATCGGCTGGCCATGGGCGGCCGACTGTGCATCCTACGTACACCTACAACTAGTTATGCGGACGTATTTGTTCCGTGTCACGGGGCGCACCAGGGCGAAAACGCTGCGGTCGCTTTGGCAGCGGTCGAAATGCTGGTGGATGGTCCGCTGACTCCGGAAGTGGTGCGCGACGGATTCGCGCACGTGAAGAATCCGGGTCGGATGGAAGTCGTAGGCCGCGACCCGCTGATCATCATCGACGGCGCACATAATCCGGCCGGCGCCGCCGTTGCGAAACAGACGCTCGATGAAGAGTTCGCAGCCCTCTCCGGGCGGGTTCTCGTACTCGGCTTTCTCACCGGTCGCGATGTCGGAGACATGCTCGACGCGATTGGCGCAAAGACCGCGTCGGCAGTGTTCGCGGTGGCGCCACCGTCGCCAAGAGCTATGGACCCCTACGAAATCGTCGAAGCCGGCCGGGTTCGGGGGATCAACATTGCGGTTGCGTCGAGCGTGGAGTCAGCCGTCGATCGAGCGATTGGCGAAGCCGATGACCAATCTCTCGTCCTCGTGTGTGGATCGCTCTACCTCATCGCTGCGGCCCGCACGTTCTTGACGCGCTGAACGGTACGGAACCGTTGCGCATCTGCGCGGCTTTCGGCAATCCGCTTTCCGGCCATCGACGTTCTGCGTAACCGCCGAGACGTTGCGCTCGAGATGCAGCGCGATGTGTTTCGTTCGACCCCCGTCGGCGACTCCTGGCACCACGATGGCGTCGGCGTGACCTATTCGACGAACGAGTTCGTGGTCGTCGACGCCGCCCGGGACGTGCGAGTGCGCCGACGCGCAGGCCAATGCACGACCGGGAGTTGGCACCACCGTGCCAGGTTCTGCGAAACAGAACCACACTTTGCGGCCAACCTGGCACGGTGGTGCCAACCTGTTGAGCTGAGCTCCCTCGCAGACGTGCACGCTCCTCATCCAAATGACTCGTGAACTTGGCTCGACTTCGTGCGTCAACCCACCCTCAAAATCACCGACGGGTCAGGCGTAGTCCTCGACAAGTTCTTTCCCGACGTCGCCCTGCCGAAGCTCCGCATACTCATCGAGGTCGATGGCGCCGAGGCGCACTCGGGAGCGGCCGCTCTAGCTCGTTTCTTCGACGACAGAACAAGGTCCTCAGAACGTCGTTGACGAACCTAAACAATGCCGGGAAACGGTCGAAAGTAGGATTTTCATCCCCTGCTAACCTGGCAGGTCCCATGGACCGTACCTTCATCATCTGTAAGCCCGACGCTGTAGCCCGAGGTCTCGTCGGCGAAATCCTTGCCCGATTCGAGCGACGCAACCTGAGCATCGTTGCGCTGGAAATGCGAACGATCGACGAAAAGACTGCTCGGGCTCACTACGCCGAGCACGAAGGCAAGCCGTTCCTCGACGGGCTCGTCGAGTTCATGACGGGCGGGCCAGCTGTTCTCGCCGTCATCGAAGGGCCACAAGACACCTGGCAGGTCGCCCGGACCATGATGGGAGCAACGAACGCCCTGCTGGCCGCACCCGGAACCATCCGTGGCGATTACGGACGAGAGCTTCCGGCGAACCTCATTCACGGCTCCGATTCTGCGGAGTCGGCCGCCCGCGAAATTGGCTTGTTCTTCCCGAATCTCTAGCCTGTTCTGCGCGCCCTTGGGTTCTCGTTGAACCGTACCCTTGGGTTCTGGTTGAGCAATGCCGAATACCGTTCTAGCCTGGAGACCTCGCAACTGGCGCTCAGGCCACTGCCCTCCTGGCAACCGTTGCACCCCGCAGTACCGAAAAAAGGAACCAAACAATGAGTTCATTCATCGGTCGTGATCTCGCCGTCGACCTCGGGACGGCCAACACCCTTGTCTATGAACGTGGGAGAGGGATCGTCCTCAACGAGCCTTCGGTGGTCGCCGTCGACACGCGCATCAACATGCCCGTCGCCGTTGGCCTCGAGGCCAAACGCATGCTCGGCCGTACGCCTGCACACATACAGGCCATTCGTCCTCTGAAGGATGGCGTCATCGCCAACTTCGAGATCTGCGAAAAGATGCTGCGCTACTTCATTCACCGGGTTCATCAACGTCGCTTTGCCAAACCCCGCATGGTGATCTGCATCCCCTCTGGGGTCACCGGTGTCGAGATGCGCGCCGTTCAAGACGCTGCGCTCTACGCCGGTGCGGGCAAGGTCCATATCATCGAAGAACCGATGGCTGCGGCGATCGGCGCCGGGCTTCCGGTTCATGAGCCGACGGGGAACATGATCGTCGACATCGGCGGCGGAACCACAGAGGTGGCGGTCGTGTCACTCGGTGGGATCGTGACCAGCCAATCGGTGCGTATCGGGGGCGACGAACTCGACGAAGCGATCATCGCCTATGCCCGCAAAGAACACGATCTCGCGTTGGGCGAACGTACAGCGGAAGAAGTGAAAATCGCGCTCGGTTCGGCCAGTGTCCTCAGCGAAGAGCTCATGGCCGAGGTCCGCGGTCGCGATCTTCGCTCCGGGCTCCCCAAGACAGTGATCATCACGACGGAACAGATCCGCGAAGCCATTGAGGAGCAGGTCGCGGCGATCTGCGATGCGGTCAAGGTCACGCTCGACAAAACGCCTCCCGAACTTGCCGCGGACATCATGGAGAAGGGAATTCACCTAACCGGCGGTGGCGCCTTGTTGCGGGGATTGGACCGGCGCCTCACCCTCGAGACCGGAATGCCGGTGCTCATCGCCAAGAACCCGCTCTACGCCGTGGCCATCGGATCGGGACTGTGCCTCGAAAACTTCGACCAGCTCAAGGGCCTTCTCCAACCGGATCAGCGAGCCTGATCCACCCAAGGATTGGCCCCGGCCTGAACGTTCGCCTCGCCGTCGCGCGCCGCAACGTCGACGCGAAAGGTAGGCTCTGTAGCCATGGCAGCACCCCGGACCGCCAGGTCGCGTTCAGTGCTCTACGTGATCGTGCTGTCGGCAATCACGCTCCTGGCCGCCCAACGCGTGGTCAACCCGGTGCGTGGCCGAGTACAAGACACCATGGGCCGTTTCGACAGCCTCGGAGCACGGGCCGCCAAGCCGGTCACGAAGCAGATCAAGAAACGCGTGAGCTACGACGCCCTCCTCAAGGAGAACGCGCGGCTCGTCGCCGAACTCGACAAGGCCAAGGCGTCGAGCCTGCGCTTTGACGACGCGGTTCGAGAACGGAAGGAACTTCTCGAACTGAACGGGTTCGAAGACCCCGACGGTTACAAGTCCGTTCAGGCCCGCATCGTCGGTATGGCGTTGAACAACGTCGATCAAACCGTGCGAATCAACCGGGGGACTGCGGCCGGTATCCGAGAGGACATGACCGTCATCTCGGCCGCCGGACTCATCGGTCGAATCGTCGACGTCAGCTCGAGGAACGCGACCGTCATGTTAATCACCGATCCGGAGATGAGCGTTGGTGTGCGATTTTCCCGCAGCGGCGAAGTCGCGGTGAGCCGGGGCCAGAACGCCGGTGCGCCTTTACGTCTGGAACTCGTCTCGCTCAGTACACCGGTCAACCGTGGTGACCGAATCGTGACGAGCGGTCTCGACAACAGTCGATTTCCTCCAGGCCTGCCGGTGGGGATCGTGCAATCGGTCCGGCCGGGGTCGGTGAGCCAGGAAGTAGCGGTTCGTCCGGCCGTCGACCTCGATCGAATTCGATTTGTGCGCGTTCTTCTGCAAACGGAAGTGCCGTAGTGGGGCCTACCATGGCCGGATTCGAACGGCGCGAATTCGGCGAGCGACCGGTCCCGATTCTTCGTCTCCTGCTGATCGCAGCCGTGGGCCTCGCCGTTCATTCGACGTTGTTCTACCGGCTGCGTCTTGCCGGGATCGGCCCCGACGTGTTTCTGGTGCTCGCGACCCTCGGCGGGCTTGAACTTGGTGTCGCCGGGGGAGCAGCTCTTGGCGTGCTCACGGGGCTTGCCGCTGACATGACAACGCACTTGCCCGTTGGGCTGTGGGCGTTCGTAGGTGGACTTATCGGCTTTGCGATGGGTTTAGTACGCGAACGTGCTTTCACGGGAACTCTTCAGCGGCCGCCGCTTCTCTTGGTTTTTGTCAGCGTCTTGTTCGGCACGAGTCTGTATCCGGCCCTTGCACTTGTGGTCAGCGATGTCTCGCTTCCCAGCCCGCTTCGTCTGTTCAAGATGGTGCTCATTCCTTCCCTGTGGTCGCTGGCCCTCGTTCTGCCACTTCGCCGCTTCGTTCGGCTGATCATGGGAACGTCGTCATGACCGAATCAACTCGTCGACTGTCGTCTATCGGCCTCGTGATCGCCGTGTTGTTCGGCGTCCTCATCGGGCGAGTCGCGCTCCTCGGAACCGTGCAGTCGAAGTCGTTGCGCCAAGCCGGCGAACGATATTTGCGAGCCAGCCACCCGCTGTCGGCGACTCGGGGTCGAATCCTCGCTCGTGACGGTCGGGTCCTCGTAGACAACCTTGCGACGAACGTCGTAGAGCTCGATATCGCGAAAGTGCCCAAGGCCGAACGAACCGCAGTGCTGGGACGACTTTCGCAACTCCTCGATGTGCCCTTCTCCACCATCGAGAGCAAACTCGTCGATCCACGCAACCCGCGTTACGAACCGGCGCGTATCGCGTCCAACGTCAGTGAGTCGGCCGCCGTCTATCTCGCCGAACGACCGGAGTTGTTCCCCGGCGTCACGAACTCGGTGACGTGGCAACGCGTGTACCCCTACGGCACGTTGGCTGCGCACACCCTCGGCTACCTCGGTCCCGTCAACGCCGAAGACATCAAACGCCAACCAGGTGACCTCAACTACCGGAACTCCGATTACATCGGCCGCGCGGGCGTCGAAAAGTCCTTCGAACGCGAACTTCGCGGCATACCGGGTGAAGAACTGATCACCAAGGATCCGCTCGGGCGCGTGGTCGACCGCAAACGCATCCGTGAGCCGATCCCGGGTAGGGACGTCCGGCTGGCCATCGACATCGGCCTGCAGGAACTGATGGAGTCGACGCTCACCCAGGGGCTCGTGGCAGCACGACAAAACGTGTTCATCGTCCAAAAGCGGGCCGAACCGATCAAGGCGTACGCGGGCGCAATGGTCTGCTTCGATTCGTTCAACGGCGAGGTCCTTGCATCGGCAAGCTATCCGACGTATGACCCAGCAGAGTTCGTCGAGGGGCTTTCGCTCAAGCGTGACGCCGAATACAAGTCACCCGAAAGTTATGCCCCGTTGATCAATCGCGTCATCGAAGGCCAGTACCCGCCCGGTTCGACGTTCAAGCTCTTCACGGCGATCGCCGCGCTCCGGTACAAACTGATCACGCCCAATACGACCTATCTCGACACCGGGGAGTTCGTCCTCCCGAAACTCGAAGCCAAAGGCGTCCGGTCGCGGTGGAAGAACGCGGGCAATCCACCAAGCCAGTTCGGCATCATCGATCTTCGAAATGCTCTACGCGTGTCGGCCGATACGTTCTTCTACAAGATCGGCTACGACTTCCATGCCGGAGCGACCAATGAGAACGGCATTCAGCGAGTCGCCCGAGAAATGGGGCTGGGAACGTTCACCAACATTCGCTTGCCCCAGGAGCGGCGAGGAGCCGTACCCGATCGTGCCCGGCAGCTTCGACTGGCCGAGCGTTTTCCCACAAAGTTTCGTCGTGATTGGCCGCTCGGCGCAACGATCAACGTATCGATCGGCCAGGGCGACATCTTGGTGACGCCGCTTCAACTCGTGCGAGCCTACGCCGCGTTCGCCAACGGCGGCACGGTCCTTGACGCCAAGATCGAACTCGAGGTACTCGAACGAGACGTAACCGATCGTCGCCTGGCCGCCACGACGACGACAACAACGACCACGTTGGCGCCCGTCGCCCCAACGGTCGTTGCTCCGTCGGTGACCGGAACGCCGGGAGCCTCGTTGACCTCGTCGTCGAGCCCAACGGCGACAACCACCACGCTGTCGGCAGCGACGCCCACGCCGACGACGACACCGGCCGCCCTGCCAGCCGATGATCAGAACAGATCGATCCTCGGCGTAGAGGTTCCGGTTCTCCCGACGTTGCCGCCGATCGAAACGTCGCCGGCCGTGGAGGGACACGTCGACATCCCCGATGACGCCCGATCAGCAATTCTGGGGGGACTGCAGGATGCCGTAGGCAAGAAGGGCGGAACGGCTTACGGTGCCTTTAACGGATTCGACCTACGTTCCTTTTCTCTTGCGGGAAAGACGGGAACCGCCGAAAAGTTGGGGCAGCAGGACTACTCGGTGTTCGTCGCCTTCGGTCCAGTCGCCACACCGAAATACACCTGCGCCGCCGTGATCGAGGAGGGTGGATTCGGCCGACAGGCCGGCGCCATGGTTCGTCGGATGTACGAAGGGATCGCCGGGTTTCCTATTCAACCCGTTCGTGTTGTCATCGAGGGCGGTTCGGAGAACTGATGAGTTTGTACTCCAGCAATTCACTGTACGGCTCGGGGAACGACGCCCGCGGGCGCTCCCTCCCGGCGGCGCTCTTTCGCGGCATCGACCCGTTCCTCGTGACACTCGCACTCCTGCTGTCGGGATTCGGCGCATTGATGATTTACAGCGCAACCCGCGACACCCAACTCGCGGCCGGGCTCGACCCGAAGCTGTATCTCGCCAAGCAGATCGTGTTCATCGCCCTCGGTGTGTTGTCGATGTTGGTGGTCGCAATGGTCGACTATCGGCGGCTCATGGATCTTTCGCCCCTGCTCTACGCGGGGGCCATCGTGTTGCTGATCGGTGTGCTGTTCGCGCCGGCCGTGAACGGCGCACACGGCTGGTTCCAGCTCGGCCAGTTCCAGTTTCAGCCAGCCGAATTCTCGAAACTTGTGCTCATCACCGCCCTCGCGGCCTACGGCGGCGCGCAACGAAACGAACTCGACGGGCGTCGTATCCGGATGATGGCGTTGATCGCCGCGTTCCCGACGTTTCTCGTCTTCCTCGAACCCGACCTCGGTGGAGCGCTCGTCTACGGCGTGATCTTCCTCACGATCGTTTGGGTCGGGGGAGCGAGCCGTCGTCACGTTGTCACGTTGCTCGGAATCGTCGTGGCGCTTTCGGCGCTGACCGTTCAGTTGGGCGTCCTCAAGGGCTACCAGGTCAAGCGACTCACGTCGTTTCTAGGCACGCCCGGCTATTCGGTCAAGAACTCCAAAATTGCGATCGGCAGCGGCGGAATGACCGGCCGCGGCCTGTTCTCGGGCTCACAGACCAAATTCGGTTTCGTGCCCGAGCGTCACAATGACTTCATCTTCTCGGTCGTCGCCGAACAACTTGGGATCATCGGCGGGGCACTGCTGATCGTCGGTCTTGGTCTCCTGTGTTGGCGCATGCTGCGCATCGCCAGCCAGTCTCGCGACAGCGCCGGAACCCTTCTGTGTTCGGGAGTGCTCGCCGTCTTCGTGTTCCAGATCTTCGAGAACGTCGGGATGACCATGCAACTCATGCCAGTCACGGGAATTCCCCTGCCCCTGATTTCCTATGGCGGTTCGTCGACGATCATGGAGTTCATGGCGCTGGGCCTGGTCTTAAACGTCAACCGAAACCGCTTCCGATAAGACGCCGACGGGCGCGTGTGCGCCGGATTTTCGGCCGGTATGTTCGAGCAGTCGGTCAACGGCGAACTATCTTTCGATCCATGGTTTTGCTTCGCCGATCAATTGCCACGAGATTGATGGCGGCTGTGTTGCGGCTCCTGACCAAAGTCGGTCGCTCAACCAGAACAGTCTTTGAGGCAACGTTGTGGCTGCTGACCAGAGTCGGTAGCTCAACCAGCACAGTTCTTGAGCCAACGTTGTGGCTCCTGACCAGAGTCGGTCGCTCAACCAGAACAGTTCTTGAGGCAACCTCTACGCCACCCGTCGTCGCCCAACCCGGGGCCACGACCAAACCCGGGCGCTTGCGCGCGTTTTCGCGCGAAACAGCGACCGGGCTCCGAACGCCCCCTGGGCGCGGAGTACTTGGAAGGAAAACACTCGCCCATGTCGCACGACACCGCACCCTCAGACCCTGCGCCCGCGCAGGATGCTTCACCGGCCCCCGCGTTCGCATCCTCTGACGACGCAGAGATCTTCGGAAACGACGTCCGAGAGGACCGGGATCGCAATCGGCGGCGTCGGGGTTCGCGTGGGGGGCGAAAGCGTCGGCGACCGGTCGACGACGCAACGGCAGAGTCGGCGGACAGCCCTGAGCGAAATGAATACGATCGACGGCCGAACGACCTTCCCGATTCCCCCTTCGAAGGCGTCGCCTCCGGTGAGGCGGCCCGCCGCGCCGAAGTAGGAAGTCGACCGGGGGAGCGGCCGCCACGACGTCCCCAAATCGGCGACTCGCGTCCGTTCGAGGCCCAAATCGGCGACCTCGCTGGTGGCCGCGCGATCGACGGAAGCGGCGTCGATGCTGTCGATAGCGACGATGGCGAACTCGCTGCGTCGAAGAAGGCGCCGCGTTCGGCGACCCCGCGTTCATCGAATCGAGGCCCGAAACCAGCGAAATCGGGCCCGCCGTCGAAGTCCAACTCGACCAGCGCCTCCCACGACGGTGCCGTCGAGACCCCACGACGCGACAGCACGGCACCCGCCGACGGTTCAGGCGATCAACGCGGCACGAACCCGGCGCGAGCGAACAACAAGCGCCGCCGCCGCAGCGCCGAAGGGCGAGTGGAATCGGATCTGGCTTCGCCCACCGCCGAGCCGACGATGCGCCGTGCCGGAACGGAACGAAACGGCCGACCCACCGGCCGATACCTCATGTGTGTGCACACGCGTCCCAAAGCCACCCAGATTGCGGTCTTGGAGGGTCGATCGCTGATCGAACACTACGTGAGTCGCCCGGCCGACTCGGTTGGCCAGATCCACGGGAACATCTACCTCGGCCGAGTGCAAAATGTCCTTCCCGGGATGGAGGCAGCCTTCGTCGACATCGGTACGCCGAAGAACGCCGTGTTGTACCGCGCTGATCTGCAACTCGATTCCGACCTGGAAGGCGATACGAAAAAGACTCCCAGCGACGCCCGGATCGAACAACTGTTGCGCAACGGCCAGATGGTGCTGTGCCAGGTGACGAAGAATCCGATCGGTAGCAAAGGCGCACGTCTTACCCAAGAGGTCTCCATTCCCGGGCGATTCGTGGTGTTCATTCCCAACAGCGACACCTACGGCATTTCCAAACGACTGCCCGACGACGAACGTCGCCGACTCCGGTCCGTGCTCGATTCTGTACGGCCAGCGGGACACGGACTCATCGTGCGAACGGCTGCCGAGGGAGCGAATGCCGATGAACTTCGTCGCGATGTGCAGATGCTCGTGCGGCAGTGGGAGCGCATCGACGCAACGGCCAAGAAGTCACGCACCCCGACGCTGTTGCACCGCGAACCCGACATTGCCGTTCGGGTCATCCGCGAGGAGTTCAACCGCAACTATCGCGGGGTCGTGATCGACGATCGCGAGCTGTTCGAAGAGGTCCGCGACTACGTGGCGTCGATCACTCCCGAACTCGCGGACCGCGTCGAGTATCACGATCCGGCCAGCGAACAACTCCCGATCTTCGAAAAACACCACGTGCACGAGCAGCTCCACAAGGCCATCGACCGAAAGGTGTGGCTCCCGTCAGGCGGATCGCTCATCATCGAACGCACCGAGGCGCTGACCGTCATCGACGTGAACACAGGAAAGAACGTGGGTTCGTCCTCGCTCGAGGAAACGGTGTTTCGCAACAACCTCGAAGCCGCCGACGAGATCGCTCGACAGCTACGGCTCCGTGATATCGGCGGCATCATCGTGATCGACTTCATCGACATGGAAACCCGGAGCAACCGCTCTGCCGTCGTCACGGCGTTCCGATCGGCGCTGTCGCGAGACAAGACCCGCACGCAGGTCTTCGAAATCTCTGAACTTGGTCTGGTCGAAATGACCCGCAAACGAATCTCCGAGGGCCTTGTCGAGTCGCTTTCCGACACCTGCCCGACGTGTGAGGGCCGTGGGTTCGTCTATGACGGAGATCTCACCGGGGAACTCGACCGATAGGTCGCGGGCCGTCGCTTCACTGGTGTAAGCTCGAACCCCTATGTACGCCGTCATAACCACTGGTGGGAAGCAATACAAGGTATCCGAGGGAGAGACGCTCAACGTCGAGCTCCTGGGAGCTGCGGAAGGCACCGACGTCACCTTCACGCCCATTTTGCTTGTCGCCGGCGACACGGTGCTCTCGAGCAAGAGTGCGCTGTCGGCGTCGAAAGTGACCGCCAGGGTCATCGGATCCGACAAGGGCCCAAAGATCGTCGGTTTCATGTACAAGTCGAAGGCCCGTGCCCAGCGCCGGTGGGGTCATCGTCAGAAGTACACGACGGTCCAGGTCACGAGTATCACGGCTTAATCGGCCGCCCAAGTTTCTCGACGAAGAAAGAGACGACACCATGTCAAAAACCAAAGGTGGCGGTTCTACCCGCAACGGTCGCGATTCCAATGCACAGCGTCTTGGCGTGAAGGCCTATGACGGCGCACTGGTTACCGCAGGGTCGATTCTGGTCCGCCAGCGCGGCACGGCCACGAACCCCGGAATCAACGTCGGCAAAGGTTCCGACGACACCCTCTTTGCCCTGACCGACGGCATCGTGAAGTTCGGTGAGCGCCGCGGACGAAAGAATGTCAACGTTCATCCTGTTGCGTAACGACTTCCTGATTTCGTTTCAGTCTCGTGGGCCGGCTCTGCCGGCTCGCGTCGCGTCCGGAGACACTTTTTCACTATGAGCGCCTTCGTCGACCAATCCCAACTCCATATCAAGGCCGGCGATGGCGGCGCTGGCTGTGTTTCGTTCCGTCGAGAACCCTTCACCCCGAAAGGTGGCCCGGAGGGCGGCAACGGCGGCAAGGGTGGCGACGTGTGGCTGGTTGCCGATCGCAACATCGCGTCGTTGCTGGGCTTTCGTGACCATCCCCACCGTGGCGCCGAACCCGGCACTCACGGCAAGGGCAAGGCGGCACACGGCCGAAGCGGGCACGATCTGCTCGTTCCGGTCCCCGTCGGAACCGTCGTCAAGGATCTTGAGGGTCGAGTTGTCGCCGATCTGGCGGCGGAAGGCCATCGATGGTTGTGCGCCAGAGGCGGCCGCGGTGGTCGAGGGAACGCCAGTTTTTTGTCGAACCGACGGCGCGCCCCCGCATTTGCCGAACAGGGTGAGGTAGGCGAAGAACTCTGGTTCGACCTCGAACTCAAGTTGATGGCCGACGTTGCGCTGGTGGGGTTTCCGAACGCTGGCAAATCGACGCTGATCTCCACGGTTTCGGCGGCGAAACCCAAGGTGGCGGCGTATCCGTTCACGACGCTGGAGCCGCACCTGGGCGTCGTACGCTTGGAACGATTCGGGACGCCGCTCGACCCGCGTGGTGATTTCGAGTTCGTCATGGCCGACATTCCCGGCCTGATCGAAGGCGCCGCCGAGGGCAAGGGTCTCGGACATCAGTTCCTTCGTCATGTCGAGCGGGCCCGGGTGTTGCTCGTGTTGGTCGACCTCGAATCGGAGTCGTTGGCAGGTCCGTCGATTGTCGAACAGGAGCAGATCTTGATTCACGAGCTCAGCTCCTACAACGCAGCGTTGGCCAATCGGCCCAGGCTCGTTGTCGGAACGAAGGTCGATGCACTTCCCGGTGGTGTCGACGAGGCGCGGGCTACCCCCGGTTGTCCCGAGCTGTTGATCTCTGCGCTCGCCGGCATCGGGATACGTGAGCTCCTCGTGGCACTGGCCCCCCTCGTCGCGCAGGCCCGTGAGATTGAACCGTTGGCACAGACCTTCGTCGTGCACAAGCCCGAGGAGGAAGGTGTCCGCATCGTCCGCAACGACGATGCGTCGTGGACCGTTCTCGGTCGAGCCGCGGCCCGCGCCGTCGCCGTGTCCGACATCAACAATGGGTTGGCCCTCGAACACGTGCATCGCCAACTCACGAAGTTGGGCGTCGACAAGGCGCTGGCCCGCGCCGGAGCCCGAGACGGTGACATCGTTCGTGTAGGAACATTTACGTTCAACTTTGATTCATGAGCCCCGTTGTGCGATTGATCGCGGGGCATCTCCTCAGGAGCATTGACCGGTGAACAACTCAACCGTCGTGGCCAAGATCGGTACGTCGTCGCTTACCGACGAACGCGGGGTGATCGACGACAGCACCATTCGCCGTGTCGTGGCCCAGGTTGCGCAGCTGCGCGAAGAGGGTCATCGTGTTCTGGTTGTGACCTCGGCCGCGGTGGCGTCCGGGGTAGCCGCACTCGGATTCGACCAACGTCCGAGTGACCTGTTGACGCTTCAAGCGGTGAGTGCGGTGGGCATGAGTCGACTCATGCACCGGTGGGACCGGGCGTTCGAAGACGCAGGATTGGTCAGTGGGCAAGTACTCCTGACGCCGAACGACTTCTTTGATCGACGCCAGTACCTCCATGCCCGCGCAACCCTGGTTCGCCTTTTGGAACTCGGTGTGGTGCCAGTGATCAACGAAAATGATGCGGTCGCCGGCGACGAGATCAGATTTGGCGACAACGACCGGATCGCCGCGCTGGTCGCTCACCTGGTGGGTGCCGACGTATTGGTGCTGCTCACCGATACCGCTGGACTGTTCACCGCAAACCCCAAAACAGATTCATCAGCGCGCTTAATTGAAGTCATCGACGAAGTCACCGACGATCTTGAAGCCGTGGCGGGCGGCGTCGGCTCCGAGCGGGGGAGCGGTGGAATGTCGTCGAAACTTCGTGCGGCGAAGATCGCCTCGTGGTCGGGCGTGCGAGCGGTCATCGCCGGATCAAAGGGCGACCGGGCCCTTCTCGCCGCCGTGGCCGGTGAACGTGGCTGCGGAACGATCGTGGTCGGACATGACCGCAAGCTGTCCGCGCGCAAGCTTTGGATAGCCTTCGCCGGTGACTCCACCGGCTCAGTTGTCGTCGACGGTGGTGCGGAAACGGCCTTGCGAACGCGAGGTGTTTCGCTGCTTCCCGCCGGAGTCAAAGCAGTCGAAGGCCAGTTCCTCGTGGGGGACCTCGTCGACATCGTCGGGCTTTCCGGTAAAACGATCGCCCGCGGCATGACACGACTCGATTCGGTCACCATCGACGCAGCTAAAGGTAAGCGTACTGATGTAACCGATGGCGAGGTCGTCGTCCACCGCGACGACCTCGTACTTCTTCCCTGAGCAAACAGGGTCCTGGGTCTTACAAGGGACGGTCGACGACCAGCTCGATCCGTGGTGGGAGGTTCGGAATCAGCCTTGGGATGTAGGTGAGGTTGTAACGAAACCCGCCGTGGAGATCGATTGCCCGTGCAAGCTTGTTCGCACCGAACGGGTAACGAATCGGTTCATACGTGATCTCGAGACCGTGACGGCCCGCTGCCAACTCGAATGTCGAAGGTTTGTCCCAACCGAGAAAGACGGGTTCCCCGTCGATCGCGGCCCGAATGGGTGCACCACCGAGAAACGGGATGCCTCGACACGTGATGACGAGTTGTGGTTTGCGAGCCATTGTTTGTCGAGCGCCTCAGCCTCAGGCTGTAGCGGTGCCGGTCTCTGCCTGCGGCGCAGCAACTGCGGCCGGAGCGTCGGAGAGTCCAAGTTCTGCTTTGATCTTAGACAGGCGGGCCTGGGCCTCGACGTCCATTGACGCGGTTTCGACCTCAAGCATGCGGGCTTCGACGGATTGACCTTGGATCTCCGATGCGCCCATCGCTTTGGCGTAACGCTCTTCGATCTTGCGCTGCACCTCGTCGAGCGACGGGACATCGGCGCCGACGGTTTCGGTGAGCTGACCCATGCTCTTGTTGAGTGCCTCCTGCATCTTGGCCTGATCGAGTTGGCTCAGGAGCTTCTGCTTGTCGCTCAGACGCTTCTGAAGGGCAGCCGAGCTCTGGGCCAACGCAACCTTCGCCTGATCCGACGCTTTCGCTGCGGAGAACAGTCCTTGCTTCAACGTTTCGACTTCGGCCTCGACCGCCACGAGACGTCCGGCGAATGCCTCTGCACTCTGGGTGTACTGCGTCGCCTTCGCGGCATCCCCGGCCTTCGCTGCCTCGTCGGCCATACGGACGGCCTGACGAGTGTTGCTGTTGAGCTTCTCCAGCTCGTCCATCTTCTTGTTGAGCTGCATCTCTTGGATCTTTTGGTTCGCCACGACGTTGGAGGCCTGCTCCTTCAATCGTTTGTGGTTCTCCTGGCCCTCCATGATGGCCTGCTCGATTTGAATCTTTGGATCCGCTTTTTCGTTGAACTTACCGGTGAGGGAAGCCGTGAGGTATGCCCATGCGCGACGAACGATCTTGATCATGGCGTTCATGGTATCGGCGCATTCGCCCCGATGTTGGCAACCAGGTCGAGTCCCTGTCGGGGGTCGTCCAGGGATTGCTCAGGGACGCGCTGCGGCCCGCGAGCGGGTCACACGGTTGCGGTGCCCTCGGTGGGGGAGGCGCTGCGTCCTCGGCTGATCCGATTTGTTTCGGACATGGCTTGTCGTACGGCTTCCATTTCCGACAGGACCGAGTCGACGCCCACGCCGAGGTCGTTCAAATCTTCCGTGGAGCCCGTCACGGACAGCTCGATACCTCGCACCACCAACTCATCGAGTTGCGCGTTGAGCTGACGCAACCGGTCTTCGGTTGACTGGGACAATTCGACAAGGCGGTTGGCCGATTCCAACTGCGATCGTATGGCGTCGCGTCGGGCCTGAAGTGTGGCCAGACGAGCGGGGTCGTTGTTGCGACGTAAGTGCTCGTCGGCGACTTGGAGGTCGCTCGCCTGTTTGCGTACGTCGAGCTCGCGAATCGCGTCGTCGAGCTGGTCACCCTGGACCGCGATCGTCCAGCACTGGTCGACGGCTTCACCGACTTTGTCTCGGATCCCGGCGAGGCGATCGCGCAGCGGCCCCTTGCTCGTGGAGTCGACGGCGCGGTCGAATCGCATCTGGGCGCCCATGGCGTTCATGACCGACGCCCGCCAGGGATCGCCAATGGCGAAGGGATCGATCCTCTTGGGCGCGGCCGCCCCACGAAGGACTTCTCTCGGACGAAGCTTGCGGCTCGTTGCGAACAGCCATGCGGCCGCTCCGACGGCGAGACCGATCGGGCCTGCTGCGGCGATTGCGAGGCCCCCCACGGCTCCGCCGATCAACAACGACGACGGCGACATGATTGCTTCGGCCAGGCGGCGCGGTCCGATGCGGGCGATTACTTGTGAGGCGTTGTCGTTCGACATGAGGGTCCGCGGTTCTAGAAGTTGCTCACCACGTTGGTGAACACTTTCTCGATCGTTTTCGGGTCGCTGGCGTCGTACGCGGTTGCTGTGGTCGCCTCGGCGATGCGCTTCAATACCTGGAGGTCGGCATCGGCGCCGTAGGCGATGGGAAAGATTCGGACCGAAGCGACGGACTTTCCTTCCGAATCCTTTCTCGACACGTCGATGAGTCGCTGTAACTGCTGTTGGTCGTCTTGGTCGTTTCCGTCGGAGTTCTGCCCGTCGGTCAACAACACGATCGCGTTGATTCTGGTTGGGTCGAGGTCTTGCTTCATCAGTTCCAATGACGACTGGGCAACCGTGTACAGCGGCGTGCCCTCCAGTGGTTGGAGGTTGTCGATCGTGCGGGCCATCGATTCGCGGTTGGTACCCATCTCGGCGATCGGCACAAGATCGAGAAAGTCGCTGCCCTGTCCGTCGACGTTTGTGGTGAAGATTCGCAGGCCCACCTGATCGGCGTCGTTGAACTCATCGAGTGCGCTGATCGCGGCGCGTTTCGCGAGGTCGAGCTTCGTTTCTCCGTTGCCTCCCGCTACTGCCTCATCGCCCATTGACCCGGATACGTCGATGACAAGAAGTACGCGTGCTTTCTTTCGCTGATTCGCCCACAGGTCGAGTGCCCGTGTGAGGACCTTCGGTTCTGGAACGTCGAGCGCCGTTTTGGGCTCGTTCGGGTCGACGCCGTTACCCGCGATGATCGGAGCGCCGATCGCGACCGACGGGTTGCCGGGGCGGAATCCGAACTCCAGCACCTTCGACTGGTTGTCTGCGAGCTGAAGAAACGATTGGAACGCCTTGGCGGCGGTTTTCTGCTCGGGTGTCACCCAGGGCGCGTCGACGACGAACAGTGGATTGTCACTGAGAAGCGTGCCTTCCTTCGGATACACGGCGACCAACGGGACCCGCGGCTTTCGTGGCACTTCGCCGGTGTCGAGAATGCCATCCGGGTTGCCGGCGTTGTAGTCGATCACGGACTTTTCTTCCACAGCGACCGCCGACGCGTAGGTCAGCGACGTCCCGCGAGCGTCGGACCGGAACCAGTTGTTGAGGAACGTCATCGTGATGTCGCCGTAGTGCACGACCGACGACTCGACGTCGGTCGCGTACTGCTGCACTTCCGGTTTGTTGAGATCTTCGAGTGTGAGAGAAGTGGTCTTGCCGGTCGCTGCGTAGTACATCGCGATGGTTGCCGACAGACCGCTGGTGGAGAAGTTCGGGTTCGTCTTGCCGAGTTTGAACGGGCCCCATTCAGGATGGCCTTTTGCTCCCCACCCCGCAGGGTCCTTGGACAACGCGATCAGGTCGGAAAACCCAACCGGGGTAGCCGGGTACCCCAGTGCCGTTGCCATTGGCTTCGGCATGGCAATGACGAGCGGAGTGAGCATGAACGATGGTGCGTCCATGTCAACGATCGAAGCTGCGCCTTTGTCGGCCAGACGCTGATTGACGATCGCGCCCCATGATCGCGCCGCAGGGGACCAGATCACGGGCTTGGGTCCTTCGCTGTCGTTCCAGCCGTCGACAAGAGCAGTGGCCGCGGCGCCGCTGGACTTCTTCTGTATACGTACTTTTATCGACCGGGTTGCCCCGGATGCGTCCGTGAACTTCGAGAGTTTCCCGTCGGAGTTGAACTCGTTGGCGAGTTCCGTCAGCAACGAGATCTTCTCGGAGGAGGCGGCGACATCGACAGCTACTTCATCGGCGCTGAGCGCCTCGGTCGAGCTGCCGGAGTTCCCTGATGTCGACGGGGAGTTCTTTTGAGAAACGGTGCAACTGGTAAGTGCACATAGGGCTGCGGCGATGCCGAGAACCGTGCGCATTTTCTGTCGCCTAGCCGAGGCGTTGATTGATGTCATTGGCGAGTCCTGGGTTAGGGAGCGGAAGATTGTTCGCCGGCGGGTCGAAACCATTCGCGGCGAGTGATGCGCTGATGGCGTTGACCAGCTGTTTCGCTTGCGCGGAACTTACGGATTCGGCGACGACGAGAACGTAGGAGATGGGGGTGGCATCGGACGGGGTGACGGTGGCACCCGATGGTGCGATAGAACGCACCGCTGCTTCTGGAAGCACCGCAGCATCGAGGAGTTGTACCGAGACCAGGTTGGAAAGAGCTTCGACCGGCGTCGGCTTCTTCGAACGCCGAATACCCTGAACAACATCGGAGGCGCCTTCGATATCGTCGAGCGCTGCTGACTCCTGGCCGGCGCCGACGAGGGTGTCCACCGCAGCCGTCGCGATCCACAACGACGCACCGGTTTCAGACGCAGGGAACGAAACCCGCCCGGCATTGGCAACGCACGCGAGTTTGCCGGTGCACGAGGCCGCAATGTTTTTCGCGCCGACCTTGGTCACCACGACGATTCGGGTCGAGGCGACCTTGCCGGCAATCTTCAGATCGGGACGCACGAGCCGGATGCGTTCGTAACCCAGGGCTGTCGTGAGCCACGCATCGGGCGCCTTTGCGGAGTTGTCGCCGAATGCCTTCTCCGTGGATGCCGACGACTCGATCGTGAACGCCGACTGGCCCACATTGTCGGTGGAAGCGCATGCCTGCTCGGTCTCGGGGACGCACGAAATGTTGAACTGCATGAAGGACCCAGGACCGGAGGGCCCTGTGGGATCGGCGGCCGACGTGGAGGAAGACTCCCACGGAAGTTTGGAATCGGTTCGGATGAGATACACGACGTACCCTCCGAAAAGCATGGTGACTGCGACAAGGGCAGCCAAGAGACGACGCACGAGTCGAGCTTACTTAGTCACGTGGACACATACGGTGTTCGACCCTGAACCGCCCCTTGCCCGTGCCCGAGTATCGAAGCTTTGGCGTCCCGAATACGACGACTTCGTCTGGATCGTTCATGGGCGGACTGTCTCTATGCGGGTGTTTGTGACTCGGTTGGTTTGGCAATGTCGGCGGCTTCGATCGCAAGGAGCTCCTGGTCCGTCGGCGCCGGCGGTGCCTGGTCGGGTTTTCCCTTCGGACGAGCCATGAGTCGCGATGCCTGAGTCGCCATGGCCTGTTCGAACAGGTTCCGGGCGACGCGACCATTGCCGAATCCCTTTGTCCGGGGTTGCGCGGCAAAGAACTTTCGGGCGGCCTTCAGCGCGCCCGGTGTCGGCTCGTACTTGTTCTTCTTGCAGAGCCCTTCGAAGATCTTCACGAGCTCGGTGTCGGAGTAATCCTCGAAGATGATCGTCTTCGGAAACCGTGACCGAAGCCCCGGGTTGGATTCGATGAACGTGGTCATCTCGGCGGGGTACCCGGCAGCGATCACGACGAGGGAGTCGCGACGATCCTCGATCAGTTTGACCAGCGTATCTACGGCCTCTTGACCGAAGTCCTTCTCGCCGCCTCGGGCGAGTGCGTAGGCTTCGTCGATCAAGAGCACACCGCCGTCGGCCCGATCGAAGACTTCGGTGACCTTCAGCGCCGTCTGGCCCACGTAGCCCGCCACCATACCTGCGCGGTCGGTCTCGACCAGATGGCCCCGATCGACAACGCCGAGCGAACGGTAGATCCGCGCTAGCAGACGCGCCACCGTCGTTTTCCCGGTGCCCGGGTTCCCGGCGAAGATGAGATGAAGGCTCGAGTCGGGCGTGGGCAGATCTCGTTCGCGCCGAAGTTTGTGCACCTGCAACAAATTGGTCACGAGGTGGACTTCGGCCTTGACGCTCTTGAGGCCGACCAGTGCGTCGAGTTCGGTGAGCAGGTCGTCGATGGCTTCGGGTGGGGGGAGTGGTTCGGGCTCAGGCGTTGCCGCCGCCGGGCCGCCCGCGGATGCGCTCGCGCCGACGTTCGTGTCGGTCGGCGTCGTTGGTGCGGAAGCGTTGTGGCCGGGGAGGTTGTTCGGCCGGGGCGCGAGCTCGCGAGGGATCGAACTCTTTTCGAGCGTGTCGACGAGCATCGTACGGAACCGATCTATGGCCCGAAGTTCGGTTTCCGTGGGCGACATATCGAGCGCAATGGCATGGTGGCCGAGTGCGATGGCGAGGTGATAGTAGGTCCACGCATGATTTGTTGCGTTGCGACGATCTGCGGCTACAAGGAGGTCGAAGAGCGTCGATGGCTTCGCCAGCCAGGCTTTCTTCCCGGCCAGAATGCCGGCTCGCCGGACGTCATCGGGTGTGGCATAGCCGAGCTGGGTGGGAAACTTCGGACCGAAGGTCGCAAGGATCGCCCAAATCTCGGCGTCGGTGTGACGGTCGTCTGAGTCCAAGATCGCGCAGACCAGGTTGAACGCCTCCAAGGTCACGTCGCTCTGTGCGGTGTTGGACGCAACACGACCCGTTTGCTTGGTCAACTCCCCGAGCAGGGCCGCGATTGGGGTTACGAAGTCCGCAACGGGGCCCTCGAGGTAGGCGTTGTTGGCGCTCACGGCGTAGCTACTCGAGACTGCGATTCAGACACCCGGCCATCGTTTCATGAGTTCGCCTCCGATCGTGTCATGAGCAGCCTCGCAGAACACTGATTCCAGAATTTGTTCTCCGCCTTGTCGGCAAATGGTGTCGCCTTCGTACGACGGGCACTACCTGGGAAAGCGCGATGTTGCGGGCCCGGCACAGCCGGAAAAACCGACGTGCTTTGCGCGAAAACAGCCGATCCATGTTGCAGACGGAGGCTCTGGATATGCAACACTGTCTGCCCTGTGACATCCGTCGCCTCTTCTCAAACCAGTTCTTCGGCTCAAGCCGGAGCACCAATACTCACGCTTGACAACATCGAGGTGGTCTACGGGGGAGCCATTCAGGTTCTTCGCGGCATCTCAATGGTTGTCCCCCAAGGGCAGGTCGTCGCGATCCTCGGCGCCAACGGTGCCGGGAAAACGACGACGCTGCGCGCCGTGTCCGGGCTTCTTGCGTACCAGAACGGCCGAATCACGAACGGCACGATCACCTTCAACGGTGTCGAGTCGACGGCCACCGATACCGCGACGCTCGTCCGGGGCGGCATGGCCCAAGTGATGGAGGGGCGCCGGATCTTCAGTGAGCTGACCGTCGACGCAAACCTGAAAGTCGGTGCCTATAGCCGTTCCGACAAGGCCGGTATCCGAGAGTCATACGACAAGGTCATGGGCTTGTTCCCACGCCTTGCCGAACGACACAAGCAAGTCGCGGGATACATGTCGGGTGGCGAGCAGCAGATGCTGGCGATTGCCCGCGGTCTCATGGCCAACCCCAAGCTGCTGCTCCTCGACGAACCGTCCCTTGGATTGGCTCCGCTGATCGTCGAGCAGATCCGAGACATCGTGGTCGAGATCAACCACATGGGAACCAGCGTGGTGATTGTCGAGCAAAACGCTTCCATGGCGCTTTCGATTTCGCACTACGCCTACGTGCTCGAAACAGGCAGGGTGGCCAAGGAAGGCGAGGGTCGCCAACTCCTCGCCGATCCGGAGATCCAGGCGCTGTATCTCGGCGGCGAATCGGAACACGGATCATTTCGAGAACTCAAGTCCTACCGGAGCAAGCGGGAGTACGAGGCATGACCGCCCAGGGCAACAATTCGGACCCATTGCTGGTCGTCGATGGCATCACGATGCGCTTCGGAGGCGTGACCGCGATCAACGACGTGAGCTTCAACGTCTACCGCAACGAACTGTTCGCAGTCATCGGGCCCAATGGTGCGGGGAAGACCTCGATCTTCAACTGTCTGAACGCCGTCTATCACCCGCAGGAAGGGTCGATCAAGATCGAAGGGGTCAACCTGATCGGCACGAAGCCGCCGTTCACCGTCGCCCAGGGTATCGCCCGTACCTTCCAAAACATCGGGCTCTTCGCCAACCTCGACGTCGTCGCGAACCTCATGCTCGGACGCCATCACCTCATGAAGGGCGGCTTTCTTGCGTGCCTCATGTTCTCGGGGACGGCCAAGAAGCAAGAAGTTCTCCACCGTCGCCGAGTCGAAGAGGTCATGGAGTTGCTGGACCTTGATGTCTTCCGCGGTCAACCGGTCGGGTCGCTGCCCTACGGCGTGCAGAAGCGGATGGAGTTGGCGCGAGCCCTCTGCATGGATCCGAAGCTTCTTCTCCTCGACGAGCCCGTTGCCGGTATGAACGCCACCGAGACCGAGGACATGGCCCGATACATCCTCGAGATCAAGAACGAGTTGAAGATTTCGATGATCTTGGTTGAGCACGACATGCACATGGTCATGGACGTCGCCGAGAGAATCATGGTGCTCGACTTCGGACAGAAGATCGCCGAAGGACTTCCTGCGGAGATCCGCTCGAACCCACGGGTGATCGAGGCGTACCTGGGGGCCTCGGCATGACGCTTCCTCAGTTGCTCGCTCAACGATCGGCGTCGTCGCCGAACGTGGTCGCGTGGCGTCAGTTTCGACTCGGCGTGTGGAACGAATACACCTTGGCCGATGTGCACGCCGAAGCGTCTGCAATTGGCAACGGGTTGGCTTCGCTCGGGTTAGGGAAGGGCGACGTTATTGCGATCCTGGCCCAGAACGGTGTGACGTCGATTGCGGCCGAAATCGGTGCCCAGGGAATTGGGTGCGTTGCGGCCGTCCTTTCGTCGGCCCTTGCGCCGTCCACGGTTCGAGACGTCCTTGCGCTCGTCGAAGCGAAGGCGGTGATCGTCGGCGATCAGGAGCAATACGACAAGGTGCACGACGTCCCGGTCGCCTCGGTCCGCTCGACCGTCGTGATAAACGCTCGTGGGTTTCGCGAGATCGAAGCCGACGGCCGACCCGACGCCGACAAGATTCTTACGATCGAGCAACTGAAGAACCGTGGCGGCACGGGCGCCGCATGGGACAGTCATTCCGCCGGGCTCAGCGGAACCGATCCGGCCACGATCCTGTGCCTAGTGAACCGCGAATCGCGCGAGGTCGAAATCCACCGGTACTCCCACGCCGCGTTGTTGGAGTCTGCGCAGTCCCTGCACGCGTCCGTGGGCTTTACTCGAGCCGACGTGGTCGCGGTTCATAACTCGTTGGGTGAAAGCGTCGAGCACGCGTTGAGTGTGGTCGCACCGCTGGTGTCCGGAATCACGGTCAACATCGGTCAGTCGGGTCTGTCGACACAATCGATGCGTCAGGTGCAACCCTCACTCGTTGCATTGCACCGCGGATGGCTGGACGGCGTGGGAAGCGACATCGAACGGCGGGTCGGGACGAGCAGGGGTCTCAAGGGAATGGCGGCCCGCAAAGCCCTTGGCTCGACGTCTCCTCTAGGTACGGCGCCAGCGAAGCCGCCGATGATTGGTCCGACCCGAGCAGTGGGGATCGTGGCAGCCCTCGTGGCCTTTGTCTTCTTGCTGGTCAGTGTGTCGCTCAACGACTTCGTGCGCGTGGTCATCGTTGCAGTAATTGCGCTCGTTGCGGCCCTGGTCACCGTCGAACGCGGTTGGTCCGGGGTGAGTTCGATCCGTCGAGGCGTCGGGATGAGTCGCACCCGCGCCATTGTCAGCGATCGGCCACTCGACGAGTCAGCGAGTTCGCCGGCGGCTCGGCTCCTGGGTTCGCTCGGCATCCCAATCGTTGTCACCCCTGTAGACGGAGAAATCATCGGCCGTGTCCGTTCGGAGGTTCTGGTATGACCCAGTTCATTAGTGCGCTTGTTTCGGGCTTTGCGATCGGAGGGATCGTCGCGTTGATGGCCCTCGGGTACGTCATCGTGTATCGCTCCACCCACACGTTGAACTTCGCTCAGGGATCGCTCCTCGTGCTCGGTGGATACGTCACGTTCTGGTTCAATGGCCCGATTCGCGGCGTGAACTTCAAGTATCCGCCGTCGCTGTTTCGCCTTCCATTCCTGTTGTCACTTGTCTTGGCCATGATCATCCTTGGCGTGTTCGGCTGGCTTCTCGACGTGGTGGTCATCAGTCGTTTTCGTGGACGTCCCGTGTTTGCCGTCATCATGGCGACACTGGGTGTTGCGACGGTCATGGGTTCGGTGATGGGCGCCATCTGGGGCACGATCTCGTTCAATCTTCGGGCGCCCGATTGGACGCTGCGCTCCTTCAAGCTCGGCGGTGCGCCGATCGGATGGATCGACGTGTTCACACTCGGGGTCGTGCTCGCCATTTCGATTGCGTTCTTCTTCGGCTTCCAGCGAAGCAAGTTGGGTACGGCGATGAAGGCGACGGCGTTCGATCAAGAAGCCGCCATCGCCCAGGGGATCAGTCCGAAGGTGATCTTCGGAACCTCGTGGGCCCTGTCTGCCGCACTCGCCGCGATCGCTGGTGTCCTTCTTGCGTGCGGCGCTGGTTCGCTCGAAACGCAGACTGGTCCGGGTCTCGCGAAGTGGGCGTTCCTGGGGTTCCCGGCCATCGTTCTGGGCGGGGTCGACTCGCTTGAAGGTTCGGTTCTCGGTGGGCTCATCATCGGCCTGGTCGTGTCGTTCGGCTCCGTCTACGAAGAGAAGATTCTTCACGTCGTCAACCTCGGGCACGGGTTCCCCACCATTGCGCCGTTCGTGCTGATGATCATCATCCTCCTCGTTCGCCCCGCAGGCCTGTTTGGCACGAAAGAAGTTCGGAGAGTCTGATGCCCGCAGCGATATACGTTCTTGCGGCCCTTGCCGCCGCGATCGCTGGCCTTGTCGTCTGGCACCGCCACGACGCCGTTCACAATCTCGTCACGTCCTACAGCGTCGAGCATCGTCGGTTCCGGACGCTTGGCAGCAAAGTCGGGTTCTCCGTCGGCCTTCTGCTGTTGCTGAGTGCACCTGTCGGATTCAGCTGGATCGGGTTCCAAGGTCTGCACCTGCCGACGCAGTTGATTCCCGGGCTGCCGATGAACGAGAAGTGGTTGCTGGTGGGCATCCTGGCGGCGATCTACACCATCGGGTCAATCGGCATGAACCTGCTGATCGGCAACACCGGCCAGGTCTCACTCGGCCACTCGGGTTTCATTCTCGTCGGCGCATACTCGACGGGCTACTTCGGGCAAGATCTTGTGGTTGGAGGCAAGCGTCTTCCGAGCCTGGTCTGGGTGCTTGTGGCGGGTGTACTCGGCGCGCTTATCAGTGCCGCGATTGGCCCGTTTGCTCTGCGTCTTCGTGGCAACTATCTCGCCATGGTCTCGATCTTCATCGTTCTCGCCGGCGTTCATGTGGCGACCGCCTGGATCGGCTTCACGGGCGGCGACGTGGCTCCTCGAAATGATCTACCCGGTTTCGTGTTCACGATCTGGCCGGGGAAGACGATTCGCTTCAACGAAGAGGGTTCGTCGAACTTCTTCGACACGTGGTTCCTGACGAAGAACCAGGGATACTTTTGGCTCTGTTGGGCCTTCGCCCTCCTGGCCATCGTGATCGGACGAAACCTCATGCGTTCGCGTCAGGGTCGAGCGATGATGGCGGTTCGCGACCGAGACCTGTCTGCCGAAGTGATCGGTGTCCGCCAGATGTACACGAAGACGTGGGCGTTTGCGATCTCCGGAGCGTTCGCTGCCGTGGCCGGTGCGCTCTACGCAAGCTACTTTTCCACAGTCCAGCCCAACAGCTTTGCGCTCGATTTCTCGATTCAGTTCATCGCCATGATCGTGATCGGCGGCGTCGGCTCCGTCTACGGATCGGTATTGGGGGCAATCGTCATTGCGGCGTTGTTCCCCCTCTTTCAGGATGGCAAGAATCTGTTCTCCGGGCTCCCGTTCATCCAGCTCGACGGCACGAAACCGACCGGCTTGACCCTTGACCTGCTGGCCGTGCTGGTCTACGGCCTTGCGTTGATCTTGTTTCTCATGTTCTTTCCGACCGGGCTTGCCGGCCTCTGGGCCAAAGTCCGACGATATTTCGCGACGTGGCCCTTCTCGTAAAGGCCTGGTCACGAACGGTACCTCGCTGTAGCGAGCAGTCTTTCGAAGCCGAATGCAGGAGCGCTTACTTTCGGGTGAAAACACGTCCAGACTACCGAGCTATGTATCATAAAAACATCGATTCGTGGCTTTCGTCACAGAATCACCATCCACCTAGGGGAGAAGCATCTATGAAGCGTCCGATCTCGACAGTCTTGGCCATTGCGGTCACGTCTGGCCTCGCATTGGTGGCCGTTCCGGCCGCCCAAGGGGCTACCGCCAAAGCTGGCGGAAAGTGCACCAAACTCAATGAAGTAAAGAACGGCCTCGTCTGCACGGCGCAAGGGAAGAAGCGGGTCTACGTCAAGGTTGCTGCTGCGACCACGACAGCAGCGCCCGCCGCTGGTGCCGCGCCGGCTCCGGCTGCCCCCGCCGGTCTTGCGACAGTCCCCGGTTTCGATGGCAAGACGATCTCGATCGGGCACCTCGGAAACGTGTCCGTCAACTCCGCCTTCCCCGCATCCGCCAGCTTCGCCACCGGCGGAAAGTCACTGACGGCGGGCTTCAACGCCGCAATCAGCCGACTGAACGACAATGGCGGAATTGCGAAGAAGTACAAGCTCAATGCGATCTTCAAAGAGACCTATTACACGCCCTCTGAGGCAGTGAAGGCCTATGCCGAAATCAAGAACAACGTCGTGATGGTGGGTCAGATCTACGGTACCCCGCTCACCCAGACGCTCACCAAGTCACTCGGCGAGGACAACCTCATCGGATCGCCGATTTCGCTCGACGCGGCATGGGTGAACGATCCGAACCTGTTCCCGGTCGGTAGCACCTATCAGGGTCAGGCCATCAACCTCCTGGATTGGTACATAAAGGACGGAGGCGGAGCCGGCAAGACTGTGTGCGCGCTTTCTCTTGCGAACAACGCCTACGGCAACGCCGGTGAGGCCGGATTTGATTTCGGCACTGCACAGCTGAAGCTCAAGGTTGGTGCCAAGCTCAAGACGTCGACACGACCGGCTGAGGCCGCAGCCCTGAAGGCCGCGAACTGTGACGCCGTGGTAGCAACGATCTCTGGTGAGGCGCAGACCCCGGGCCTTCTGGCAGAAACCGCGAAGATCGACTACTTCCCGACCATCCTCGCGCTCGGACCATCGTTTGCGACGTCGACCGTTGTGCCGTCGAACTCCGCACAGTTCGCCAAACAGGTTGTGGTTGCCACCGATAACGCCCAGTTCGGTGACGAGAAGATCCCCGGCATGAAGAAGTTCATGGACGACATGCGCAAGTACGCTCCGCAAGAAATCGGCACCCCAAACCCCGCCGCGATCTGGGGCTGGGTTCAGGCTCGGAGCGTCATTGCCCTTCTCGAGAAGGCAGTTGCGAACAACGACCTCTCGAAGGCAGGAATCAAAGCTGCGGTCGGCGGTCTCGGAAAGTACGACACCGAAGGAATTTTCCCGACCTGGGACTACACCGACCCGGCGAAGCGAGTAGGACCTGCCGAGTCTTCCATCAGCGGTGTCGACATCTCCGTGCCCGGTGGCCTGGTCCTGAAGAAGGTCGTCGAATCTGCTGCCGCAAAGGCCTTCAAGTTGTAGGATTCGTCGGAGGTCCCCGTGTCGCTTCGGCGACACGTTCTGACCCGCAGTACATATGTTGCTCGAGGCCCGCACCATTCGGTGCGGGCCTCTCGCATGGCGCGGTCGATGTCCTTCCCGCAAAAACTCGACCGAACGGTCAAGAGCGACGTAGGCTGGTCGGCCGTGAGCACTGGCCCGACACTTCGAGCAGTTGGGTCCTCGACCGATCTCGACTCCTCAGTGGTGGGTCTGGGACGCCGAGCCAAGTTGGCCTCAATCCGTGTTGGTCTGGCGTCGACCGATCAGCGCAACGCGGCACTCAGTGCCGCGGCCGAGATTCTCGAATCGGCAACGCCAACGGTGCTCGAGGCCAACCTGAAAGACGTGCAGCGTGCGGTGGCCGGCGACGTGTCGCCGACCGTGATTGATCGTCTCCGCCTGACCGAGCAACGGGTCTCGGCGATGGCCGCCGGTTTGCGTAACGTCGTTCTTCTGCCCGACCCCGTGGGCGACGTCGTTGCCGGGTGGGTACGCCCCAACGGCATCCGAATCACGCAAACTCGTGTCCCGCTCGGTGTCGTTGCGGTGATTTATGAGAACCGTCCGAATGTGACGAGCGACGCGTTCGCGCTGTGTATCAAAAGTGCGAACGCGGCCTTCTTGCGTGGGAGCTCCGGGGCAATCGAGTCGAACAAAGCGATCATGTCCGCCTTGCGCGCCGGGCTCGTGCGCGCCGGCCTTCCTGCCGACGGCGCACTGTTGGTGGAAGACACGTCGTATGAATCTGCGAAACAGTTCATGCAGCTTCGCGAGAGCATCGATCTGCTCGTCCCTCGTGGTGGGCCGTCGCTCATCGCCAGCATCGTGGAACACGCGACCGTGCCCTACGTGATCGACGGCGACGGGAACTGCCACCTCTACGTGGACAAAGCCGCCGACCTGGACCTCGCCATGAATCTGTTGGTGAACGGAAAAACCCAGCGTCCAAGCGTCTGTAACGCCTTGGAGTCGCTCCTCGTCCACGTCGACGTCGCACAGACCTTCCTGCCCCGTGTCGTCGAGGTGCTCGCCGATGTCGAACTGGTCGGCGATCTTCGGGCGAGAGAGGTCGCCGGGCCGGAACGTATGGGTCCCGCCACTCCCGACGATTTTGCTCGCGAGTTCTTGGATCTCAAGCTCAGTGTGGCTGTCGTCGATTCACTGGATGCTGCCGTCGACCACATCAGACGCAACGGCACCGGCCACACCGAAGTCATCGCCACCAACGATATGCGCGCTGCAGATCGATTCGTGCGTGAGGTCGACGCTGCTGCGGTGATGGTCAACGCGTCAAGTCGCTTCACCGATGGTGAGATGTTCGGCTTTGGGGCAGAGATCGGCATCTCCACCCAGAAGCTGCATGCTCGTGGCCCAATGGGTCTGCGGGAGCTGACGACAACGAAATACATCGTCCGAGGCGATGGTCAAATTCGCTCGTGAACGCACTGAACAAGTACGTTCCGAGTCTTATCCGGTAACTAAGAAAGGCCCACATCCGTGAGCGATCGTTTTGAATCCGTAGCCCAGGTCCGTCAGGGTCTCCGCGACGTCAACTACCTGGCCGACGACGGTATCGCCGGGGTGGTGTTCCTCGCCGACCGGCTCGGAAAGCCGATCCTGTGCGAAGGGCCCGCCGGTACCGGTAAGACGGAGCTGGCGAAGTCGATCGCCAAGATGGCAGGAGCGAGGCTCATTCGCCTCCAGTGCTACGAGGGTCTCGATGAGTCGAAGGCGCTCTATGAGTGGAACTACAAGAAGCAGCTCCTTCGCATCCAAACCCAGCGCAACTCCGAGGAGCAGGGCGCTACTTGGTCCGACGTCGAGGAAGACATCTTCTCCGATGAGTTCTTGTTGACCCGGCCGCTCCTCGAAGCAATCCGCGCCGACGACCCCGTCGTGTTGTTGATCGACGAAGTCGACCGCGTCGAGGTGGAGACCGAAGCTCTGTTGCTGGAGATCCTCTCCGACTACCAGGTTTCGATCCCGGAGCTCGGCACCGTTGTGGCGAAGCAGATTCCCTTGGTGATCTTGACGTCGAACAACACACGTGAGTTGTCCGAGGCGCTCAAGCGCCGTTGCCTGTTCCTCCACATCGACTACCCGACGATGGAGCGCGAGAAGGAAATCGTGCTGACCCGCGTTCCGGAGATTCGTGAAAACCTTGCCGATCAGGTCGTGCGTGTGGTTCGTTCCATCCGCCAGCTCGAGTTGAAGAAATCGCCGTCGGTTTCCGAGACGCTCGATTGGGCTCGCACCCTCGTGTTGTTGGGCAAGGACAGCATCGATGAGCAGACCTACAAGGAGACGTTGCACATTCTCCTGAAGTACCAAAGCGACATCACGAAGGCCGCCAAAGAGTTCACCGACAAGTGATCGATCAGAGAAACGTGATCGAAGAGACGAGGTCGCCGCATGCTTGATTTGCTCAACGGGTTCATTGTCGAGCTCCGCAACGCCGGCCTTCCGGTGTCGTTGACCGAGAACCTCGATGCTATGGAAGCGGTGAAGGTCATTCCGCTCGAAGACCGTGACGCGTTCAAATACGCGCTTGCCTGCACGCTCGTCAAGAACAACGCGCACTGGCGCGCCTTCGAGACGGTGTTCGAGGTGTATTTCTCCCTTCGCGGGGCGCAGTACGCGATGAACAAAGACGAGCTCGACGCCGATGGGAAGAGCCATGACATGCCCGGCCAGCCGGGGCAGGAGCAGTCGGGTGGTGGCTTGGAAGGGATGACACCCGAGGAGCTCGCCAAAATGCTGTATAACGCGTTGCTCAACGCGGATCAAATGATGATGCGGGCGATCGCGAAAGCCGCCGTCACGCGCTTCAGCGGTATGGAGCCGGGGCGACCGGTTGGGGGTACGTACTACCTCTATCGCACGCTGCGAAACCTTGACCTCGACGGCATGCTCGAGCGCCTCATGGAGGCGTCACGAGAGCAGGCCGGTGAGCTCACGCCACTTGAGGAAAGGTTGGAGCGCGACGAATTCGAGTCGCGAATCAATCAGATGCGCCAGGAGATCGAAGCGGAGATTCGTCGCCGTCTTGTCGCCGATCGGGGCGCCGAGGCGATGGCGAAGACGCTGCGCAAACCCCTGCCCGAAGATGTCGATTTCATGCACGCGACGCGTGAGGAGATGGTCAACCTTCGCAAGGCGATCTACCCGCTCACCCGCAAGCTGGCCGTGCGGTTGGCCCGTAAGCGCCGTCATGGTCGTAAGGGCCCATTGGATTTCCGTCGGACCGTCCGCACGTCCTTGTCCTACGGCGGTGTGCCTGCGGACCCGAAGTTCAAATACCCCCGACCGGCGAAGCCGGAGATCTTCGTCATCGCCGACATCTCCGGATCGGTTGCGGCGTTCGCTCGGTTCACGTTGCAGCTCGTGTACGCCATCTCGGGTCAGTTTTCGAAGGTCCGCTCGTTCGTGTTCATCGATGGTCTCGATGAGGTGACGCGCTTCTTCGAGGGTGTCGAAGACATCACCGAAGCGGTGCACCGTGTGAACACCGAAGCCGACGTCATCTGGGTCGACGGCCACTCCGACTACGGCCACGCGTTCGAGGTGTTCTGGGAGAAGTACGGCAAGGAGATCTCACCGAAGACAACGGTGATTCTGCTCGGCGATGCCCGGAACAACTATCACGCGTCGCAAGCGTGGGTCGTGAAGGAGATGTCGAAACGCGCTCGTCATGTGTACTGGTTGAACCCCGAGCCGAAGAGCTATTGGAACACGGGTGATTCAATTTTGAGCGAGTACGGCAATCACACCGACGGTGTGTACGAATGCCGGAACCTGCGTCAACTCGAACGATTCGTGGAGCAGCTGGCGTAGCGGCTCTGCGTAGGCGGTCTGCGTAGCGGTCGAGTTCGCTTCGACGCGGCCCGGTTCGCTACCGTGCGGCTTTTATGGTGCAGCTTCGATCGATTGTTCGGCAAGTGTGAGGCCGGCGACGCATCGTTTCACGACGGTTTCGACCGCCGACCTGACCTCGACGAGTTCGCCGTCGAGCTTCACGGTTCGTTCGTAGTCGTCGTGTGACTTTGCGTCGAGGGCTTCCCCGGCGGCGGTGCCTGCGGCTTTGAGGTCGGCCACGAGCTTCTTGGCGTCGGCACCGGTAGCCGGTTCGGTAAGTCGCGGGGTTGTCATCACCGGATCCTTCGTGGTTTGCAGCGCCATCAGCGTCTTTGTAAGCGCACGTAGATATTCTGTTGCGACGAGCACGTGGGCGAGTGCCGATGCGCCGCTCTCGGGAACGGCACGCACTTTTCTGTCCCAGCCGTCGTCACCGACGGGCCCGTTGACGACTTCACCGTAGCGTCGACCGAAAGAGCGAAGGGCGACACCTGCATCGTTCATGTTGAGGCTCATGGGCGTGATTCTACGACCACCTCCTTCGATATCTGGCCCGTCGATGCTGGGGGACGACGCCGCAGCGGTCGATCAGCGAAAC
>JANOWU010000006.1:0-16971 GCA_031418035.1 Acidimicrobiia bacterium
CCGCAGAGCCATCGGCCATAAAAAAGTGAAGCGGCTTTACGCCCCAGAGCCCAGAGAACAAGAAGATAGGCGTGCGGAGGCCAGGTAAGAAGCGGCCCACAAAGATAGTCCGCAGGCCATACTTCTCAAAGTATTTCTCTACCTGCAAGCGCCGCTCATCGGTGAGGTACTTCTTAACAAACTTTGGGGGCTCGCCCTTCCGGGAGCGGATCCAGCGCCCAATAAAGTAGAAGAGGCCATCAGCGCCCAACGAGTTCACCGCGGTATCGGAGAGCAGACCCAACACCAACGAACCGAGGACGCCACCAACGAGGTGAACTCCCACGACGTCGAGTGCATCGTCGAACCCGAACTTGGTCTTCAGGGCGAGCGCCAGATAGCAGACCGCGCCGGCAAGCCCGCCGATGATGATCGGCGACATGCCACCGACGAAACCGGCACACGGCGTGATCGCCACGAGACCAGCGACCGCGCCCGATGCGGCACCGAGCGTCGTGGCATGACCGCCCTTGAGCTTCTCCACGAGAAGCCATGTGCACATAGCAGTTGCTGCGGCGAGGTGCGTGTTGATGAACGCCTGAGCAGCGAGACCGTTCGCACCGAGCGCCGAGCCGGCGTTGAACCCGAACCAACCGAACCACAGGATGCCGGTTCCAAGCACGGTCAGCGGCAACGAGTGCGGCGGCATTGGCTCCTTGCGCCACCCACGACGATTCCCGATGATCTTCACCACGACGAGAGCGGCGATGCCTGCGTTGATGTGAACCACGGCCCCGCCGGCGAAGTCGAGAGCACCACGCTTGAACAGCCACCCGTTGGGGCTGAACACCCAGTGAGCGACCGGGCAGTACACGAGCACGAGCCACAGTCCGATGAAGATGCTGTATGCGCTGAACTTCAAACGGTCCGCCGTCGCACCGGTGATCAGCGCCGGAGTGATCACGGCGAACATCATCTGGTACGACGCAAACGCGAGCGGCGGAACGGCCAACGCAAAATCACCGGCGTATCCGGGGAGTTGCGTGCCGGCGTCGGCCAACGTTCGCAGACCGACCAACGAGAAGTCGCCGATGAAGCGACCGGTGCCTCCGAAAGCCAGGCTGAATCCGACAACGGCCCACAAGACGCTGATGAGTCCGATGGCGAAGAAGTTCTGCATGAGCATGCCGAGCGTGTGCTTCGCTCGGACCATGCCGCCGTAGAAGAAGGCCAAGCCGGGCGTCATGAAGAGCACGAGGGCGGCGGAGATAAGCACCCAGGCGGTCGCACCTGCGTCGAACGACGGTGCTTGAGCCAAGAAAGGCGCGTACGACATATGTTCCTCCGGGAGTGAGGGCGGGTGACGTCGCATCTGACGAAGCGACTGAGCCAGGATCACAGACCGAGGTTTCGTGGCTGTCTCGGTTGTGTTTCGAGTCTGTTTCCTACGCGTCATTCCTGCCTTTGCCCGGTGCCGTTGGCCCCTGCCTTTGCCCCCCTTTGCCCAGGCGACGCGCAAACAATCACGTCGGGCACCACACCGTGGCAGGATTTCGACATGGGAGAGATGTCGACCGCCGGCATGTTGGCCAACCCCGATCGGCGACGCGTTTTTGCGGCATTGGTTCTGGGTTCGTCGACGTATTCGGCCATTGCGAATGCGACCGGCCTCGATCCGAAAACGGTGACAGTGTGTCTCGAGCGTATGGAAGCGGGCGGATATGTGCGCCGCGACGGCGACCGGATCGAGTTGGTCGACGAGCCGATACTTGCCCAGGCCCGACTCCGGACTGCACCGACTCCGGGCGTTCCCGTCGACGGGGACAGCGAGCGGCAAAGTGTGATCCGGACGTTCTTTCGCGATGGACGCTTGGTGAGCATCCCAGTGCAGCACAAGAAGCAACTCGTCATCTACGACGTGTTGGCGCAGCGCTTCGAGCCCGGCGTCCGCTATCCCGAGGTCGAGGTGAACTTCGAACTTGGCAAAGTGTTCGCCGACGTCGCGGCCCTACGGCGCGGCATGGTCGACAACCTGTTCTTGGAGCGCGCCGACGGCGAATACTGGCGAGCCGGCGGCACCTTTGTGCCCCGCCCTTCGCCGACCTAGCGCGGTCCTGGCTCCGCCTGCCAGGTCGACCCGTCACCATATGTGTACTGAATATCACAGAACGAGTCGGTAGCAAAGCAGTAGAACAGCCGCAGCACTTCGTCACCGGTGTTCACGATCCGATGCCACGCACTGCCAGGAACGAAGACCGTGTCACCGATGCCCACTCGAAACAGTTCGTCGTTCACGGTCACCTCACCGACGCCCGACAAGAAGTGATACACCTCGGCGCGCTCGTGTCGATGAGGCGAGAGCTTCCCGCCCGGTTCGACGTCGCACGTGCCGGCGCTCAACTCGGCGGTCGGCGTGCGGTCACTGCTGATGAGCGTGCGCCACGACACGCCGGGCGCCTCGCCGGACTCCCATGACTCGATGGGCGTCGTGTCGACGCGAACAAGCGTGGCACGCGATTCGGGTGTGGTCATTCCTCCAGCCTCGCAGATGCCGCCGACGACCTGCGTCACAGGCTCCGTGGCTCCGTGGCTCCGGGACCCGTTATCCGGTGGCCCAGGTCTCGACCCGCTAACCGGTGGCCCAGATCAGGACCCGGTATCCGGTGGCCCAGGGTCGCGCAGATCTCGACCCGCTAGCCGGTGGCCCAGATCAGGACTTCCGCGCCTTCCGGGCCAGCGAGCAGACGACGCTCGCCCGCACCGGTGAGGCGAGCCGCGTCGCCATCGAGCAGCGTCGCACCCTCCAACTCCGCCATACCGGTCGCCACGAAGAGGTGCACATGTCGGTCGTCGGGCACGGTCACCACCTCATCGGGACGGAGGCGACCAACCCACAGGACCGCGTCCTTCTGGCGAATCGAGATGGCAGCCTCGTGCCCTTTGCCAGAGGCGACCGGAACGAGCCCGCCCTTGGCGAGTTGGTCGTTGATGTCGAGTTGTTCGTACCCGGGCCGGACCTGCTCGGTGTCGGGCAGTACCCACATCTGGATGAGGTGCACGTCGTTCTTGCCGGGATTCATCTCGGAGTGCCAGATCCCGGTACCGGCCGACATGCGCTGCGCAAGCCCGGGAGAGAGCAGGCCGCGGTTGCCTTCGGAGTCTTTGTGCTCGAGCTCGCCGGAGAGCACCCACGTGACGATCTCCATGTCGCGATGCGGGTGGGTGTCGAATCCGCTGCCGCCACGGACCCGGTCGTCGTTGTTGACCAGGAGTAGACCGTGGCCGACGTTGTCGGGGTCGTAGTTGCGTCCGAAACTGAAGGAGTGTTTCGAGTCGAGCCAACCGATACGAGTCGTTGCGCGCTTTGCGGCTCGGTGGAGTTCGATCGTGGGGTTGTTGGTGGGTTTGTTCGTGTTCATTTCGGCCTCTCGCAGTCGGACGATGACTGCAACATAGTTCGCATCGATATATTCCCGATTGCAACTATCTCGCCATCTCGGCTAACGTGTGACTATGCCCACTCGACCAGATGATCATGCGGTCGATGTTTGGCGACGTCTTCTGCAATTCCACCGCCGTGCCACGTCCGTACTCGACGCTGAGCTCGCCGCCGAACGCGACCTGTCCCTGGAGGAGTACGACGTGCTCTTCCAGCTGCACGACGCCGGCTCGCCACTGCGAATGAGCGACCTCGCTGAAGCGGTCCTCGTCACGCGGAGCTCGTGCACCAGGCTGGTCGACCGCCTGGTGGGCCGCGGGCTCGTCGAACGTCTCGCCGGCGAAGACGATCGCCGCTCCATCACCGTATCTGCCACGAAGGCGGGCTGTGCCCTGCTGCGGCGCGCCGCCACCACCCACCTTCGCGGCATCGACTCGCTGTTCGCCTCTCGACTCGACGCCCGAGATCTTGTCGACCTCGAACGAATCCTCACTCGGCTCGACTGAACTAGAACCGTTCCATGAACCAGTCACCACACGGCGCCGAGACACCGCCCGACGCCGACTCACGAACCGGCGTCGATCCGGCGTCGGTCAAACAGGTGATCGTGATTCGCCGAGACCTGCACATGCGCCGCGGCAAAGAGATTGCGCAGGGCTCACATGCATCGAGCGCGTGGCTGGCCTACGACGTTGCCGCGCACCTCGACCCGGCTACCGGCGCATCGACGGTCGTATTGGATCCCGTCGCCATGGCGTGGATCACGGGATCGTTCCGCAAGATCACGTTGCAGGTGCAGTCCGAGGAAGAACTCGTGGCGCTGCATCAAGAGGCGCTCGCCCGCGGCCTTCGATCGCACCTGATCAAAGACAGCGGGCGCACCGAGTTCGGGGGCGTCGCCACGATCACCGCCCTCGGCATCGGCCCCGACCTTGCCGCGTCGATCGACGAGGTCACCGGCCACCTCGCCATCTACTAGCCCCCGGGCGGAGCTTGCAGTTGCTGCGCTCGCGAAGGTTGGCGCCACCGTGCCAGGTTGGCGCGTGAGGACGGCGTCACAGCGCGCAACCTGGCGCTGTGGTGCCAACTTCTGAAGGCATGCGCGGTGCGCTGACGCCGATTCCACCCGTCGTTGACGCTTCGCTGACGGTCCCCGGCCAGACTCGCCAAAACTCACGTACGGCCCCACAATCGCGGAGGAGTCTCGATGCACAACGCCCATGGAACCCACAACGTCAGTCGCAGGGCTGACCGACAACGAGGACGACGACGCCTTGCGTCGGTTGGTCTGGTGTCCGCCCTCGCCACCGTCTCGCTGGTCGCCCTTGCTGCCACACCGACGCACGCGCAATCGTCGGCGCCGGTCCTCGGCACGGCCAGCGACGAGGTTCGCGCCACCCTGGAGGCGATTCGCGCCAAGCACAATCTGCCCTCACTCGCCGGTGGATACAGCGTCGGCACGGGCGTGTTGGAATACGCGGCGACGGGATGGCGTCAGTGGGGCTCCGACGTGAAGGTGACCGACGATGACGTCCACCACCTCGGCTCGGTCACCAAGTCCCTGACGGGGACCGTGATCGCCAAGCTCGTGGAACAGGGAACCCTCAGCTGGGACGCCCCGCTCGATCAACTCCTTCCGGGCTTCCCGATGCGCGACGAGTACAAAGGGATCAACCTCACGATGCTCATGGGGCATCGGTCCGGCATGAGCGGCGTGTCGTACCCTCCCGGCCTCGGGCCTATCCCCTTCAACGGGCAACCGGTCTCCCCCGAGCAACGCAAAGCGTACATACAATTCGTGCTTGGTCTCGCGCCCACGTCCGCTCCTGGAACGAAGTACGAATACTCCAATCCGGGGACGTCGACAGCAGCGTTCGTGGCCGAGCAAAAGACGGGGAAGACGTTCGAGCAGTTAGCGTCGGAGTTGGTTTGGCAACCTCTCGGCATGACCTCGTGCAGCATGGGCACCATCTGGCCCTCGGCCACAACGCAACCGAACCCCCATCGCTGGTCGGGCACCACACCGGTGCCGGCAGCCGTCGGGGCCGGAAATTCGCGGGTGCTCGACGGCGCCGATCAGTCTCGATGCTCCGCCCGCGACCTTCTCGTGTACGGGCGCGCACACGCCACAGGTGAAGCCCTCGGAGGACTCCTCAAACCCGAGAGCTGGACCAACCTGCACACGGTCCGCTTCCCGGGTCAGAACTACGCGGCGGGCTGGCTTGTCGGGTCGAGCGCCGGCGAACCCCTTCTCGACCACGCCGGGAGCAACACCCTCAACTTCGCAACAGTGACGCTTGCACCGAAGTCGCAGGTTGCCGTCGTCGTCCTCACCAACATCGGGGCCACAACTCCCGACATCTCCCTCGCCCGCACGCAGTCCGTGGAACGTGAGGCCTACGCTGCGCTTGCCGTGCTCGCGTTGAAACGTCAAGCGGCCATCAAGGCGACGGCGGCTCCCACGACCGCCGCTCCGACGAACACGGCACCGACCGTGGCCCCCTCCACGAGTGTTGTTGCCACGACCGCTCCGAAGAGCACGTCGGCGACCTCGAAGAAGAAGAAGGTCTGCACGACAAACCCGAAGACGAAGAAGAAGGTTTGTCGTTAGCGGCGATTCGCAACTCGACTTGCCGCCAGATCGACGTGGTCCTGAAGTCACGGGCCGACGGAAGCCGTGAACTCAGGACACGCCGAGACGGCGCTCCAACATCGCCATTGCACCAGTCTCGATTCGACCTCCGAGGTCGTGGCTCATTGCCTTCCAGGTCTGGAACGATTCGCGTGCGGCACCAACTCGACCCTGCGACAACAACGACGCCGTCGTGATGCTGTGCGCGGATTCACACCACGGATCAAACCGCACGCAGAGGGCCGCATGCGCTTGCGCTCGTTCGTGGTCGGCCATCGCAAAACGAATCTCGGCAGCACGTTGCGCCGCTGACGCGATCGCAACGGTCATCGATCGAATGTGCCCTGCGGCCCACTCCTCATACGCGACGTCGATCAACGGCTCGGCACGTACGAACGCCAGAGCTTCCTCGAGTTTCGCGAGCTCTTCGGAATGCACGCCGGCTCGACGCAGGCGCGACGCGTCGGCACTGAGCTCGCGAAACTGCAGCACATCCAGCTGCACCCAGGGGGCGCCGACGAGCACGAGCAGATCTCCGTGAATGCGAAGCACGAATGGAGCATCTCCTGCCGCTCGCTCCGGCTCAAGTGCTTTGTGTGCATAGTTTATGGTCTGACGAAGATTCTGCAGTGCCGCCGCCCGATCGACGTCGGGCCAAAGTCGGTCGGCGAGCACCTCACGCTGCTGCGCTCCGTCAACCGCCAGAGCGACAATCAGCTGGCGAACGCGTCCACGACGCAATTCCGGTACGTCGATGACAACATCACGCCTGAGCTCCAACGGTCCAAGCACGCCGATCGCCAGCGGATGCGAAGGCGAAACCGGCACCGACGCCAGGAGACGTTTCGCTCCGACGGCCGCCTCCGGGTGGTCCTTGCCGACGAAGCCCCGAAGCGTGTCGCGGACCCGACCGCCTCGAAGGGTGACGAGCTGTTCGGCGAGAGCGGTGGCGTCGTCGGCAGCGGCGGCGTTGGCCGCCATGCACGCAATGGCTTCCACCGCCCACCGAAGGGGCAGCGCCCGCACCAGTTCCGACGGCGCTTCTACCGGTGCGTTGGTGAAATGGCCGTTGCGGAGTTGTGTGAACCACTCCCCGATCGACATGACGTTTTGCATGGCCGGGCCGAGGCTCAAACTCGCCAACTCCGTACGCAGCTCGGGGAGCAGAACCCAAGGCAACGCAAGCCAACGCCGAGCGCAACGTCGACCAATCGGCGTCGACAGCGCATGCGCGGCGAAGAAGTCACGAAGGACTGCCGCCCCTTCGGCTTCGTCGCCCTCCGCCACCGCCAACGCACATCTCGCGAAGGCGACGAGTCCGAGGTACTCCGACCTCGGCTCGCCGTTGTCGGATTCATCCGTACGCATAGCATCCGACGCGATCCGAATTGCTGTCGCCGCGTGATCCACGTTGCCGGCGTACGCATGCATGGTCGCCGAAATCGAACCTCCGTACACCTGATCGAATCGCGATGGTTCAGACTCGTTCCCAATCGCGGGAATGTTCGCCAGCGTCCGAGCATCCGGCCCTCGCCAACAATCGACGTAGGACACCAGATAGCGACCGCCCAGAAAGTCGTGCTCGGGCAGAGTCACGGCCAGTTCCGCGTAGTCCACGGCCGCCTCAGCATCACCTTTGCGTGCCCACGCAACCATGCCACTCGAGACGCCCAATTCGACGACAGCTCGCCCGTGCCGATGTGCGAAAGATGGTCGAGGAGTGCGACGTCGTCGTCTTGCGCATCGGCGATGACTGCCCGGGCAAGGTGGGCAAAGGCACGCACCTGCGCCACACCAGACGCGTCCAGCTCGAACAACCGGCCCAACACCGTGATGATTCGTACAGCGTCGCCCTGCTCGCGTGCCACGAACGCCAACTCGGCGAGCGCCGCAACCTCGGCACCCACCTGTCCCCGTTCGCGAAACGACGCAGCAGCGTCGGCAAGGAGCTCTGCTGTTCCCTCAGCGAACGTCTGATGTTGCCGAGCCGCGATTCCGCGGACCAGCTTCGCTTCCGGACGCTGGCGTTCGACCTCGGGGAGTGCGCTGCGCCACCGATCGAGCGTCTCGTTGTCCACTTGCGTGCAGCCCGTGCTGCACGCGTCGGCAATGACCGAAGCGACGCCGTCCCAGTCTTCGCAACGAGCGAAGAGACGCATGGCGTCGTCGTGAAGACCACGACTCATGAGGTGCTCTGCGGCCATGGTGAGGAGGGCGGGTCGCTCGTGTTCCGCAACGAGGTCGGTGAGCACCGGTTGCCACAGTCCATGAGGGCGCAAACCGCCACCGTGGGACCGCTGCATCATCGGGAAACGTTCGAGGCGAGCGAACGACTCAGCATCGAGGTGCTCGCCGAGGCAGGCACCGAGTAGCTCGTGATCGCCACCGCCAATGAGGTCGAGGACCGCAACGCGGTAGCGGTCGGGCTCGCTCATGCCGCGCAGCACGACCTCGCGCAAGAACCGATCCCCACCCGTCCCCCCGGTCACACGCGCCAATTCGACGAGTGCGGGCCAGCCGCCGTAGGGCGTCTCGAGGTTGGCATCATCGCCCCAACTCGTGGTCGTCGCGCCCAACTGCTGCGCTTCCGTTGGCGTGAAGGCGAGGTCTGCTTCGGTGAGAACGTCGACGAGCCCCTGAGCGAGCCAACGACTCGTGGGGAGCTGTGGGTCGACGCGAGAACCGATCAGCAACGAGCACTGCAGAGGCAGTGCCTCCACGAGTTCCACCAGCGCCGCGTGCCCCGGAGACTCGAACGCAATCTCGTGGACGTCGTCGAACACCAGGCAGGTCCCGAGGGGCAGCGTGCCGACGGCAGAGATGAGCCCGGCGACCGACGGCCCGCCATGGAGTTCCAGTTCGGCCGCATTCGCAATGGCTCGAACGAGAACATCGACGTCGCGATCGGCGGGAGTACAGGAGAGGAAATGGTCGGTGCCGTGCGGGGCAAGGGTGTTCTCCTGAATCGCTTGGGCGAGCAGCGTCGACTTGCCGAAGCCCGGACCGGCGACGATGAGCGTCGCCCGTCGATCGAAGCGGCCGGTCAGGCGCTCGATGAGCCGAGGACGAGAAATCTGTCCACGGTTCAATCGGGGAAGCGAAAGCCGACGCAGCTCAGAGATCGACATATTCGCCGAGCATACCGATCCCGTGCCGCGATGGCCTAGCGAGGGCCGCCTGCGAAGGCCGCTTGCGAAGGTTGGCGCCACCGTGCCAGGTTGGTGCGTGAGGCCGCGGTCACAGCGCGCAACCTGGCACTGTGGTGCCAACCTCTAGAAGCGTCGACCGACGAGGGGTTGACCGTTGACGCCGCCGAGCGACGCATACTGCACGTCGCCGACCAGTTCACGAAGCAGGGGCGACGCATTTCGACGGACTTCGGGATCGAGCGACACCGGCCACACCTCCTGGGTCCGAAGCCAGGGCTTCACATAGTATGCGAACAGACCAATTCGCCGTTCGTCGGTCGTGCGATTCTCACCGGTTTGGTGCCAGAGGCGACCGTCGAGGATCACCGCGGTGCCGGCCGGCGCCTCCACCGGAACGCACTCGTCATGACGCATTCGCGGGCCGACGCCCGAAGGTGGATTACGACGATGACTACCGGGTACGACGAGGGTTGCACCGTTGGCCGACGTGAAGTCCGTCGCCAACCACGCCACGTTCATGGCGAGCGGACCCTCGGGCCAGGGCAGCGGCACGTAGAGCTGGTCGGCGTGAAGGCCCCCGACCAGGCCACCGGGTCCGGCGATGTTCCCGGAGAAGTTCGACAGCAGCATCGGACGTCCCAGCTTCTCCCCCACGATGTCGATCGCGAAGTCGCGCTGCACGAGGTCCACGAACATGTCGCCACGATTCAGGAGCGCCCACACTCGCTGGTTGCCGGCGTCGTAGTCATAACCCCGCCCCTCCGCGACGTCCTCATCGGCGATCTTGAACACCCGCTCGCGAAGGGCCACGGCTTCAGCCGCATCGAGCGCACCGGCGATAAGGCAGAGGCCGTGAGCGTCGAGATCGGCGCGGGCACGATCGAGGTCGTCGGTGGGAGCGGGCAGCATCAGCTCAGTTTCGACGGCAGGAGTTGCCAGGTCAAACACGACCGACGACGGCGGGCGAAGCTCGGTTGCATGGCCGACGCTCCGATCCCGTAGATTCGCCGTATGAAATTCTCCGTGTGGCCCAGCTTTGCGCGTCCGTGGGACGAGCTCGTGTCGTTCGTCCGCCATATCGAAGACACCGGTTGGCACGGTCTTTGGTACGCCGACCATTACATGCCCGACATGCCCGAGGGTGCGGTATCCGACGGGCCGGCGCTCGAGGCGTGGTCGATCCTCAGCGGGCTTGCGGCGATCACGACGCGTCTGCGTCTCGGTACGCTCGTGTCGCCGACCACCGTGCATCATCCGGCGCTGCTGGCGAAACGGGCGTCGACGATCGACCTCATGTCGGGGGGACGTTTCATTCTCGGCATGGGTGCGGGCTGGCAGGTGAACGAGCACCGTGCCTACGGCATCGAATTGTTCGCCGCGAAGGACCGCGTGGACCGCTTCGAAGAAGCAATCCAGATCGTGCAGTCGATGCTCAAGTCACCACGCACGAATCTGGCCGGGAAGCACTTCACGTTCACCGACGCACCGTGCGAACCCAAGCCGGCACAGACGCCCCTTCCCGTGTTGGTCGGCACGGGCGGGCCACGCATGAGTCGTATCACGGCCCAGCACGCCGACGAGTGGAACGTGTGGGGCAACACCACCCGCGTGCGCGAGGCCATGGGCGTGATCGACGCCGCGTGCGACAAGGTCGGTCGTGATCCAAAGACGCTGCGCCGGACCGCTCAGGGCCTGTTCTTCCTCGTCGACTCCGACGCGGTGGCCGACAAGATCCGTGCGTCGGCACCGAGTGACCGTTCGCTGATCGGGTCGAGCGCACAGCTGGTTGACATCATGAACGAGTTCGCGGCAATGGGGATCGACGAGTTCATCGTCCCCGATTTCACGCTGGGAAAGACGCCGGAGGAACGTATCAACACCTACGATCGCTTTCGAGAGGAAGTCATCCCGCACGTGTCTTAAGCACACGTATCGAGTGCGCTCACACGCTCATGCGCTCATGCGCTCACGTGTTGTGTTTCGCACGGAGCACCGGGAGCACATCGGTGGCGATCCTCTCGAACGTTGGCAACTGGGTCGGATCGAGCGGGTAATACATCCCGACGTCGGAAATGCCCAACTCGATCACCCGGCTCACGTGGTCGACGAACGCGTCGGTCGATGCGTAGTAGTTGATCGCGCCACCGTGGTGACGGGCCTGGCCGTCGAACATCGTGTAGCTGCGCTGCAGCGAGGCCACATCACGCCCGGCTGCCGCGAGTAGTGAGTTCATATGTGCACATCGGGTATTGGTCTCTGCGAGTTGTGCCTCGAAGTCCGGAAGAAACGACAGGCTGTTCCAGATATCGGCGTACGTCGCCGCGTGCTCCATCATCTTCGGACCCATGGCGGCGATCATGATCGGCGGCCTCGGGGACTGTTGCGGGCGCGGATTCATCACGATCGCGTCCACCGAATAGTGGGTGCCGTGCAACGTCGTGACCTCCTGCGACAGCAGCGTCGAAACGATCGACACGTACTCACCGAAGCGATCCACGCGTTCGCCGGGCGTCCAGTTCGGGAAGCCGCCCATGGCGTACGACGGGTCGATCGTGAGGCCCGTCCCGAGGCCGAGTTCGATGCGGCCATTCGAGATGTGGTCGAGGGTGAGCACCTGGCGAGCAAGCATCGCGGGGTTGCGAAGCGGGATCTGGGTCACGAGCGTCGTCAGACGAATCGTGCGTGTTGCCTCAGCGAGCGCGGCGAGCGACGTCCAACTCTCGAACCACGGCGCGTCGGGCTTGGTCCAATCAACGAGGTGGTCGGCGACTCCCGCGACGTCGAAGCCCATCTGCTCGAGCGCGACGACCCTGGCCCGGAACTCCGGCCAGGCGACGTTGGGCAGGAGCAGCACGTGGAATCGCAGAGGGTGAGTCAACGTTGGGGCCATCACGCAAGCCTGACAGGATCTTCGCGGATTGCGAAGGGCACTCGTCTCCGGCGTCCCTAGACTCGGTCCCATGGAGCGGATCTCGGTCGTCGGTTCGAGCGGGGCCGGCAAGTCGACCTTCGCGCGCAAGCTCGCCGCCCGGCTCGGGGTCGCGCACGTCGAACTCGATTTGCTGTGGCACGACGCTGGCTGGACGAACCCGTCGCCCGACGAGTTCCTTCGTCGAGCCGCGTCGGCCGCCGACGGTGAGCGTTGGATCACCGACGGGAATTACTCGGCAGTCACCGTGAACGGGCCGATCTGGGAACGCGCCGACACCGTCATCGTGTTGCACATCCCACGCCGCGTCGTGATGCGACAGGTGACCGTGCGGACCATTCGGCGCGCCGTGCGTCGAGAAGAGCTGTGGAACGGCAACCGCGAGCCGCTGTCGAACTTCTACCGATGGGATCCCGAGAAGAACGTGATCCGCTGGGCGTGGACGCGTTACGAGGCCGTAAATGAGCGATACCGTGAGGCCGCAAGGGACCCACGGTATGCGCACATACAGTTCATTTTTCTGGGGTCACACGACGTGGCGGAGGAATTCCTCCGCGACGTCGTGCCGACCGGGCGTTCGCTGGACTAGCGACCGCGGCCGCCACCGCCGCCGAAGTTGCCTTCGCCACGGGGCTTGCGCTTCTCGGGTGCCTTGAACGGGGCCTCGCACATGGCGTCGAACGTGGCGTCGTCGGGCTGGTTCGGCTCGTTGAGGCGCTGAAGGAACGTCTTGAGCGCCGTCCGGGCCGGGGCCACGTGTTCGCCCTTCACGCCGACGCTACGAGCGAGTGCGTCTTTGGCCTTCGTGACGCGCTCTTTCCGGGCGGTCTTCTCCTCTTCGGTGAATTCGCGCTTGGCCCCGCCAGCGGCAGATCCCCCCGCGGACTTGGCGGCGTTGCCGACGGTAGTGAGTTGGGCTCGGATAGCCACGAAAACCGATCTCCTTCGAGAGAGGGGTAAAGACGATGAACCACTAACGATAGGCGCTCCGACTACCCGCCCCGTGCCAACTTCACTTTGGCGTCGTTTCCGCAGCTCATACCGACACCCTGTTGGCGCGGGTTCCCTCCTGAGCTGGCGGTGCGTCCCCTGGGTTTCCTTCTCACCTTGTGGTGCGTTTGGCACGCTTGTGGTGCGTTTGGCCAGCCCTAACGCACCACAAGGTGCCCAAACGCACCACAAGCTCCTGGGGACGGCCGCGCCGCGCCACAAGCTCCGGGGCTCGGGCCCCCGCCCCGACGGGCGGGCAGGGTCAGTGCTCGTGGAGCACGACGCCGCGCAGGTTGATGCCGGCGCGCATGTCGGCGTAACCCTGGTTGATCTCGCTGAGCTTGTAGGTGCGTGACACGAGCTCGTCGAGGCGCAAGATGCCCGCCTGGTACAGGGCGAGGAGCCTCGGGATGTCCTTCGGCGGGCTCATCTCGCCGTAGAGCGAACCCTGGAGACGCTTCTGGTACAGCGTCATCAACGACGGGCTCACGGGAATGCCGGTCTTCATGATGTCGCCGACGCCGGTCATCACCACGGTCCCGCCCTTGCGGATCGAGTTGAAACCCTCCGCTATGTGGTCGCCGTTCGTGACGCCGACGCACACGATGGTCGAGTCGGCACCCTGTCCGTCGGTGACCGATTGCGCGAACGCGGTCGCCTCCTCGATCGACGCAAAGGCGTGCGTCGCACCGAGCTCCATCGCCTTTTCCCGTTTGAACGCCACGGGGTCGACCGCGACCACGTTCATTGCGCCCTTGTGCGACGCACCCTGCACGGCGTTGATGCCGATGCCGCCGATGCCCATCACGATTACCGTGTCGCCCGGCTCGATGCCCGCCGAGTTGATCGCCGACCCGTACCCGGTGGCGACGCCACACCCCACGAGACATGCCTTGTCGAGCGGGATGTCCTTGCTGATCTTCACCACCGACATGGTGCTCACGACGCTGTAGTTCGCGAACGTGGAGATGCCCGCCATCTGGGCGACGACGTTGCCGTTCTCGGTGATTCGAAACGTGCCGTCCTCACGGTTTCCTTTGTTGGTGCGCGCCCCGGCGCCACACAAGTTCTGGCGTCCCATGGCACAGAAGCGGCAGCGTCCACATGATGGGATGAACTGCATCACCACGTGGTCGCCGACCTCCCACCCGGTCGTATGCGGACCTACTTTCTCGACGATGCCCGCGCCCTCGTGTCCGGCGCAGATAGGCCAGATCTCGGAGGGAAAGTCGCCCGTCACGTAATGGTCGTCGGAGTGGCACAGGCCTGAGGCGACGACTCGGATGAGGAGCTCATCTTGACGGGGCCCGTCGACATCGATCTCGGCAACCTCCCACGCTTGCCCCGGTCCACGCAGTAACGCACCTGTTGCCTTCATCGCACTCCCCTTTTGTGTCGCTGTTCGACGGCCGACGTTACGCCGGAGGTGCCCGTGAAGGAAAGTCGAGTCGACGTCAGGTCGGCGTCAGGTCGGCGTCAGGGCGACGTGGATTCGGCGATGTCGCCACCACGCGAGGTCTGCGCAGCCACGTGGGTAACGGTCGACCGGCGCATCGTCGTGAGTCGCATTTCGGCACCAACGGCTTCGGACGGATGCACCGGCCCGTCGAAGGGGCGAACCAGGTACTGGCCTGCGAGGTGCCAATAGCCGCGATACAACCCGGCGCCGCTCTCGGCCTTCGCCGACGATTCGAGGAACGACGCCAACCGCGGGAGTTCGTACCAGGGCACGTTCGGCCGTGCGTGGTGGGCGTGGTGCAGGTTGTTGTTGAGGAAGAGCAGTGCGAAGGGCCATGCGGCGTGCACCATTGCGGCGCGGCTTTCGTCGTCGGCGACCCAGCGGTGCTCGGCGAAGGAGCGGATCATGACGAGCGACGTGCCCAGCCACACCGCACCGAGGAGGTAGTGCCAGACCGGTATCCGGCAAATCCCGAATGCCCACACGCAGGTGACGGCCGTCGAGAATGCGTGGACGAGCCAAATCTTCGCGGCAGCTCGGTCGCGGCGTCGGATCATGTCGACGATCGCGTTTCGGCAGAACGCGGGCAGGGTCAGCAGGGGGCCGATGAAGAAGCGTCCGAGGAGTGTTCGGTTGGCCCAGAGGACGCTTCGGGTGAACCGGTTGAGCGACGTCCAGTGGTCTTCGGTGCAGTAGAAGGTTTCGGGGTCTTCGAAGGGGTCGGTGAGTTCGTTGCGGTGGTGGCGAAGGTGGCTGGTTTTGTACAGCGGGTACGGCAGCCAGAGTGCGAGCGAAAGTTGGCCGATGGCGTCGTTGAGTCGGCGGTTGGGGAACGGGTGTCCGTGGAGCAGCTCGTGTTGCAGCGATGACCACCACGCCGTGATGATGCCGAGCCCGACGATGAAGGCGGCAGCGGGCATGCGGGCGTGGAACCAGGTGATAAGACCGAAGAGGGAAACAATTGCGGCCAACACGAAGACGGTTGGCCATTCGGTAGCGGTGGAGCGTCCTTTGAAACTGATTGTATGTGCACTTGTTTCCATGGCTTCATACTCAGTTAACTCTCACGTAGGGTGAGCGTCGAGGATTACTCCCGCACACTTGGATGCATTTGCGCACATTCCCCCACACCATGATGTGCATTCACCACATATGCTGTAGCTACGTACGCCGATCGTTCGACCGGAGGGAACAATGACGAACCGACAAGTGCTGCTGGAAACGTTTCGCGAGCGTCTGAGTTCGCTGATCGGGGTGCAACACGGCTCCCGCGTTGCGCTGGCGCGCGAGATCGGCATCGACCGGACGACACTGACCCAGTTGCTGTCGACGTCGAATCGGCGGCTCCCCCGTGTCGAGACGCTGGCGACGATTGCTCAGCACACAGACGTATCCATCGACTGGTTGCTTGGTCTGCGCGCTGATGATCCCGGGAGCACGACGGTGGTGGACCGCCAGCCCACGATCGAGCGCGACGCGCTGCCCGACGATGAGCGTCTCCTTGCCTGGTTCGAGGACGCGAGGGGTTCGAAGATTCGCTACATCCCGTCGACGCTTCCCGATCTGATGAAGACCAATGACGTGATCCGATTCGAGGCTACGGGGACGCCCGCCGGAACGTTGCGCCGAGATCTCGACGTGACGTCGATGAGGTTGCAGTGGCAGCGTCGACCCGAAGCGGACATGGAGTGTTGTTCGTCGATCCAGTCGCTCGAAGGGTTTGCGCAGGGCGAGGGTGTCTGGTCGAAGCTGGCGAAGCCGGCCCGCCGCGTCCAGCTCGAACGGATTGCGGAGCTGAGCGACGAGCTCTATCCCACGTTTCGCTGGTTCCTGTTCGACGGGCGCTCGCGCTACGCCGCGCCGGTCACCGTGTTTGGCCTGCGACGAGCGGCGATGTACGTCGGACACATGTACCTCGTGTTCACGTCGGAGGAGCATGTGCTGGCGATGGCGCAACATTTCGATGCGCTCATCCGGTCGGCCACCGTGCAACCGCCCGAGCTGCCGGCGCTGTGTCGGAGGTTGATACGGTCGGCGGGGTTGTAGAGTTGGTGGTGCAATGCCTACGGGGGTGCCTGGTTTCGACTTTGGTCGTCAACGTGGGGGAAGCGAGCCGTGGTCTCCGGATCCACGTAAAAGAGTCGGAAACAATAACAAACGCCAACAAAACGTTTGCACTCGCCGCTTAATTGAGGCGACGGTGGCCGGTCCTCTGCTCGATGGGATCGTGTCCGCCGCCAACTAGTCGAGCTCACGTAGCGGTCTCGCCCAGGGGCCGTCTCGGACACCTACTGGGCTGGGGTCGCCCGCAGTTGCCGGTAACGGCGGGCAACCCGAGATAAAAACACCGGCTGCGCTCGGAGAAGTCCCATAGAGAAGCTGAAGGACGGGGGT
>JANOWU010000007.1:0-19680 GCA_031418035.1 Acidimicrobiia bacterium
CACGCCACCCAGCAATCGCTGGACCGAGGGAATGCTGATCTCCATCGGTTGACGAATCGCCGCACCCAGCTCCTCGAACGTCTCACTCGACTCGAAGCCGACGCAACACGCGTGTCGAACGAGGTTGCGGAGCTTGTCGCCACGGTTGGCGGAGTCACCGACTCCGAGGCGCCAGTCGCTGCCGCATCGCCGCTCGTCCAGAATTTGACCGCGCAGCGAGAGGCCAACGAGGCCGCCGATGCCGCAGCGGAGCGTGCCGTGCGGTCCGCCGAGGAATCGTTGCGGGCCGCCGACGGCGAACGTCGAGCATGGCAGGCTCGCGTCGACGCACTCGTTGCCGCACTCGATGAGGCTCGGGCGCGAGCGGGCGCCCAACGGCTCGCCGGTCTCGACGGTGTGGTGGGCACCCTGCTCGATCTCGTGGAGGTCGACACCGGTTGGGAGGCAGCCTTCGAGGCGGCGCTCGGCGAAGCGATTGCGTCGGTCGTCGTCACCGACGCCGACGTTGCGCGTCGCGCGCTCGCCCGTCTGCAGGAGTCGTCGGTAAGTGGCGCCGTTCTCGCGCTGGGCTCGTTTCGTGCCGCGACACCTTCGAGTGGCGCCACCGTGGCGGGCGGAACCGCGATTCGCAGTCATGTCCGCAGCACCGATCAGCGGGTCGCCAGCGCGCTCGATACGTTGCTCGCCAACGCGTTCTGTGTCGAGGGGGCATGGACCGCAGCACTGGAAGCTGCACTGGCCTCGCCTGATGCCATCATCGTGACGCGCAACGGCGATCGGTTCTCCTCCGTCGGCTGGCGTGCCGGTGTGGGGTCGGCGGGTGCAACCGGAGCCGCGCTAGAAGAGGCCCGCGAAGCCGCGACCAAGGCAACCGACGACGCGGCCGCGGCCACGGCAGCGATGGCGCAGACCCGCCTCGAGCTCGACCAAGCTCGGGCCGCGCTGAAGTCTGCTCGCCAGGCCGAACAACAAGCGATCACCGAACACCAGCAGCGAGTGAATCGTCTCAACACCGGTCGCCATGCGCTTGCCCGGTTCGGCACGGACTGCGCCGAAGTCGGTACCGAAGTCGCAACCATCGAACGTGAACAAGCAGAAGTACGTGCACGTATTACTTCCGATCAGCAAAACCTTCAGACGCTGAACGAAGAGCTGCCCGGCTTGGTCGAAGCGGAAAACGCGGCAGCAGACCGCCAGGCGCGTCGGCGCGAAGCATCACAGCGCCTGGATCAACGAGCCAGTGCCGCGTCGGCTCTGCGCCGGGATCTCGAAGTGCGCGTCGCCGGGATCGAAGAACGTCGCCGGATCCTGACCCGTCGTTCCGACGAGATCGACGAACGACTTTCGCGTTCGGTTACCGAGCGGAGTCAGGCTGAGGTTCGCCGGTTGGAACTCGAGCTCGTCATGGAGCGCACCGAGGCCTTGCACGCCGTGGTGCTGGAGCATGCGGAGCGCCTCGAGGACGGTCTCGCCGATATTCGCGATCGCCGCAAGCGTCAGAACGAGGCGGCTCGTGCTGCGACGTTCCGACTCGATGGGTTGCGCAAAGGTCGGGCCGAAAACGAAAACCAGCTGCGATCGGTGCTCGAACGCAGCCAGCGTGCCGAAATTGAACAGGCAGAGGTTCGCCTCCGGATCGAAACGCTCGTGGAACAGATTCGCCGTGAGTTCGATCTCGAGCCGGAGAAGGCCATCGAGGCCGAGTGTCCTCCGCTGGTCGACGGCACCGCGCCAACCACGCGTGCGCGCGACCTCGAACGCGAACTTCGTTTGATGGGACCGATCAACCCGTTGGCGTTGGAGGAGTTCGTTGCGCTCCAGGAACGACACCGACTGATCGAGTCCGAACTCGAAGATGTGAAGACCGCTCGTCGAGATCTTGCGAAGGTCATCAAGGCCATCGACGAAGAAATCATCACGGTCTTCGGGGCCGCGTATGCCGACGTTGCGGAGAACTTCACCCGACTCTTCGAAATGTTGTTCCCCGGTGGTTCGGGGTCCTTGCGTCTCACCGACGCCGACGACCCGTTGAACTGTGGCGTAGAGGTCGAGGCTCGACCCAGTGGCAAGAACGTTCGTAAGCTCTCATTGCTTTCCGGTGGTGAGCGTTCGCTGACGGCGCTGGCGTTCCTCTTCGCGGTCTTCCGCTCGCGGCCGTCGCCGTTCTACCTGATGGACGAAGTCGAGGCCGCCCTCGACGACGTGAACCTTCACCGGTTCCTGACGCTGCTCGAGGAGTTCCGTCGCGAGGCGCAGCTCCTCGTCGTGAGCCACCAGAAGAAGACCATGGAGGCAGCTGATTCGCTGTACGGGGTCACCATGCAGCCGGGCGGTTCCTCCAAGGTGGTCAGCGAACGCGTCGGCGCACGCGCCGTGTAGGAACGCTCCGTCAGGGCCACAAGGTCCGTCGGATCGACTTCGAGCAAGGAGCCTCGAGGTCCGTCGGAATGACTTCGAGCAAGGAGCCTCGAAGTTTCCATTCGCTCTTAGTCGTGTTCGGGATTCCGAGCCCCTGATGCTGTCATGGACATTCTTGCGCAGGATGGTTTCACGTTTCAGCGGAGACGCCAGGACCGCGTTGCGTTTCCGCGGAGGTGGCACGACCGCGTCGCGTTTCCGCGGAGACGTCAAGACCGAATCGCATTTCAAGCGGAGACGTCACTACGCGTTGTGTTTCCGCGGAGATGTCACCGCTTCGCTTCGTGTTTCCGCGGCGACGCCACACCGGGTGCATTGGGGCGGAGATGTCACCGTCCGCTTCGGAGACGTCGCCGACTGATTCGTGTTTCCTCGGAGACGCCACCGACCCGCTTCGTGTTTCCTCGGAGACGTCACCGACCCGCTTCGTGTTTACGCGGAGACGTCCGCTTCGCGTTTCCGCGGAGACGCCGACTGATTCGTGTTTCCTGGGAGACGCCACCGACTCGCTTCGTGTTTCCGCGGAGACGTCACCGACTGCTTCATGTTTCCGCGGAGACGTCCGCTTCGTGTTTCCGCGGAGACGTCGCCGGCTGCTTCGCGTTTGCCCGGAGACGTCCGCTTCGCGTTTCCGCGGAGACGTCACCGACTGCTTTGCGTTTGCGCGGAGACGTCCGCTTCGCGTTTCCGCGGAGACGCCGACTGATTCGTGTTTCCTCGGAGACGCCACCGACCCGCTTCGCGTTTGCGCGGAGGCGTCCGCTTCGCGTTTCCGCGGAGACGTCACCGACTGCATTGCGTTTCCGCGGAGATGTCACCGACTGCATTGCGTTTCCGCGGAGATGTCACCGACTGCATTGCGTTTCCGCGGAGATGTCACCGACTGCATCGCGTTTCCGCGGAAACGTTCCAACCGCATCACGTTTCCGTGGAGCGCTTCCGCGGAGACGTTGGTTACTGCTCGGGTGGGTTGGCGCGAAAGTAGTTGGTGGTGATCCAGATAGTCAGTTCGTGGTTGTAACGTTCCCCGCGGCCGCGCGGGATGATCGTGTTGGGTTTGGGCTCGATGCCGGATGCCTCGTTGATGGCCGCGACGCGGGTTGGGTCGCCGACAGAGTCGGCGGGCGTGGGTGCGGCTCGGCCGTCGGGACGGTGGAACACAACACCACCGTTGTCCTTGTTGGGGTTTCCGGTAATGGTCCAGCCCCGGTTGTGGATTGCGCCGTGATGGCGTGGGCAGAGAAGCACCAGGTTTGATCCGATCGTTTCACCGTTGTTGGTGTAGTACTGCACGTGGTGGGCATGCAGGTGTTTGCGTTGCCCGCATCCTGGGAACTGGCAGCATTGGTCGCGTTCGACGAGGTAGCGGCGCTGTGGTTTTGATGGTGCTCGGCGACGATTCTTGCGTCGCCGTCCGTAACGGATTTCCTCACCGGAGTGTGTGGCCACGATCTCATCTCCATGCGCGCCGAGACGGTCGGCCAATGCGGTGCTGATTGGTGGGCCGTCTTCGATTCGGGCGGTGCCGTTGGGGTAGCGATGCACGATCGTGAGTACTGGTGGGAGTGGCGCCTCCACCTGCACCGCATCACCATCAGCACGGGGGTCGCAACACGGTGGTGTGGAGTGGGTGTCGAGTTGTTGCGCGGCGCGTGCCAGGACGCGAGCGAATCCGTCGACACAGCGTTGCGTGTAGTCGTCGCCGTTGTCGCGATTCTTCGATGTGTGTGTTTTCACGAGCTTCACGAGGAGCGCACCGACATCGGGCGGAAGGGCACCGGTGAGGTGATACATGCCGTCGTCGTCGATCCACCATGACAGGTTTCGTTTCGGGTCGATGCGTTCGTCGTGTGCTGCGTTGTTGACGCGTTCGGCCCTGATGGTGTCGTGCACGATTCGTTCGATCTGTGACCCGGTGGCGTTGCGGGCCAGTTCGAGCCAGCGGTGTTCATTGGTGGGTGTGGCAACGCGACAGATTGCGCGGACTCGTGAGAATGACACTTCGCCGCGTCCAAACGATTCACGTATCGCTGGGAGCTCGACGAGTTTGCGGGCGACCGCGACGTGTTGGCGTGCGGTGCTGACACTGATACCGGCGTGCACGTTGAGCCAGTGGGCCATTGTTAGGCATTCCCACTGTTCATAGGCGCGTCGGCGGTCATACTCGCCGACGAGTAGCAGCCAGCGACACATCGCTGCGGTCAAGTGCGCAGCAAAGGAGGTGATCTCGGCCTCCAACCGCTCCAGGGGCACCCCGCCCAGCACCGCTGGATCAACATGGACAAGATCGACAACTTCGGGAACAACGACAACTTCGGGAACAACGACGACTTCGAGAACAGACGAATCATTCATGCCCTCATCCTGAACGACCCATACGACAGTATTTCGGCGACACGTCTCCGCGGAGACGCCTCGCCACACCACGTCTCCGCGGAGACGCCTCGCCACACCACGTCTCCGCGGAGACGCCTCGCCACACCACGGCTCCGCAGAGACGCCTCGCCACACCACGTCTCCGCGGAGACGCCCCGTCACCCCACGGCTCCGCGGAGACGCCTCGATAGGTACACATAGGGTGTGCGAACAAGCCGTTTCTCTGTTGCCCGAGCCTTTGGGCTCGGGTGCTGCGGCGAGGAATTCGTGATCCCTCGTGCCGAATTTGGTCGGCGTCCTAGGCAAACCGTTCGCGAATGGGACTCGCCGAACTGAGGCCTCAGAGGTCTTTGACCAACCGAAGCGCGTCGTAGACGGCGGCGTGAATGTTGCGTCCCTCGACGGCGTCGCCTATCCGGAAGAGCTGGAACGTGCCGGCTGGATTTCGGATCACCCGCTGAGGTGTCCCCTGGAGGAGTGCGCCGTAGTCGACCGCGCCGAGATTCGACGAGTTGGGTTTGAGCGCAAAGTACAGACTGTCGTTGGAAACGATGCCGGTGTCGGCGACGACCCAGTCGACGTGTCGCACGTCGCGATGATTCGAGTGGTGGCTTCCGAGTTCGACGCAGAGCCGCCCGTCTTCACGGTGCACCGCGATCACGCGTTGATTCAAAGTGATTCGGGTGTTCGTCTCGTTGAAGGCCCGCGCGTAGGGAACATGGTTCAACCCACCGACTTCGATGGCGAGCATCCGTTCCGGCGTCACGATCTCGAGGTTGGCACCGGACCGGGCAATCATCTCTGCAGCGGAGAGCGCCGAATGTGTGCCGTTGTCGTCGAAGAACAGCACGTCGCCACTCGGTCGCACGTCGCCGTTGAGGACATCCCAACTCGTCGCGACCTTGGGGATCCCCGCATCGACGGGTGGGTCCAGCGGCAGGCCTCCCGTTGCGATGATGACGACATCGGGAATCAGCGCGAGCACGGAGTCCGCGTCGGCGAAGGTGCTCGTGTGCACGTCCACGCCGAGTCGGCGTAGCTCCGCCGAGCGCCATTCGATGATCCCCAGAAGGTCCTTGCGACGCGGGTTGCGGGCGGCGATGCGCACCTGACCGCCGACGTCGGGCATCGCCTCGAACACGACGACACGGTGGCCGCGCTCGCCGGCCACTCGGGCCGCCTCGAGACCGGCTGGACCTGCCCCAACGACGACGATGGTGCGTTGGTGTTGAGCGGGTGCAATGTCGTGCGGCATCGTCGCCTCACGGCTGGTCGCAGCGTTATGTATACATAGGGCTTCGCCGGACTCATAGATTCGGTCCAAGCAGTAGGTGGCGCCCACACAGGGTCGTATCTCATGCTCTCGCTTCTCGATGATCTTGCGGACGATGTGCGGATCGGCAATGTGCGCCCGCGTCATGCCGACGAGGTCGAGTTTGCCCTCGGCGATCGCGTGTCGGGCTGTTGCGACGTCGTCGATCTTGGCAGCGTGCATCACTGGCAACCCGATGCTGGCGCGAACCTGGCCCGAGAACTCCAGGTGCGGTGCCGATCGCATGCCGTGGATCGGAATGACCTCGGTGAGGGTGACGTCGTTGGCAATATGTCCACGTATGACATTGACGAAGTCGATGAGTCCTTCCTGCTCGAACCCTCGCACGATCTCCAACCCGGTGGGTGTGTCGATGCCACCGGCGACGGTCTCGTCGACAGCGACACGTAAGCCCACGATGAATTCCGGACCTACCCGCGCTCGTATGGCACGGAGCACTTCGAAGGCAAAGCGTGTACGGCCCTGAAGGGATCCTCCGTATTCGTCGGTTCGCTCGTTGGTGAGCGGGGACCAGAACTGATCGAGCAGATGCCCGTATGCCTCCAACTCGATTCCATCCATGCCACCGACTTTCATGCGCTCCGCCGCGTCGGCGTAATCAGCGACGATGCGTTCGATGTCCCACTCCTCGGCCGGTTTGGGCATCGCTCGATGGGCCGGTTCGCGGATTGCCGACGGCGCAACGACGGGCAGCCAGTCGTCTTGCCCCCAGCCCGTGCGGCGACCGAGGTGCGTGAGTTGAATCATCACCGCGGTGTCATGTTCGTGGAGCGCGTCGGTGAGTCGGCGGATCCACGGCACCACGGCGTCGTCGAACACACGAAGGTTGCCGTACGCGGGCGGGCTGTCGCGGCTGACCACCGCACCGCCGGCCGTCATCGTCATCCCGATTCCGCCCTTGGCTTTTTCGACGTGGTAGAGCCGATAGCGATCCGTGGGGAATCCGTTTTCGGAATACGCGGGTTCGTGCGACGACGAGAAAACACGATTTCGAAGGGTGAGGTTCTTCAGCGTAAAGGGCTGAAGAAGCGGGTCGTTCATGGAGTCGAACGCGTGTCGTTCATGGAGTCGAACGTGTGGCTGCGATGGTCTCGAGCGCCATCGCCACCATTGCGGTGAAACCGGTCTGTCGTTGCTCGCTCGTCATGACCTCGGAGCGCAGCAGGTGATCGCTGACCGTAGCCATGCACATGGCCCGGGCACCGTGGCGCGCCGCCAACGTGTACAGCGCGGAGCATTCCATCTCGACCGCCAACGTGCCGTGCTTGGCAGTGAGGTCGAACAGCTTCTCGTTCTCGTCGTAGAAGGAGTCGCTGGTGAGTATCGAGCCGACATGCGACGCGATGCCCGCGTTCTTGGCTGCAGCCACAGCTGCGCTCAAGAGTTCGAAGTTGGCCGTCGGTGCGAAATCGATCCCCTCGAAGTACCGGCGGTTGACCGACGACGTGGCGTGCGCGCTCATCGCGAGAACGACATCGCCGAGAGATATGTTGGGCTGCAGGGCGCCGCAGGACCCAATGCGGATAGCGGTCTTTACGCCGTAGAAGCGGAAGAGTTCGGTGGCATAGATCGAGATCGACGGCACGCCCATGCCCGTGCCCTGCACGGACACGCGGATCCCGTTCCAGGTGCCCGTGAATCCGAGCATGTTCCGCACCCGGTTATGACACGTCACATCCGTCAGAAAGTTCTCCGCGATGAACTCGGCTCGGAGCGGATCGCCAGGTAACAACACCACGTCGGCGATGTCGCCCATGTGGGCCGAGAGGTGCGGTGTGGGCGGGCTGGCAGAACTCATGACGTGAGTCTAGGGATCGTCCCGGCCCGATCGTGGATCGCCGTAGGCTGGAAGGGTGACTTTTCTTGTTGTAGCCCTGGTTCTGGTGGCGGTCGCGGCGGCGGCCGGCGGTGTCTATTTCTACGTTCTTCGCTCCAGTCGTAGCGGCGCACTCCTCGAACCGCCGAAGAAGCCCGAGGTCACTGCGTACAAGGCGCCGACGACACCCCAGACCCGTCCGACCACCGAACCTCCGGTCGTCGAGCGCCCGTCGGATGTGGCGCCCGCCGACGAAGCGCACGCGCCCGGTGCCGATGCGCCGGATGCGCCCGAAGTTTCCGACGAAATCGATGCCGAAGGTGTCGACGAGTTCGAACCCGAACCGATCGGCGAGCGGCCTCGGTTCCGCGACCGACTCAGCAAGGCTCGCTCGCTTCTCGGGGGGTACTTCGGGTCGGTATTGGGCCGCACCGCCATCGATTCCGAAACATGGGACGAGTTGGAAGAGGCGCTCATCCGCGCCGACGTCGGCGTGGGAACAACCACATCGCTTCTCGACGATCTCCGAGGTCGGGTCAAGCAGGACGGGATCAAGGACTCCTCGGAACTCCTCGACGCGCTGAAGACAGACTTGAAGAAGCGCCTCGTGGTCGCCGACCGCACGTTGCGCTTCGAACCCGGTCGGCCCAATGTGTGGTTGTTCGTCGGCGTGAATGGCGTCGGAAAGACGACGACCATCGGCAAGATCGCCCGCCGCGAAATAGCGAACGGGCGCACCGTGGTGATGGCGGCGGGCGACACGTTCCGCGCCGCCGCCGCCGAGCAACTTGGTATGTGGGCTGATCGAACCGGCGCGCAGTTCGTCCGAGGTTCCGAGGGTGGCGATCCGGGTTCGGTGATCTTCGACGCTGTGGAACGAGCCGCTGCCCGAAACATCGAGTTGGTCCTCGGCGACACGGCCGGTCGTCTCCAGACGAAGACGAACCTGATGGAAGAGCTTCGCAAAATTCGTCGGGTCGCTGACCGCGATCCAGGAATCGTAACGGAGGTGCTGCTGGTGCTCGACGCGACAACCGGGCAGAACGGGCTCGTCCAGGCCAAACAGTTCTCCGACGTCGCCGAACTCACCGGTGTGGTACTCACCAAACTCGATGGAACAGCGAAGGGCGGAATCGCTTTGGCCATACAGACCGAGCTCGGAATTCCGATCAAGTTGGTCGGTTTGGGTGAGGGTGTGGACGATCTCATCACGTTTGATCCGGACGAGTATGTCGACGCGTTGTTCGCCTCCTAGTGGTTCCTCGCCTCCTCGTGGTTGTTCGGTGAGAGGTCGGGTCTGATCGTGGCCATTCTGATTCTGGTGGTCACGACGTTCATCGTGTTCGCCATTGCTGCCATCACCATTGGCCGTGAGACGCATCGCCTCGATTCGGTGTCGCCGGCTCCGGCGTTGGAACTCGTCGACGCCGTGGACTGGATCGCGGAGCGTCTCCCCGAATCAGTAAGTGCACAGATCACCTATGAGGATGTTCGTGACCTTGTGACCTGGCACCTGCAGATGCTCGATGCCGACGGTGTTCGCCAGGACTCCCCGGACATGACCGACTTCGTCATCGTCGAGGATCAGGGGGCGGTTGGGGCGTTGGTCGAACGTGCGGCGCAGAGCGGGCGCGATCTCACCGAGGAGCAGGTGCGGGCGGTCCTCGATGGTGAGCTGGCGTATCTGCGCGCCATTGGCGCGGTCGGCCCGTTGGCCGACCCGGAACAGGAACTGTAGAGCGCTCGCATACTTGGAGCGTCGGTCGCTCCCGGAGCGACTCACGCTCCAAGAACGCTGTGTCAGACCCGTCGTGGATACTGCTGTTGCATGCTTCCCCCCGCTGCTCGTCCCCACGATCCGGGAGGCGCCATGCCCGACGCTCAGGCCACCTTCGATATCGACGCTCGAATCCGATGTATTGCGGCCACCCAACTTGGCCTCATCACCGCACAGCAGGCGGCTTCGGCGGGCGTCGACAAACATGCCCTCGCACGGCGACGCGATGCGGGGGCGCTGGTCGGCGTGTTCCGACATGTCATGCGCCTTGTGCCCTTCGAGGAGACGCCGACACAGCGAGCTCTCGCCGCCTGTCTTGCGGTGCCCGGCGCAGCGATCGCGGCGACGTCCGCGGCGGTGATACACCTGTTCCCGACGTCGAGCCACGGCATGTCCATCTCCGACGAAGTGCTGAGCATTGCGACGCATCGCCGAATCAGCACGCCCGGAATCGTCGTTGTTCGCCAGACGATGCCCGTGGCGAGCACCCGGTGGATGACGGCACGAGTAACGACGCCGGCCGCAACGTTGTTGCTACTCCCTCGTTTTGTGGATGCCTGGATGGTCGAGCGCTGTCTCGATCACGGACTTGCCCACCGACTGTGTACAGCCGATCAGATTCGACGGCTTCTCGACGAAATGCCGACCAGAGCCGTCTATCGCCGCCGATTGCTCCTTGAGCTTCTGGACGCTCGCGCCGACGGGATCGGTCACCGGAGTGGCCAGGAGCAACGGGTGGCGCGATGGCTCACGCGGGCAGGCGTGACTGGCTGGACCCGCAACCTCAAGGTGAATGTCGCAAGCGGTCCACCCGTCGAGGTCGATTTCGGCTGGCCCGCAAGCCGTGTGGCACTCGAGGTAAGTCCCTTCTTCACGCATGGCTCGCGGGCGAAACAAGAGCGTGATGCGCACCGCCGCCGTTTGCTCGTGAACGTTGGCTGGCGCATCGTCGAAGCGACCGACCCCGACCTGGTCAGCGAACATACATTTGCCCCGACGATCGCCGCGCTGTGCAACGTACTTGGAGTGTGGGTCGCTCCCGGAGCGACTCACGCTCCAAGAACGCGCCGCGTGTCAGCCCGTGAAGGCCGGAGTTCCGACCTGGGCCGGTGCGGCCTCTGAAGCACCGGCGACCACCGCAGTCGGTGCGATCGGCAGCGTCGTGCTCGTGGTTGTGCTGACGATCGGGTCTGGTGCTTTCACGGTGGTCGTCGTCGGTGCTGTCGTTGGTGTGGTCACGGGCGCGGTTGTCGTGGTCACGGGTGCGGTGGTCGTGGTCGCAGGGGCCGTCGTGGTCGACGCCGTCGCCGACACAGTGATGGGCGACGTGACTACGGGCGTCGTGGCGGCGGGGAGCGTCGTGGCGGTTGTGGTCGTGGTGGTGGTCGTCGTGGTCGTCGTCGTCGTCGTTGTCGAGGATCCGGACGGGGCGCAGGTCGACCGTCCAACCGCGCGCATGCTAAGCACACAGAGGTAGTCGGCGGTGGGGAGTGCGGCGTAGTCGTTCGTCGTTGCGCCGGGCGTCGTCCAGATCACCCCTGCTCCGAGAGTGGTGGACATGTCGTCGATTTGTGCCACGGCGTTGGCCGACGGGGTTGCATAGTTGATGACCCAGACGGCACTGTTCGGGAGGGCGCGAATCCAATCGAACTGCGAATTGCTGTAGTAGCTGAGCGCCGAGTTGTATGCAGCCGCGGAACGTTCCGCCACGACGTAGATGTCGGCGAGGTTGGCAAAGCCCGAACACAGCGGCGCACCCGGATTGAAGGCCAGCCGTTTGCCGGGGTAGGCGCTGCGGAACCACGATGAGAAGTCCGCATAGAACTGGACCCAACCGGCCTCGCAGGGCACGGTGTTTTGGATCTCGTCGAGGAAGATTCCACCGAGGGTTGGGTAGGCGGCGAAGATTGCCGCAACATCGGCTTGGAGCGTGACGAGTGTCTTCGCGGCACCCGAATTCGGCGAGCCTGCGGGAGCGAAACCGGCTCCGGTGTATCCGAGCGTCACGATTCCCAGGCCGTTGGCCTGGTTGACGTACCCGTTTATGGCGGAGACGCTGAGGGGGTCATACGCGTTGACGATCACGTGGCTCAAACCGGGCGTGGCGAGCAAACGAGTCCAACTTGGCGCGTCGGAAAAATAGGCTGGCGCACCGATGGTCACGGCGTCGGAAGGACCGGCAGACGCATTGCGGGTCAGTGCGAGCGAACCTGCAGATATCACCAGTGCCGAGATTGCTCCGGCAATGAGTTTGCGTCGCACGTGTGCCCCTTCGAGGTGGTGGGCGCGCGTCGAAACGCACGCAAGAAATTTCGGTAGCAGAAGATGCTACTCAAGATGTGGATAGTGCCAAATTTCTTGGGCAGACACTTCATAGGTACCGTGAATAGGTACCGTGAATATGTACCGTGACGGACCTGGATATGCACGGTGACGGACCCTGGCGAACGTTCCATTCGGAATGGTGAACGAAAAAAAAACAGTTGTATTCGAGACCGCCGGATGCAAAACTCAATGCACCAGAGAAAGGAGGTGGTCCAAATTTCAGGAATAATTTTTGGGACTCTGGAGGTGGCTGGCCGTTAGCGGCAGCTGGACCGGTTGACGAATCCCCGTCAGCCACCACTCACGTTCGTCTTGGGGTTGGTCCCGCCAAGGCAGTCCTCGAGCGTGGGGCCCTACAGCGAATTTAGAGAAGCCGCACCGGCGCACGCTGGTGCGGCTTTTTCGCGTCGTGTGCACGATCGAGTCGACCGCGGCCAGGGGCACGAGCAATTGCTTCGGGGCGCGTACGATGGGCACATGTCAGGACGTCCGACTCGCTTTGAACACAACCGCTATCTCGGGGACAAGCGCACCCAGGTGGTGTACGACCTCGACGACCCGTCCACCCCCGCCGACCTCATCGACGAGCTGGTGGCGTCGGAGATGGGTGCGACGTTCGGGCCCGACACACTGCCCGAAGCTCGCAACCGCAACTACAAGTTGTTTCGCCCGCGCCGCTAACCGGAAGCCGTGAACCCCTACGCGCGCAGAGGGTCCACCGATTCGGTGTCGAGTCCGTAGGCGGCGATTGCCTTCGCAACGACCTCCGACGCGATCTTGCCTTCGCGCGCCAGTCCGTGGAGGACGGTCACGACGATGTGCTCAGCATCAACTTCGAAGTGACGACGCAACGCAGGACGTGTGTCAGATCGCCCGTACCCGTCGGTGCCGAGGACCTGGAAGCGATCAGAACCACCCGGGATGAAGCGTGAGATCTGGTCGGGAACCGCCTTCATGAAGTCGGTCACCGCGACGATCGGACCCTTGGCCATCGCATCGAGGAGTTGCGTGACGAAGGGAACACGGGCCACCTCGTTGGGATGAAGTCGAGTCCAACGTTCGGCGTCGAGTGCCTCTTCACGCAGGGCCTTGTATGACGGGACGCTGAACAGCGACGCGCTCACGCCGTAGTCTGCCGAGAGCATGCCAACCGCGGCCTGTGCGGCGACACACGCAGTGCCGCTGAACAAGATCGTTGCCGGGATCTGCGTGTCGCTGTCGACGCCCTCCGCGTAGAGGTACATGCCCTTCACGATGTCTTCCGGGGTCACGGTGGCCGGTCTTGCCGGCATCACATAGTTCTCGTTATAGAGCGTTATGTAATAGAAGACATCGTCGGGATTCGGACCGTACATTCGACGCAGCCCATCGGCGATGATCGCCGACAATTCATACGCGAACGAAGGATCGTACGTTGCGACGTTGGGCACGGTGCTCGCCAGGATGAGCGAGTGGCCGTCTTCATGCTGGAGGCCTTCGCCGTTGAGCGTCGTGCGGCCAGCGGTTGCGCCAAGCATGAATCCGCGGCCACGGGAATCTCCGAATGCCCAGATCAAATCACCGGTGCGTTGGAATCCGAACATCGAATAGAAGATGTACATCGGAATCATCGGTACGCCGTGCGTCGAGTACGCCGTACCCGCTGCAGTGAACGAGGCCATCGCTCCGGACTCGGTGATGCCCTCTTCGAGAATCTGCCCGCTCTGGGACTCCTGATACGACAGGGCGAGGTTCGAATCGACCGGGGTGTACTTCTGGCCGAACGGCGCGTAGATCTTCACCTCTTTGAACAGGCCATCCATACCGAACGTTCGAGCTTCGTCGGGGATGATCGGTACGACGCGCTGGCCGATGGTCTCATCGCGTAGCAACGAACGGATGAGGCGCGAAAACACCATGGTCGTGGACACCGCCTGTCCCCGTGAACCGGTGGTGAACTCGGCAAAGACTGGTGTCTCGACGCCCGGAGTCGCCAACGGCTTGGGTACCACGACGCGTTTCGGTACCGAACCACCGAGCAAGCGTCGGCGGTGCATGAGGTACTCCATCTCGGGCGAACCCTCCGCGAAACGGATGAACGGCGGTTCGCCGTCGGCGAGGTCCTCTTCGCTGACGAAGTCCTCGATATGGAGTCGTGAGCGGACGAGCAACTGGTTTTCGCGGTCGAGCTTCTTGATCTGGTGTGTCGAGTTCCGGCCTTCGACGTCGGGACCGAGCGTCCATCCCTTGACCGTCTTCACCAGGATGACCGATGGCTGGCCCTGGTGCTCAGATGCAGCCTTGAATGCGGCGTAGACCTTGCGGTAGTCGTGACCACCACGCGGCAGCGTGCGAAGTTCATCGTCGGACAGGTGCTCGACCATCTTGCGCAGACGGGGGTCGGGACCGAAGAAGTGGTCGCGAATGTATGCCCCGGACTCGACGGAGTACTTCTGGAACTCACCATCGACGGTGCTGTTCATCTTGTTGAGCAGCACGCCGTCTTTGTCTTTCGAAATCAGTTCATCCCATTTCGAACCCCAGATCACCTTGACGACGTTCCATCCGGCGCCTCGAAACACGGTTTCGAGTTCCTGGATTATCTTTCCGTTTCCTCGGACAGGACCATCGAGGCGTTGCAGGTTGCAGTTGACGACGAAGATCAAGTTGTCGAGTTGCTCACGTCCGGCAAGAGAGAGCGCACCCAAGGATTCGGGTTCGTCGGTCTCCCCGTCACCGAGAAACGCCCAGACCTTCGAGTTGCTGGTGTCATGTACCCGTCGGTTCAAGAGGTACCGGTTGAACCGGGCCTGATAGATCGCGTTGATCGGGCCGAGGCCATCGAGACGGTTGGAAACTCCCAGAAGTCCGGCATGAGCCGCGGGTGGGGATAGCTCGAGAGGCCGTTGCCCCCGACCTCCATGCGGAAGTTGTCCATCTGCGCTTCGGTGAGTCGACCCTCGAGGAACGCTCGGGCATAGATGCCGGGTGACGCATGGCCCTGGAAGTAGATCTGATCGCCTGAGCTACCGTCGTCTTTTCCTCGGAAGAAGTGGTTGAAACCGACTTCGATCATGCCCGCGCTCGACGCATAGCTGGCCAGGTGTCCGCCGATACCTTCGGACTTGTGGTTCGCCCGAACCACCATGGCCATCGCGTTCCAACGGATGACTGCCCGGATTCGACGCTCCATGTCCTCGTCGCCGGGAAACCAAGGCTGCTGATCGGGAGCAATGGTGTTGATGTAGGGCGTGCTGACGAGCGACGGCAACCCGATCTGGAGCTCCCGTGCCCGCGCCAGCAGTTTGTTTACGAGGACCTGCGCCCTCGCTTTGCCATGCGTATCGACGATCGCGTCGAGCGAATCGAGCCATTCCTGCGTCTCGGTTGGGTCGGTGTCGGGCAGTTGGCGAGCAAATCCATCAAAGATCACCCCGCCATAATTTCACAGCTGATTTGACAACCGTGCCGTTTCCAAAATATACGCATGGGCCGCACGGATTCCGGGGTGTGCGGCGACTACGGCTTCAGAGGTGTCCGCGCCCGGATCCATTCGGTGGGACGACTGCGATGACCGTCAGGCACCACGAGGGAGCCCACGTAGTCGCCGTTTCGGTAGACCTCGTCGATCTGCTGTTTCGCTTCGGCGAGATCAGCGTTGCTGACTGCCCCGTTCGAGGTTGCCTTGTAGAACTGCACGGTGACACGAATCGGAAAGCGGGTGTCGCGTTCGATGTCGGTGTAGTTCACTTCGCGGAACGGCCCTGCGTCGTTGCCGTGCCCGATGACCGCCGTCTCGACGTCGCTGCGCTTGGCGCTGGACTTTGGTGAGTTCGACGGTGCGGCTGCGCTTTCCGAAATGTCGGAGTCTGCCGCTCCGGCGGCTGGGGCAGGCGAGCCATCGTATTCGGGGTACGGCTCGCGGTAGACCTTTAGTGGCACCTGGACGATCATCACCATGTCCGCGCCCTTGGCCAATGCCGACCGGTCGTCGGCCGAACCCGAACCCGAGTCCACCCGTGTTTGGACTGAGGATCGTCGCTCAGCGGTGAAGGTGGTGCGTTGCCCTTTGTTGTTGAAGAAGAGCTGCTGTCCCCACTGCTGATAGGACTGGTCGCCGTCGTAGTTCTCGATGATCGTGGCGCTCGTGCCCTGCCGCGTTACCAACAGCGTCAACACAGCCGGTGCTCCGGGACTGGACTGGTAGTTGTAGAGAACGGGGGTGAACTCGGCCTTCCCCGACTTGGGCAGCGGCATGAAAACGTGTTGCGCGCTTACTAACACGTGGGTGTCACGTGCGGCGGAGAAGTCACCCGACCCGGGCAGGCTCTGGGGATCGCTCAGGTACCACTTGAGGTTCTTCAGCACTTCGCTCAATGGAACGGTTTCGATCCGTCCGGCGCGGGTCTGGTTTCCAACCCGCACCCACAACTTGTCGGTCCGGATGTCAGCGGTCTTGTCGTTGAAGTTCGGGTAGCGAAGGACAGGAAGCAGATGCGTCTGGGTGCCGCCACCGGGGAGCGGCTCGCGAACCTGAAGGGTGAGATCACTGATGTTCGGCCCCGACGACGACCCCAGGTTTCGACCGGTGTCCTCCCAGGTGACGTTGACGACGTCGAGACCATGACGACCGGCGCGCGAAATCAGATTTCGATCGAATGGCATGTTCTCGACCTGCGCGATTGCGTCGCGGAATTGGTGGAGGTCGACCGTGGTGGCCGGAGGCTTCGTGGTCGGCGGTCGGCGATGGGGGACCGTCGTGGGCCGAATGTTCTCCGGAGCGACAATGCCCCAGCCTTGCGACGCCTGGACCCCCGACGCGGACGACGCCGCTGTCGCAGTGGTCATGGCGGCGAGGAGGGTACCGATCGCCAGCTTCTTCCGTGGACGCTTCGTCTCGCGTGGAAGTTTCCGTGTGGGGTTCTGTAGGAGTTTCGTCGTCGTGTTCGTTGCCATGGTTGATCTGACGATCCAACCTGGCGGGTTGGTTCCGGAGACGGCGAAATTCTTTTCGACCAGACACACGTGGACCGGGCCGTAGGATCATGGGGTGACCACTCCGACCGATCAGCGTACGTACCTGATCCACACCTTCGGGTGCCAGATGAACGAGCACGATTCAGAACGCATCGCCGGACTTCTCGAAGCCGACGGCCTCGTTCGAGTCGACGACGAGTCCGAAGCAGACGTCATCGTGTACAACACCTGCACGATTCGTGAAAACGCAGACGAGAAGCTCTTCGGAAATCTCGGTCGTGCGAAGGAACTCAAAGGTCGACGACCCGGTGTGCAGGTCATGGTTGGCGGATGTCAGGCCCAGAAGGATCGGGGATACATCCAAGAACGCGCACCACACGTCGACGTGGTGTTCGGCACCCACAACGTGCACCGTGCCGCTGAACTGTTGCGAGAGTCGCGTCGCAGCGGGCCGCTGATGGAGATCCTCGAAGAGTCCGAGCAGTTTCCTTCCGCGCTCCCCGTGCGACGCGAGGACGACTATTCCGCGTGGGTCACCATTCAGATCGGTTGCGACAACTCGTGTGCGTTTTGCATCGTTCCCTCCGTGCGCGGCGTGGAGATCTCGCGTCCGTTCGCCGAACTGTTGCACGAGGTCAAGACGCTCGCTGCCGCGGGCGTGGTGGAAATGACGCTGCTCGGACAGAACGTGAACAGTTACGGTCGCGACCTCACGCTGCAATGGCGCGATCAATTCGACTCGCCGGAGGCGCAGATCGCGTGCGGTGTCGATTGGGCGACCGATGCTCGCGGACCACGGGCACGCCCGCTGTTTGCCGATCTCCTCCGAAGCGTGGGGTCTGTCGAAGGTCTGCGGCGTGTTCGCTACACCTCGCCGCACCCGAAAGATCTCAGGCCCGAAACGATCGAAGCTATGGCGTCGGTCGAAACGGTCATGCCGCACCTGCACTTCCCCGTGCAATCGGGAAGCGATGCGGTGTTGGCGGAGATGCGCCGCGGGTACACCGCGAGCTCCTATCTGGAAAAGGTTGTTGCGGCTCGTGCCGGCATCGAAGACCTTGCGCTCACGAGCGACATCATCGTTGGTTTTCCGGGTGAATCCGATGCGGACTTCGAACGGACCATGGAGCTTGCCGCCGCCGCGGAATACGACAGCTGCTACTCGTTCATCTTCTCGCCTCGGCCCGGTACCGCCGCGTTCGAGATGGGTGATCGGTTCGTTCGCGCTGATGTGGTCAGCGAGCGATTTGCCCGCCTCAAGTTGGTTCTCGATCGCTCTGCCCTTCGAAAGCACGAGGGTCGCGTCGGCCGAGTCGAGGAGGTTCTCGTCGAGGGACCCTCGAAACGCGATCCGTCGATCACCAGCGGCCGTACTCGCCAGCACAAGCTGATTCACTTCGCATACCGCGGAGCCGACGGCGAACAGCGGGCCCTTCCGGAGGGCACGTTCTGCAACGTCTTGGTGACGAGCGCTGCGCCGTACTTCTTGCGCGGCGATCTGATCGAAATCACGGCCAAACCCCGTCATCGCAAGCGCATACCTGTGTCGGCGGTGTAATCGTGCTCTTTCACATCGCACATTCCTCGGATTGGTCGAACGCAAAGGCCACCGGGTCCTACACGGTCGGTTCTTTGGAGACCGAAGGCTTCGTTCACCTATCGACCCGCGACCAGTTCATGGCCACCGCAGGCCGCTATTACACCGGTGTCGCAGACCTGTGCCTGCTGGAAATCGATGAGGCGATTCTCGACGCAGAGGTCCTGCGCTTCGAGGCATCAACGAACGCCGAGCTGTTCCCCCACTACTACGCCCCCGTGCCGCTTGAGGCAGTCGTGCGTGTGCATACGTTTCCGTGTCGCAGCGATGGCGGGTTCGACCTGCCTTCGACGATCGACTGACACCTGCCACGAAATTAATATGCGCGCATTGGTTCAACGAGTCACTCGGGCCTGTGTTCGCTCGGAAGGCGAATTGGTCGGTTCGATCGGTGCGGGGCTCTGCGTGCTGGTTGGAGTCACACACACAGACACGGAAGGTCATGCCGCAAAGATCGCCTCGAAGATCTGGAACCTTCGAATCATCGACGACGACAGTGGCGTCATGAATCGCTCGGTCGCCGATGCGGGCGGCCAGATACTCCTGGTGAGTCAGTTCACGCTGTACGGGGACACCAACTCCGGTCGTCGACCGAGTTGGATTCAGGCCGCCCGACCGGAATATGCCGAGCCGCTGATCGAACTCGTGGTTTCGGAGTTGACGGCGCTCGGCGCCCACGTGGAGACAGGACGGTTCCGTACCGACATGGAGGTCGAGCTCGTCAACGACGGACCCGTGACCGTGATGCTCGAAGTCTGACGACGCGCCTCAACGCCGCGCCTCAACGCCGCGCCTCAACGACGCGCCTCAACGCCGCGCCTCAACGCCGCGCCTCAACGCCGGGCGTCGTTCTCCTCGTGTTCGGGGCCGATCGCGCCGGCGCGGTAGTGCGCACGACAGAGAAGCTCGTAGGTCACGGTGTCGCCTTCGTACACCACCACGCCATTCACGAGGCGTGCGTTGAACGTCGCTCGACTGCCACACCAACAGCGGGCCTCCACGTGCAGCTGGATGCGTTCGTCGGCCAACTCCAGCAAACGTTTCGTGCCGGGGAACAGCTGCCCGCGAAAGTCGGTGATGAG
>JANOWU010000008.1:0-8780 GCA_031418035.1 Acidimicrobiia bacterium
TTCAAGGGTCGAACGATCCGTCGCAGGACCACGAAGTCTGGCGGAACGATCTGCGGCTCGCCGCACTTGCCGAACCGCTCGGTTTCGACTCCATCTGGTCCGTCGAGCACCATTTCACCAGCTACACCATGTGCCCGGACCCGCTCACGCTTCTCTCGTATTTGGCGGGAACCACCTCACGCGTGCAGCTCGGAAGCATGGTGGTCGTGCTCCCCTGGCACGACCCGATTCGTGTAGCCGAGCAGGCTGTCATGGTCGACACCGTGTCGGACGGTCGTCTTATTCTCGGACTCGGTCGGGGCCTGGGCCGGGTCGAGTTCGACGGCTTCCGCGTACCCATGAGTGAGTCTCGAGGTCGCTTCACCGAATACGCCGAAATGGTGATCGACGCGCTGGAGACTGGCGAAGCGCACTACGACGGCGAGTACGTCAAGCAACCGTCTCGCAAACTGCGACCTGCACCGTCGCGCAGTTTTCGGAATCGTATCTTCGCCTCGTCGGTGTCCCCGGAGAGCTGGCCCATCATGGCCAAGCTCGGTGTCGGACTCCTCATCATTCCGCAGAAGCCGTGGGACACCGTCGTCGACGAACTCCGTGGCTACCGCGAGATGTATCTCGAGGTCAACGGCGAGGAAGCACCCAAGCCGATCGTCGCCGGGTGGACGTTCGTGGACAACGACGGTGAACGTGCTCGGGAGATCGGCAAACGGCACCTCGGGGGCTACTACGAGACGGTCATGAACCACTACGAGTTCACGGCCGGCCACTTAGCCACGACGCCGGGCTACGAACACTACGGACGCATATCAAGCGCGATCGACAAACATGGCGCGCAGGTGCAAAGCGACTTCTTCTCCGACCTTCAGGTCTACGGCACTCCTCGCGAGTGCAGGGAACGAATCGCCGAGATCCAGAACATGACCGGCGCCGAGAGCTACATCGCCGTGTGCCGATACTCCGACATGAGCTTTGAGGAAGGCGAGCGCAACATGCGTCTGTTCGCCTCCGACGTGATGCCGCACATTCGAACCCTGGCCCCGGACCCCGCCTTTACGATGGTGCGCGCGTAGCGACACTGCGACACCGACGCAACATTCGAATCGTTGCGCCGGTGTGCGCTCACACCGAGACCTACGGACGCATGAAGACCTGAGGGTCTTCCTTGGATTCGGGAGCACTTGGGGCAGTCGGCATCATCCGGAAGCTCGGGTCGCGGCGCATGATCTCGCGCCGGGCGATCGTCATCTTGTGGACTTCATCGGGTCCGTCGGCAATCCGCAGCGTTCGCATGTGCGCATACATGTGCGCGAGCGGGAAGAACTGGGTGACGCCGGCCGCGCCGTGCACCTGGATCGCCCGGTCGATCACCTTCAGAGCCATGTTCGGGATCGCGACCTTGATACCGGAGATCTCTGCCGCGGCGGCCTTGTTTCCGACGGTGTCCATGAGGTGCGCCGTGTACATGACGTACTGACGGGCCATATCGATCTCGATCCGGCTTTCCGCGATCCAGTCTTGGATGAGACCCTTCTGAGCCACGGTCGAACCGAAGGTCGAGCGCACGAGACTGCGGTCCACCATGCAGGCCAGCGCCCGCTCGGCAACGCCGATAGAGCGCATGCAGTGATGGATGCGTCCTGGCCCGAGGCGGGCTTGAGAGATAGCGAAACCTTCGCCCTCCCCGCCGAGCAGGTTCTCCGCAGGCACCCGGACGTCTTTGTAGTGAATCTCGGGGTGCCCGCCCCTGTCCATGTAGCCGAACACATGCGGATCGCGTCCAATCGTGATGCCCGGTGTGTTGAGCGGCACGGCAATCATCGACTGCTGCAGATGTCGTGACGCCTTCGGGTTCGTCTTCCCCATCACGACAAGCACCTTGCAGCGAGGGTTCAGCGCACCCGAGCTGAACCACTTCGTCCCGTTGAGGACGTAGCGGTCACCGTCTCGTTCGATCTGAAGGCCGATGTTGGTCGCATCAGAGGATGCAGAATCAGGTTCGGTCATCGAAAAGGCAGACCGAATCTCCCCCTCCAGGAGGGGTGCCAGGTACTCCTGCTTGATCCGATCGGATCCGTAGAGATGCAGAACCTCCATGTTTCCGGTGTCCGGTGCCGACGAATTGAGCACTTCCGACGCAAACCCCACCTTTCCGAGCTGCTCGGAAATCGGCGCGTAATCGACATTCGACATCTTGGTACCGGGCTCGCCGGGCTTGAGGTGCGGAAGGAAGAGGTTCCAGAGACCCTTTTCCCGAGCGGCCGCTTTGAGCTTGTCGAGGACCGGCGCATACCCATGTCGCCCCAGTTCTTCCATCTCGTCGTGGTATTGCTCCTCGTTCGGATAGATGTGGTCGTCCATGAACTGCACGACCTCCTCGAGAACCTGCTTACCCTTGTCGGTGAACTGATATGGCATCTTGGGTGCTCCTCCGTGTGTCTGTTGTGCTTGTCGGAACACAACCACAATTCGCCAGACAAGTCGAATCTCGGCCAACTCAATAGACACGTGCGATCTGAAGCGGTACGGTCCGGGCATGACTGCTGCTCCCATGCTCGCCGGAATCCGCGTTGTCGATATGACCCAGTACCTCTCCGGCCCCACGGTCACCCGACTGATGGCCGAACTCGGGGCCGACATCATCAAGATCGAACAGCCCCCCTACGGCGATCCCATTCGAGCGACCGCCGTCGTCACCGACGGACGTTCCGGCTACTTCGTGCAACAGAACCGCGGCAAGAAGAGCGTCTGCATCGACTTCGACACACCAGATGGTCGCGAGGTTCTCGACAAGCTCATCGCCGAGGCCGACGTTCTCGTCGAGAACTACGGCCCGAATGTGTTGGAGCGACGTGGACTCGACTACGAGTCGGTGTCGGCCAAACATCCGAAGCTCATCTATGCCTCCATTTCTGGGTTTGGACGCAAGGGAAGCTTTTCGCACAAGACATGCTTCGACCTGATCGCGCAGTCGTACAGCGGAATGGTGAACACGACGGGCGATCCAGGCAGCGCGCCGATGCCGGTCGGCAGTTCCTATGCAGACGTAACATCTGGCGTCCACGCGTTCGCCGGCATCGGAGTCGCGCTCTTCCACCGGGAGCGAACCGGCCGCGGTGGTCATATCGACATTGCGATGGTCGACACGCTCTTTCACGCCCACGAGCTCGCCGTACAGGGCGCGTCGATCACGAAGGGAAAATGGCGACCCAAACGAGGAGGACGTTTCTCGAACCTCAACTCCCCACAGGGGATCTACAAGGGACCCGAGGGCTGGATCGCGCTCCAAACGATGGCCGCACAGTGGGCGGGGTTCTGTCGGGCCATGGAGCGCCCAGACCTCGAACACGACGAACGTTTCGCGTCGTTGAACGTGCGCTACAAGAACCGCGACGAACTCAATCCGATCATCGAGGAGTGGATGGCATCGTTCACGACGGATGCGGAGATCCTGCAGCTCCTGGAGGCCGAGCGAGTGCCGTGCGCACCGGTCCTCGACGCCGCCGACGCCATGAACCACCCCTACTTCATCGAGCGTGGCATGGTTCGCAAAGTTAGCGATCCGTTCATCGGCGACTTCGTAATCCCGGGCAACCCCATCCGCTTCTCCGAGCAAGGCGGCGAGTTGGACCTGCAAACACCGTGCCTCGGCGAACACAACGAGGAGGTCCTGCGCGGACTTGGCTACAGCGATGCTCAGATCGAGGCACTCGCTGCGTCGGGGACAACCAAGCAACGCAATCGTTAAGTCAGCTTATGACTCTTGGGTATTCGCTCCGGAGTCGCCGAATCGCCCGGTAGCGGGTCGAACGAACGTTGAGCTGGGCGGGTCGACATATCCCCTCCACGCATGCGGGTCTTCACCTGACACGACGACGACCGTTCGCATGTCGTGCATCGCGGCGTTTGGCGCACCGTTGAATCCCCAAGGCAGAAGCGACGCCGTGCTCATGTAATGGTTCACGAGTGCGCGTCTCGTATGCGTACTTCGGTTCTTCATGGAACGATGCAGCAGGTACCCATTGAAGAACACGACGTCGCCGGTCTTCACTTCGACCGGGATCGCTGGCGAGTCGTCGAAGCCAAACGCTTCGTCTGTCGGATCGAACTCGTCGGGGTTATGGTGATCACGCGTCTGGTGCAAGACGCCTGCTCGATGTGAACCGGGAATGACCCAGAGGCATCCGTTTTCGATCGTCGCATCGTCGAGAGCGATCCATGCGCCGACGAGCGACCGGTCACGGGTCGGGATGAACCGCTCGTCTTGGTGCCATGCCTGTCCGGGAAGGCCGGGTGGCTTCAGGAACAACATCGATTGCATACACTTCGCGCCCCCGACCCAGTGCGCGAGGTGCGCGCCCGCCACGCTCGAGACGACCGAGACGATGCCTTCGTGGTGCACGAGGTCCAGGGCGATCGAACTCACCCAGTGAGGAAAGTGCACGGCCAAGATGTTTCCGTCGGCCGGAAGATTCGTGACCGGATAGGACCCATTCGCGAACCGCAACGCCTCCGCGCGGGCTCGCTCGACATCGTCGGGGCTCACCAGTCCGGGAACGACGAGGAAACCCTGATCGACGAAATGCTTCACTTCAGAGGCAGCGACGGCAGTCATGTATTGCGTCCTTTCAACCAGACAACGACGACGACGGCGCCGCTGGAAGCGCTGGGGACACCGACGTAGCGACCGGTGCTCCGGGCTCGATGGGAATGTTCGTTCCCGCAGGTGTCGTCGTGACGGGGGTGCTCGACGGCACCGGCGACGAGCTCGGCACCGGCGACGGGCCCGACACCGGCGGGGTCAGCAGCGTGGTCGGGGGCGTCGTCGGGGGTGTCGGAGTCACCGACACGGTGGGGGGCACATTCACCACGGCCGGCAACGTTGGTGGCGCGACGGAGGTCGACACCACCGGCAATGTTGTTGTCGTCGTGGCGATGGACGTTACCGTTGTCGGAACCGCCGTCGACGTCGTGCTCGAAACCCGCATTCCGGCCCCGCCGTCGACCCCGATCAGAGAAGGGTCCGGAGCCACGTAGACAGGCGGGCTCTCGGAATCAACGGTGATCGGACGATCGGCTCGAAGCTCAGGTCCGGGGGGCGCAACGAGGTTCGCGTACACGACGGTGTTGTCGACGTAATGACGAGTCTCGTTGTTGAACTCGCCGCCACACGTGACAAGTCGAAGGGTCGACGTTTTCGTCGGCCCGTAGACGGCGTCGGTGGGGAACTCGGTCTTCGAGAATTGCTCGACGAGCGTGACGTCGTAGAGAAACACCGAACTATCGGACTGCTCCACGACGATCCGAGAACCGGGACCGAGCTTGCGGAGATTCTCGAACACCCCGGGCGCAACCTTGGAGTCATAATGACCGACGAGGACCGTCGGTCCGTTCTCCCCGGGAACTGCGCCACCGGACCACCAGCCCACGATATCGGCACGCTCGGGAACCGCGATTGCCCTGTTCTCATCGATGCCAATCGGAATGACGTCGCTCGCCAGGGCAATGCTGCCAACGGAAAGCCGAAGGGGACGCGGGCCACGGCCGAGGCGCAGATCGCCGATGTTGGCGATATCGGACTCCGGGAACGCATCGGCGAGTGATCGACCGGCGACGAGCGGACGGCGAATGCCGGTCGCGGTGTCTTCGACCAAGCCACCGACGGCCTTGAAACGGCGCGCGTCGTTCTGGTTGGTCTTGGGTTCAGCCGCGTTTGCGAGACCAAGGTCACGCGCGAACGCAAACCATCCCGCTGCCGCGAGAAACAGCAGCGGGATGATGTACAGATAGCGGCTCGGGGCTCGTCGCTCGGTCACCGAAAATTCCGGTTCCGACCGCGAACGAAATCCGATTTAGGCGCGACGACGGCGAGCGGCGAAAACGCCGACGCCTGCGACAACAGCAGCACCCGCAAGCACGAGCGGCAGGTTGTTCGACGAGTCGCTATTACCAAGGAATCCGCCGCCGGCAGCGACGCCACCTTCGGGGGCTGCAGCAGCAGTCTCGGCCACGGCGGCTTCGGTCGCGGCGGGTGCTTCGGCAGCAGCGGTTTCAGCAACGGCAGCGACCGTGGTCTCGCTCTGGGCGAAGGCGGCGGGAGCTCCGGCAAGAGCGGCGCCAGCGAAAGCGAGCGAGACAACAGCGGTACGGATGCGGGTCATGGGAACTCCTCGATAAGGCAATAAACGGTAGGTAGAAGTGTAACGGGCGAATGACCGTGATGGGGTCACCCTCAACACATCGACCGGTCCGAACCACTTCTGAAGCGATTTTCACTGATTAGCCCAACAATTTTCTGACGCTCCTGAGCACTCCTGAGCGCTCCTTGAGCCCTTAGGCGGCTATTTGGAGACCTACGGAGCCTACGCTGAGCATATGAGTTCGGCCCGTTCGCTCGAGCGTCGACAAACGTGGAAGCGACGGCGGGTGACCATCCCGGCCATGTTGAGCGTGACCGCATGCGCACTGCTGTTCGCTCCCCTCCTTCTCCTCGGGTGTCTCGCCGTCGACGTCGTTCGCGGCCGACGGCGCCTTCCCACCCTGCGCACGTACCTGTTTTCGCTCCAATACCTGGTCAACGACAGTGTGGAGATCTTGGCGGCCGGGCCACTGTGGCTCATTGCCGGACTCGGAAGGAACCTGAACGCGACCTCGTCGATACGTCGCCATCAGCGACTTCAGGCGTGGTCGATTCGCGTTCTTGCTCGGCGCGCCGAGCATCTGCTCGGGATCCGCGTCGCGATCGATGAGCGAAGCGAAAGAGCGCTTGGCGACGGTCCGGCAATCGTGCTGTGTCGTCACGTCAGCCTCTTCGACGCATCCCTCCCCGCGCTGCTGTATCTGCGACGCGATCGTCACACGAGTGGTGTCGTGATGGCCGAACTGCTGGCCGACCCCGGTTTCGATCTCCTGTATCAACGGTCGGGGTCGGTCTTCATCGAACGGGACAATTCGGCAGAAGCAATCGCTGCCGTCCAGGGCTTCGCGGCGAAGCTTGCACCGGGGTCGATCGTGGTGATCTTTCCCGAGGGTCGCCTCTTCCGCCCGGAGCTCCTCGAGAAGTCCCTCACGCGAATGCGAGAACGCGACCCGACCCGGTTCGACCACATATCGACCCTCAGCCACCTGCTCCCGCCCCGTGCCGGTGGATTTTCGGCGTTGCTCGATGCGCTTCCCGAGGCCGACGTCGTCGTGATCAAACACGCCGGCCTCGACTGCCACCCCGCCTTTGTCGACGTCGCCCGCAACGCTCCCCTCCCAAACAACATTCGCGTGGCGGTGCATCGGATCCCCCGGCGAGACATTCCCGTCGACGTCGCAGAACGTTCACGCTGGCTCGACGACCAGTGGCTGGCCATGGATCGGTGGGTTCGACAGACGTTGGCGTAGGTGCTCGGTTGGCGTAGGTGCTCGACAGCAACTCGAACGACGAAACCAATCGACGCTTCCGTTGTCTGCGAACTCGAATTCGCCCTCGGCGGTGCGTACGTCACGTTGTTTTCGGCCCTGGAATGATTGCTTCAGACGCCTTCTAGCGAAAAGGACCGTGGTAATTTTTCCGGGTGAAACTTTCGGGAGTGGTGCAGTGACAAAGTCGGTCGTGGTCGTCGGTGGAGGTCTCATCGGGCTATCGACAGCGCTGATGCTGGCCGACCGTGGGGCGCAGGTGACGATCGTCGACCACGGCAAGCTCGGTGGTGGCGCGGCACGTGGGAACGCGGGATTCATGTGCTCAACGTTGCTCGAGCCACTCGCCGCGCCGGGCGCAGTGAAGAACGCGATCACCTCGTTGAACGATCCCACCAGAGCAATGCGGCTCCACGCCAAGGCGCTTCCCGGAATGATCGGCTGGGGCCTCCATTTCGCTCGATCCGCCACCAAGTCGCGCTACGTCGCCGGTCGAATTGCCCTCGCCAAGCTGAACCTGCGGGGACCCGAATCACTTGCCTACCTGGGCTCCTTGGGCACGAACGTCGAACTTGGCCCTGAACTCGTGGTGCCGTTCAAAGATCCGGCGGTCGCCGAGCACTACCAGTCGACTCTGGCCCCGATGGCCGATTTCGGCGTTACGGTCCCGACGGGTCTCCTCGACGGCGACGAGTTGCGCATGATCGTCCCTGCACTCAGCGATGGGATCAGGGCCGGCTACGTCGTGAAAGACGATCACTCCATCGACCCGCGGGTATACGTCGATTCCATGATCGAGGCATTGCGCGCGCGCAACGTCACGATCGTGGAGAACGCACCCATCACCTCCGTTCAGCACGCCAACGGTACGGTTGCCTCGATTACGACGGCAAAGGGCGTCATCGTCGGCGACGAATACCTCCTCGCCGCCGGGGCCGGAATGCGGCCTCTTGGGAAGCTCTTCGGATTACGAGTCGCCGTCATTCCCGGACAGGGATACAACGTGGGCTTACCAACGACGGAGAAGCTTCAGAACCCGGTGATCTTCGAGGAGGCACATGCGGTGGCGACACCCTTCGCCGACCGGATTCGACTCGGCGGCACCATGGAGTTCGGGGGCGACACACCCAAGTTCGACAAGCGTCGAGTCGACGCCATCATCGCCTCGATGCGACAGTTCATCAACCTCGATTTCGACGCAGCGTTCGACACATGGGCCGGATCGCGACCCATGAGCCCCGACGGGCTTCCGTTGATGGGGCGTCCGAAGGGGTATAGCAACGTGGTGCTCGGCGTCGGACACGGCATGTTCGGACTCAGCCTGTCGCCAGCCTCTGCCCTTGCGCTCACCGAGCTACTCCTCGAAGGCAAGAGCC
>JANOWU010000009.1:0-11754 GCA_031418035.1 Acidimicrobiia bacterium
CCCCAATCCACCGTCGGGCGACCCTTCACATCACGTGTGGTGTGATCGACCACGACGATGACTTCGGGTCTCCCGAATCGGGGCGGTCCACTGTTCCCGAACGGCACCCAACCCACACCCGAATCCGAACCGCCAGGTCCACCAGGGTCAGAGTCTGTACCTGCAGATTTGTTGCCTGAAGATTTGTTGTCGGCGGGTCGACCAGCCGTCAACGCGACGAACGCAAGCGCACGGAGAAAGTCTTGTCGTTCACCCGGATCATCCGGTGCACAATCGGGGTACCCGTTCGCGAACATCGCCGCCATCGCCGCGTTGAGTCGCCCCTGTATCGCGAGGCCAGTGAACGGATCAAACGACCCCGACACACGAAACATCCCACTATGACGATCCGTCCACGAACGCAACCGCGTCGCACGACGCTGACGATCCAAACGCGCCAAACCATCATCACCCTCCAACCGTTTCGTCTCCGTCGCGAGGCGTTGTGCCAAATCTTGTGGTGTCAACCCCGAGGAAACCACATCACCAACCATGTCCGACACCGCGGCCACTAAACCCTCCCGCACCCCCACCGGCGCTGCTTTCAATGCTTTCGTGACCGTGTCGATATGTTCACCATCAACATCACCGGCATCAAACGCGTCGCCCAACACCGGGACCAACTCGGCAGTTTCGACACGACCCCGCACCCGGTCACCATGGCGCCCTTCACGCTGCGCCGCAGCAGCAACATCACGCTCGGCGAGTGGAGTCAACTCCGCCAACCGGCGCGCTAACGCAACCTCACTCGCATCAACTCGGCCCCGGACCCGGCGCAACGCCTCCAACCCGCGAAGAATCTCGGCCCGCTCGGCCGTATCAATCAGTACACGTGGGACACCCGCAACAAGCGAGACCGGATCCAAAACCTCCATGCCTCAATCATGCCCAGGGGGTGTGACAGTCGTCGCGGGGTCCACCAAAGAAATGGGAAAAAGATTCCGAAGATCCCCGTTGCCCGAAGATTCCGCTGCCCGAAGTCGTTGCCCGAAGACCCAAAAAGGTGCTTCCCTCGCAACCCGTGATCGGTATGCGCCACCGTTTGGCCGGCTGGTGGCCGTCGCCGCCATAGTGCCACGGTGCCACGGTGCCACGGTGCCACGGTGCCACGGTGCCACGGTGATCGCGTCGAACGACAACGTCAGCGCGCATATGGTCAGCGATGTACCATCCCACGATCCGAGGTCAGACCGGAGGTGTCTCAGAACCGAGATACAACGAGCACCACACCAACCGTAGGACGGCGTTCATGAATGAGTCGGGATTTGTTTGTGCGGTCGTCGTGCAGGCTGGTTCGTACGTGTTCGATACGCAACGAACGCTCGATCAATTCGACGACTGGTGTGATCAGGCAGCACAGCACCGACCCGATCTCGTCGTGTTTCCGGAGGCGTACATCGGTGGCTATCCGAAAGGTCTCGACTTCGGCGCACGGGTCGGTACGCGAAGCACCGAGGGCAGGCGTGGCTTCGAGCGCTACTTCAACGCAGCCATCGAGATTCCCGGACCCGAAGTCGACCGACTCGCCGGCGCGGCACGACGGCTCAACGCCATGCTCGTGATCGGCGTGATCGAACGATCGGGCCGAACGCTCTACTGCACCGCACTCACCTTCACGCCAAGCGGCGACCTCGTCGCTCGGCACCGCAAGCTGATGCCGACCGCCTCGGAGCGTCTGCTGTGGGGGCTCGGCGACGGATCCACCATGGACGTGATCGAGGCCCCGTTCGGTCGCGTGGCAACCGCGATCTGCTGGGAGAACTACATGCCGCTGTATCGCACGGCGCTTTACGCGGACGGCGTCGAGTTCTGGTGTGCGCCCACCGTCGATGAACGAGACGTCTGGCAGGCGACGATGCGCCATATCGCAGTCGAGGGACGGTGCTTCGTGTTGAACGCGAATCAGTACCTCACTACCGACCACCTCCCCCACGATTATCAGCTGCCCACCGGCTACGAACCAGATGTCGCGCTGATCGGGGGCGGAAGTGTCATCGTCTCTCCCATGGGCGACGTCATCGCCGGGCCCCTACGCAGCAGCGAAGGACTGCTCGTCGCTGATCTCGCCCGCGCAGCGCCCTGACATCTTCGAGCTCCACGTCGACCGACGACCCAAACCCGGGGTCACGTCGACGAACTAGCTCGCGGGTGAAGTAAGTACACCTAGCGTTTGGGTTACAAGCTCCGGGATGGAGTCGGTCCCGTCGAGCCAGGTAATGGCGGGGTTGCGTCGGAACCAGCGTTGTTGACGCACCGCGAACTGCCGTGTTCGCAACGCGATGTTCTCGAGTGTCTCATCGAACATCCACAGGTCGTCGAGGAACTCCCAGAGCTCGCGATAGCCGAGTGCCTGGCGCACGGTTCGCGACAGCGTGTCGCCGTAGTGCTCCAGGAGCGCCGTGGCTTCCTCCAGAAAACCATCTTCGAACTGCTGAGCAAGTCGCCCCTCTATGCGCTCGTTGAGCGCCGGACGCTCCCACTCCAGCCCGACCATCGCATACCGGCCGCCAGCCCCCGGCCTGCGGGCCGACTCCACCAGCCCCGGGCCGAAGGACGAGAACGGCTGCCCACTTCCGATGCAGACCTCGAGTGCGCGCAAGAGTCGACGCTCATTCGTGGGTTCCATTCGCCCGGCCGCTGTCGGGTCCAACGATGCTAAGCGCGCGAAGAGCATTTCCAACGTCGCTCCGTCGGCCAATTCGGCCTGCAACGAAGCACGCACCTCGGGGAATTGCCCGGGAATGTTCAACTCGTTCACGACAGCATCGACATACAGGCCCGTCCCACCGACAAGTATCGGCACGGCACCCCGTGACTCGATATCGGCGATCGAGGCCAACGCCACTCGCTGGAAGTCCGCGACGGAGTACTCGACGTCGGGATCGACCAAATCGATGCAGTGATGCGGGATCAACATCTGGTCGTCGAGGGATGCCTTCGCCGTTCCAACATCGAGACCGTTGTAGACGGTCATCGAGTCGACGCATACGATCTCCGCACCGATACCACGTGCACTTAGCAATGTTGCGACCGCCATCGCCAACGACGTCTTACCACTCGCCGTCGGCCCGACGACAACCAAGCGTTTCCCTGTACTCCCGTGCACCGCACCAACGTAGTCGGCGGTCGGGAATGCGGCTCGACAAGTGAGAAAATCCTCGGATGCTCCACATCAGGGTTGTCTCGCCTCCTTCGCTCAGTGGCAAAGTCATCGCGCAACTCGAATCTCACGTCGCCGTACACAACCTCGTGGTCTTGCCGGGTGCCGCTCGTCACCCGGTCGGCGACCTGATCCAGTTCGACGTTGCCCGTGAAGGGGCGAACCAGATCATCGCTGACCTTCGTGACCTCGACCTTCACACCGTGGGATCAATCACGCTCGAACGGATCGACACCTCGCTGTCGGAGGTCGCCCGCGTAGCCGAACAGCTGTCGCCCGGTGCGGCCAGCGAAGCAGTGGTGTGGGAAGAGGTCGAAGCCCGCGTCCGAGACGAGTCCGCGCTCACCAGCAGTTTCGTGGTCATGATGACCGTGGCCATGCTGATTGGCGCCGTTGGGATCCTGCTCGACTCGTCGGTCTTGATCGTCGGCGCCATGGTGGTCGGCCCCGACTATGGGCCCCTCGCCGGCGTCATGTTGGGAATCCACCGACGACGACTCGACCGCGCGGGCCAAGCTGCTTCGACGCTGCTTATCGGCTTCGGCGTCGGAGCACTCGCCTGCACGGCGTTTGGTGTGGTGGTCAGGGCGATCGACCGCGTCCCGGCTTCCTATATCGCCGACACTCGCCCGCTCACACAGTTCATTTCTCGGCCCGATGGCTGGTCCATCGTTGTTGCGCTTCTGGCCGGGGTCGCCGGGATGATTGCGATGACCGAAGCGAAAGCGGGGACGCTCGTCGGCGTACTCATCTCCGTCACGACCGTTCCTGCTGCGGCGAACGCCGGTGTCGCGGCATCCATGCAGCGCTGGAGCGAAGCCGCCGGAGCCGGCATCCAACTCGTGACCAACGTGCTCGTCGTCTGCCTGGCCGGCATCATCACCCTCCGGGTGGAGCAGCGACTCTCTGGCGTACCCATTCGGAGCCGACGACGAAAGAACACCGACCCCGCAGACACCGACACCACAGACTCCGACACCACAGACTCCGAGGCTGCAGCAACCACCCGTGAGAAATCGGCGCCGGTACACAGCGATGAGCCCTACACTGGGCGCCAACGCATTGACGGGGCAATCACCCCTGAGCATCCGGAAGAACGGCCTTGAAGGAGGCCAAGTAGAACCGGGCGGACACGTCGCCGACACGACGAACGAAGCGGCACCGACCAACTTGCGACACGGTCGGGGCAACGTGGGGTGGTACCGCGGTAAACCCGAAAGGGTGAATCGTCCCCGCAGCAACCAACAACTGCTGTAGGAGACCACGATGACCACGAACACCCCCCAGGCCACGAACCAGCCGTACCCGAGCGTCGAGAAGAGCCCCAATCTCCCGGAGATGGAGCTGGCCACCCTCGAGCGATGGAAGCGCAACGATACGTTCGTGCGGTCCGTGCAGCAGCGCGACACAGGCGACAACGGGTCCAACGAGTTCGTTTTCTACGACGGCCCTCCGTTCGCCAACGGTCTCCCCCACTACGGTCACCTGCTCACGAGTTACGTCAAGGACGCCATCCCGCGGTACCAGACGATGCGCGGACGTCGGGTCGAACGCCGATTCGGTTGGGACACCCACGGCATGCCGGCCGAGGTACAGGCTGAACGCGAACTGGGTGTGAGTGGTCACGCCGAAATCAAGGCGTTCGGTATCGACAAGTTCAACGACGCGTGCCGCACGAGCGTTCTGCGCTACACCCACGACTGGGAGCAGTACATCAACCGCGCCGCACGTTGGGTTGACTTCGAAAACGACTACAAGACGCTCGACCTGCCCTACATGGAGTCGGTCATGTGGGCCTTCAAGACGCTGTACGACAAGGGCCTGATCTACGAGGGTTATCGCGTGATGCCGTACTGCTGGCGTTGCGAGACTCCGCTCAGCAATACCGAACTGCGCATGGACGATGCCTACAAACAGCGCCAGGATCCGGCCGTCACCGTCACGTTTCCACTCGTCGACGCGGACGGCGCCGAAACCGGTGACGTTCTTCTTGCCTGGACGACGACGCCATGGACGCTGCCCTCGAATCTGGCCTGTGCCGTCGGGCCCGACATCGACTACGCCCGCATGCACGACGCCTCCGACGGAATGACGTACATCCTTGCGCAATCACGGCTCGGCTCCTACGCCAAGGAGCTGGCGAACGCGGAACAGGTCGGAACGGTGAAGGGTTCGTCCCTGGTTGGCTCCCGGTACAAGCCACTCTTCGATTTCTTCAGTACACATACGAATGCGTTTCAGGTGGCCACCGCAGACTACGTGAGCACTGAGGACGGCACGGGAATCGTGCACATCGCGCCAGCGTTCGGCGAAGAAGACAAGGTCGTCACCGACGCGCTCGGCATCGAAGCCGTGAATCCAGTGAACGAACAGGGTCGGTTCACCTCCGAGGTGCCCCCCTATGCGGATCAGAACGTGTTGGCGGCCAATGCACAAATCATCAAGGACCTCCGGGCCATGGGACGGCTCGTCCGGCACGACTCCTACGACCACTCCTATCCCCACTGCTGGCGATGCAACGAGCCGCTCATCTACCGGGCGCTGTCGAGTTGGTTCGTCGAGGTCACCAAGTTCCGCGACCGCATGGTTGAGCTCAACAAGGAAATCACCTGGGTGCCGGAGCACGTCAAGGAAGGCAGCTTCGGCAAATGGCTCGCCAATGCTCGCGACTGGGGCATCTCCCGAAATCGTTTCTGGGGATCGCCCATCCCCGTGTGGAAGAGCGACAATCCTGATTTTCCACGCATCGATGTGTACGGCTCACTCGATGACATCGAACGCGATTTCGGTGTGCGCGTGAACGACCTCCACCGGCCGACGGTCGACGAACTCGTGCGCCCGAATCCTGATGACCCGACGGGACAGTCGATGATGCGACGCGTCGTCGAGGTGCTCGATTGCTGGTTCGAGTCCGGTTCCATGCCGTTCGCGCAGGTTCACTACCCCTTCGAGAACAAGGACTGGTTCGAGGATCACTATCCGGGCGACTTCATCGTCGAATACATCGGCCAAACACGGGGCTGGTTCTACACCCTCCATGTGCTTGCGACCGCGCTGTTCGACCGACCGGCTTTTCGCAACTGTATGGCTCACGGCATCGTCCTCGGGTCCGACGGACTCAAGATGTCCAAGAGCCTGCAGAACTACCCCGATGTCACCGAGGTATTCGACACCTACGGGTCCGACGCCATGCGATGGTTTCTCATGTCGAGTGCAATCCTTCGCGGTTCTGATCTCATCGTCACCGAACAGGGAATCCGCGAAGGGGTGCGTCAGGTCGTGCTGCCGTTGTGGAACGCGTGGTCATTCTTCTCGCTCTACGCAAACACAAGCGGTTATCAAGCGCGCTTACGAACAGACCAATCGGCCGACCTCGATCGGTACCTACTCGCGAAGCTCCATGACCTCGTCAGCGCGACAACGCATCACATGGATGCATACGATCTGTTCGGAGCGTGCGCTGAAGTTCGCGGGTTCGTCGATACGTTGAACAACTGGTACATCCGACGGTCGAGGGAGCGGTTCTGGGAAGGTGATTCACCCGACGCGCACGACGCCTTCGACACCCTTTACACCGCGCTCCACACCCTGACACGACTCGCCGCGCCGCTCCTTCCACTCACCACCGAGGCCGTCTTCACCGGCCTGACCTCCGGAGACGGTGCAGCCAGCGTTCATCTCACCGACTGGCCCGAGGCAACGGACTTTCCCGCCGATCCGGGCCTCGTCGCTGCGATGGATCGAGTTCGCGATGTCTGCTCCGCGGTGTCGTCGGTTCGCAAGGCCCAGAACCTTCGCGTCCGCCTCCCCCTTGCTTCGGTGACGGTAGTCGCACCAGATTCCTCCGGTCTCGCGAACTTCGCGAGCATCATCGCGGACGAGGTCAACGTAAAGTCAGTACACCTATCGACTGATCTTGGAGCCGCGGGGACGTTTCAGCTCCAGGTGATCCCCGGCGTGCTCGGACCGCGGGTCGGCAAGGCCGTCCAGCAGGTGATCGGCGCGGTGAAGAAGGGTGATTGGGCGCGCACCAGCGACGGCAACATCGAGGCGGCAGGCGTCGTGTTGCAGGAGGGCGAGTATTCCCTCAAACTCGTGCCCGTCGACACGAGCCGTTCCGCAACGCTGTCCAACGATGCTGGAGTGGTCGTGCTCGACACGGTCGTGACCGACGAACTCTCTGCAGAAGGATTGGCGCGCGACGTTGTTCGAGCAATCCAGCAGGCCCGTAAGGACACTGGGCTCGAGGTCAGTGACCGCATCGTCACCACCATCTCTGCGGACTCCGAAGTCCTTGCTGCGGTTCGAACGCACGAAGGCTACGTCGCTTCAGAGACGCTGACGACGACACTTCGACTCGTCGACGCGGCCGTGGACGCGAACGGCGTCGAGGTCGGTGAGGCACAGCGTGTCCTCATCGACGTTGTAAAGAGCGAAGGCTGAGGCTGCTTCAGCCTGTGTAGCTGATCGCGGGATCGCCGAGGTAGCCGAGATCGACCCGGCGATTCCTTGCGCGGCCATCGGCCGTGGCGTTCGACGCGATCGGAACCCGAGAGCCACGACCGATTGCTGCGATGCGATTCCCGTCGATGCCGGAATCGATAAGTGCACTGCGGACAGTATCGGCGCGACACGCGCTGTAGTTCAGGTTCATGACCGTCGTTCCGGTGGAATCGGCATGGCCGGTCAATCGTAAGCGCACACTCGGATTCGCCTTCAGGTATTGCGCAACTTCGGCGATGCCTGCTGTCGAGGCCGCGGAGAGCTCACAGCTACTCGATGCAAACTCGATGGGTACCTGCGGAGCAGTTCCCACCGCAACGGCCACGGCGGGAGTCGACGAGCCAGCGGGGGGCGTCGAGGAGGTCGGTGTTGTCGGTGTTGTCGGTGTTGATGTTGCCGGGGTCGATGTTGTCGGGGTCGATGTTGTCGGGGTCGATGTTGTCGGCGTCGATGTTGTCGGCGTCGACGATGACGGCGGTGTCGACGATGACAGGGTCGTCGATGACGGCTCCAGGTCGATCTCGGGGGTCAGCGTCGTGACCGACCCAGCCACCTCGCTCGTCGCAGGCACCGACGCAGCAGTCGTCGCAGGCGCAGCAGTCGTCACCGGAGCAGCAGTCGTCGTAGGCGCAGGCGCAGTCGTCACCGGAGCAGCAGCAGTCGTCGCAGGCACTGACGAAGCAGCAGCCTTCGTCGTTGCGGGAGCAGCAGTCGTCGCAGGCACTGACGAAGCAGCAGCAGTCGTCGCTGTCGTCGGAGGCGTCGTGACGCCAGACCCGGAGATGACCACTTCCGAGACATTGCGGACCCCGCGAATCGAGCGCACGAGATCGTGCGCCGCTTGGCGGTCCTTCGCAGCGATCGAGCTGATGACGCCATCGCGACCGTGAAAGCGAAGCCGGGCTCCGGGGAAACGCTCGCGCAGCGCCTCTCCTGCTCGATCCTCCAGATCTTCTTCGCTCCGTTGGCGCACACCGTTCATCTGCCAGCCGACCAACCCGACGACCGCGACCGCGCTTGGCGCCACGAGCCACCACTTCGGGTACCGTCGCGGTTCCCAGACCGTACGTTCCACGCCAGACCCGGCGCTGCGTACGGCCCCGGTGTTTCGACGTGGGGCGTCGAGTGAAGCCCGACCGATTGCCTGCAGTCCTCCCGACCCACCACCGGCCATCGCACGTTGCTCCGACGGTAATGACGACGTGACGACCGTGTCATCGACACCGGGGCCGACGACGGCTTCGAAGGCCGTCGGCGCCTCCTCGTTGGCCTCAGCGTCGCTGTGCGGCATCGGCTGGCAGCCAGTCTCCGTCTCGGACCCCAACGAGGGTCCATTCGCGCCGTCACTGGGGAGGCGGTCGGGCGAGCTTGAGCCCACGTCGGTTCCGGATGCGTCTTCTGCTGCCTTTTGGGCACGAGCCAATGGGTCTCCCCCCGGGAACCGGGATCGATCTCCTGGGGGATTCTTGGCCATCTTCCTACTTCGCCTCGCGGCCGGCAACGAGCCGTTCTACGAAGTCGCGAAAGGACTTCTCGTCGTCGACCGCCAAGAACTTTGCCTGCTGTGACCACGTGGGAAGACTCGGCGCCAGGTTCAGGCCAGCGCGAGCCAACGCTTCGCGAAGGCGCGCCTCGGGAGTTGCCGCAAGCCGTTCAAAAGTACGTATACCTACTGCTTGCAGTGATGCGCTGATGCGCGGACCAATCCCTTCGATGCGCTCGAGGTCATCGACCACCCCTTCGGGATCGACACCATCGGGATCGACACCATCGGGATCGAGCGGCATCGCAAGGAGCGATATCGGGCCTGATCCAGACGTTGCTACCGAGGATTCCATCGCCGCATCGGCATCTTGCGACGATAGCGACTCGCGCACAGCTCGCTCTTGTCGGACAAGATCGTCGTGTGACGCTTGAAGTGCAGCTTGTTGCGCGCGTACCTCGGACAGGGTTGCCTGCACAGCCGAGAGTTCCGAACGCGATTCATCCGATGCAAGGCGGTGACGCTCACTGATGGACCGGGTCTCATCGAGCGTCGACTTTGCGGACTCGAGTTCCTTCCGGGCGTTGGCGAGTTCAGCCTGGGCCTGTTCCATCTTTGCGGAAGCGTCGGTGAGATCTCGCTGAAGCGCCTCGCGAACCGACGCCGCATCGGCAATCTCAGCCTGGGCGCGTTGCAAGGCCGTCTGAACATCGTCGAGCGACTTTCGTGCTGCGGCAAGGTCGCTTTGGGTCGCCGCCCGCTCGGCCTCGAACGCAGCCGTGCGCTTCGCGACGTCTGAGCGCTGCACTTCGAGATCGGATCGAGCCGCGGACAACTCCGACTCCGCCAGTTCCGCACGCTTTCGCAGATCAGACAGCGCTGCTTCATGTCGTTGTTGCAGGGCAGAGCGCTGTTCGTCGAAGTCGCCGTTCGCCTGTTGCAATGCTTGCGCGACTGATTCACGTTCGGACCGGATCTCGTTGATCCGGTTTTCCGCGTCGAGGTTCAAACGCTCGACGGCGGTACCGTGCTCGGCGCGGAAGCTCTTCAGTTCCTGTTCGTGCTCGGACCGCAGGGCGGCGAGACGCGTCTCGTAGTCCGCAAGCGCCTTTGCCAATCCCGCTCGTGCGGCATCTCGCTGCTCCGCCAGCGCCTGCAACTTCGTTTCGGGGTCGACCTTTGCGCTCGAGTCTTTCGGGCGCATGGATTCCGACGCGATCGCGGCAAGCCGCGAGTCGCGCTCGGCGATCTCCTTGCGGGACTTCTCAAGTTGGGCTCGCAAATCGGCGATCGCCGTCTCACGGTCCTGCAGGGACGTCCGGTGACGAGCAAGCTCCGACGCGTGTTCCACCCGCAACCGGTCCAGCATCGCAGCCGACGGCGTGACCGCTCCCGCTGCCACCTTCGACGGCGCGTCGAAAACAGGAACCGCTCCGCCAGCCTCCCCGGCCCCACTTGCCCTCTCGAGGGTTCCGCGTGGGGCAACTGCCCCGAGGGTGCCGACGCCGCCCGTCCCCATTGCCATGTCGAAGCTTCGTATTCGCCGATATTGGAGGCGCCAGATGAGATATCCAATGGGAATCCCGATGGCGAACGCGGCCAAGAGGGCCAAGAGCGACTGTATGAAAAACCACTTCATGTGGTATCCCTTTCGGAGTGCGTGCTGGTGGTCGTCGCCATGACCTTGTCCAAACTCACAGGCTCCGTCAGAACCGACATATCCGTCGTCGGCCAGTCGTGAAGTTGTCGAGCAAATGGCTTTGCGTAACGCATGTCCCCTGAAAGATAGCAAGTTTTCGAACGCTCATAGCAAGCAACAAACGAGGCGTCATCACCAATAGTGACTGTTCGCGATGCGACTTTCGGGGCCAATCTCGTCGGCGTTCCGTGGAGACCGGTAGGCTCGCTGATGTGGGCGTGCTGCGATTTTCGTTCGGGACTATGGGTTCCGGAAAGAGCACCCTGGCGCTCCAGATTCATCACAACCTTTCGAAACGAAGCAAACGAGGGCTGTTACTGAGTCAGTTTGACCGAGATGGCGCGCGGGTGTCGAGTCGCCTCGGCCTATCCCAAGACGCGTTGCAGGTGACCGCTGACCTCGACATCGAGCGAATGGCGGAACGATTCGTGAAGGACCACGGTTCGCTCGATTACATTGTCTGCGACGAAGGCCAGTTCTATACGACCGAACAAGCCGACCAACTCGCCATCGTCGCAGATCGTTTCGACACCGACGTCTACGCGTTCGGACTCATCACCGACTTTCGCGGGCAGCTGTTCCCCGGCACGAAACGTTTGCTGGAGTTGGCCGACGAACGCATCCAGCTGCACGTGGAGGCCCGCTGTTGGTGTGGCAGTCGAGCGACGTTCAACGCACGCCTCGTGAATGGAGTGGTGGTGTACGAAGGCGACACCGTCGTGGTCGGTGACGTCGTACCGACCGACCCGCCGCTCTTCGGCGACACCGTGACCTACGAGCTTCTCTGTCGTGCGCACTACCGCGCCGGCGCGATCGGCCCCGAACACGAGGAGAACGACGCCCGGCGTTGAGGCGCGGCGTTGAGGCGCG
>JANOWU010000010.1:0-3861 GCA_031418035.1 Acidimicrobiia bacterium
GTCCAGCCTGCAAAACGGCGCGGTGGTAACAGTGGCGAACGTAGCGGCCGCACGCGCTTTGGTTGACCGTTTCGATACCATGTGTACACGTATCGTCGCGTTGTTTTCTGAGTCGCCGACGATTCGTGAGGACGGGTACCGCAACGTTTCGGAGTGGTTGGCGTTCAACACTCATGCTCGGCCTACTGAGGGTGAGCAGCGTGTTGCGCATGCTCAGGTGTACGAGAAATTGCCCGGTTGGTCCGACGCCGTTGACGCGGGCACGATCGGTGTGTCACATGTGAGTGTTGTTGCGAGGGTGGTCACGAAAGCTCGGTTGCCGTTTCTGGTCCGAGCCGCCGGGGACGTGCTGGGGTGGGCGGAAACGCTGTCGTTCTCGAAGTTTCGGCAAGCGGTCGCGTTGTGGGTTTCGCATTGTGACGATGCGCTTGGTGATCCGACGTCGGAGAAGGAGCATGAGGAGGCGCGTCGGGTGCAGTTGTCACCGACGGCGGGTGGGATGTGGATTCTCAATGGTCTTCTCGACGCGCTTGGTGGTGAAGCGTTATCGAAAGCGCTCGAAGCGGCGATGCCGAAACCGTGCGAGGGTGACAATCGGACTCCGGCGCAGCGTCGACACGACGCACTTGTTGATATTGCACACGAGTCGTTGGCCAATGATGGTCGGCTCACGGTTGGCGGCGAACGTCCGCACGTCACGGTGATCGTTGATGCAAAGTCGGGTATTGCGCATACGTCGCAGATGGTGCGTTTGTCGTCGTTCACGCGGGACATGTTGTTGTGTGACTGCGTAGCCACAAGTGTGTGGTTGAGTGCCGATGGCACTCCGTTTGATGTTGGTACGCCGACGTCGGAGGTGCCGGCTCGGAATCGTCGTGCGGTGATGGCGCGGGATCATTGGTGCCGCTTTCCGGGGTGTGATCGTCCGGCGCGGTGGACTGATGTGCATCACATCAAGCAACGTGTAAATCGTGGCACGCATGAGCTTGCGAACTTATGTGCGCTTTGTAAGTTTCATCACCGCTACGTGCACAAGCATCGCCTGACGATTCGTTGGGATCGTGACCATACGAGTTTGATCTTCGAATGGCCCAACGGTCGCACGGCGAACAGTCCACCGCCACCACAAGTCTTGTTCGCCCGGTAGTCATCCATCGATTGTTGATACGCGACGCTGAGTCGCGCCGACACGTTGCGGCGCGTGGCTTCGCTGACGATCTTGCGAACCGAACAAACGCGTGATGCCGCCCTTCGCGGAGCTCATCGAGCTCACGACGTATGTCAGGTGTTCACGAGATGGGCTCGGCTAGGTCTCGCCGACCTTCGCCGTACGCGGAAAGCTATCGCCCGGTAGCTGGTCAGCGGAGGTCACACCCAGCGTCGAGGCCGACGAGGAGATGGCGAAGCTCGCACGGAATGGCCGAAAAGCTTCGTCGGTAATCGGCCGTAGGACCAGTGGAACGACGTAAAGGTATTTCGTGAGTGTGTTCTCGGATCGGGCCGAACTCGGCGTTGCTCGTTGTCGACATGCAACGTCGGCGTGGGAGCGCGACGCCGTCGTTGCGAAGATCGCTGCCCTGTGGGGCGTGCTCGTTTGGTCGGCACGGCTGTGGTGTGGTGACATCGAGTTCCCGACAAGGACCTGAACGCTCCGCCGAACGGTGAACTCGCGGCGGGCCGCTACGGGATAAGGCGACTTCGTGAGACGACAACGAAATGGTTTCCGTCGGGCATGATCTGGACTCGAGGGACTTGAGCAGGCCTTCCACGTATCGAACAGCGCCGCATCGTTTCGGAAACGTTGATTCCGATGTATCCCAAGATCGCCGGTCACCACACGGCATCGGCTGCACGGCGACCAGTAGCGTTGCGACATGCCCGGCATCATCGATCGCAACACGCTGAAACTCGCCGTCGAGGGATACGCGACACAGCAGAGCTACCTCGCCGGTGAGACGGTCGGGTTCCACTGCTCGTCGACGGCACCGACGTTCTCCGTGGAGGTCGCACGCGTCGGTGCGACGCGTGAGGTGGTGTGGCGACGCGATGACATCATCGGCGTCGTTCAACCGGTGCCGCCCGATGCGTATGCGACGGGTTGCGGTTGGCCGGTCACGTTCACGATCCCGACGCACACATCGTGGCGATCGGGCTTCTACGAGGTGACACTTCGCGCCAACCGCGCCAACCGCGCCGACGGCATCGACGGCGCCGACGGCATCGACGGCATCGACGAACCCGAGGCGACCAGCCACGCGTTCTTCGTGATTCGTCCACGGCCCGATACGAACGCGCAACGCATCTTGTTGGTGTTGGCGACGAACACCTACAACGCCTACAACAAGTGGGGCGGCAAGTGTCTCTACACGGGGGCGACGCACCTGTCGTTCCAGCGTCCGATGGACCGCGGGTTCCTCACTCGTCCCGACGCTGAATTCGACGGCCGTATCGCGAGCACCGAGCCCGAGGGAGAACCCGGCCATCAACGTCTCCTCGACTACTTGGAGCAGAACAAGTACCCGATGTGGTGCTCGTCGAGCGGTTGGTACAACTGGGAGCGGCGCTTCGTGCGTTGGGCCGAGTCGACGGGGTTCGAGATCGATGTTGCCGTGAACAGCGATCTCGAACGTCATGTCGACGTGCTCGACGGCTGTGCGCTTGTCGTGAGCGTGGGGCACGACGAGTACTGGTCGTCGGCGATGCGCGACACCCTCGACTCTTTCGTTGCGCGTGGTGGCAACCACGCGATCTTCTCCGGGAACACGTCCTTCTGGCAGGTGCGCCTGGAGGACGACGGGGCAACGATGGTGTGCTTCAAAGGACGCGCGTCGCTGCTCGACCCGGTGATGGGAACCGCTGATCAGCACCTGCTGACAAGCTTCTGGTCCGACCCGCTGATCGGCAGACCGGAGACCACGACGACGGGTCTCACGTTCACCCGAGGCGGCTATGCGCGGATCGGGCGTGGCACCCCTCGCAGCTCGGGCGCGTTCACCGTCTACCGCCCGCACCACTGGGCCTTCGACGGAACCGAGCTGTGTTACGGCGACGCCTTGGGGCTCGGCTCCTACATCGTGGGGTACGAGGTCGACGGGTGTACCTACACCCTCCATCAGGGGCTGCCGGTGCCCACGCACGAAGACGGTGCTCCCGAGTCGTTGAACATTCTCGCCACTGCGCCCGCACGATTGTTGTCGCGGACCGATTCCTACAGCGAGATCCCCGAGGCGCTATGGGCAGACACGAGCGGTCCGGGTGATCTCGAAGGTGTGGCGATCGGTCTGTTCGGTGATGCGTCGGCGGAGAACACCGCCAAGATCGCACACGGCTCCGCGGTCATCGCCTGCTTTGACCGCGGCGCGGGAACGGTGTTCAACGTCGGCACCACGGACTGGGCCTACGGCCTCGACGCCGATGCAACCGTGCAGCGGGTAACGGCAAACGTGTTGCGGCGATTGACAGGTCGCTCGTCGACCACGTGATGATGCAGACCACGTGATGATGCCGACCACGTGATGATGCAGTGTTGCGTCCGTCGTGGCGGTGATTCGCGGTGTGCGCTCAGTCCTCGGCCAGTTCGGCCACGAACGTCTTGATGTCGTCGTTCTTCTGGGTGATGTCGCCGATCACCTTCACCTTTTCATCGGTACCGCGCAGTAGGGAGAGCGGGTCTTGTTGATCACCGACATAGCCCAGAGCGAACGCGCCCTGTTGGTACCCCATCATCTTCAACAGATCGTCGTCGAGGGTGCGTGCGATCTCCAGCGGGGTGGCGAGGAATTGGTTCTCCTCCTGCCTCACCCACCCGACGGCGTAGGTGATGTTGACCCCGCGTCGCACGGTGCTGCTGCGGTTGGCCCC
>JANOWU010000011.1:0-6693 GCA_031418035.1 Acidimicrobiia bacterium
TCTTGGCCCTTCGACCCTGGCCGCGAACGAGGTCCCGCTGCACAGTGGGGTATGGCCGATCCGCTCATCGCACTCGTACAACATGCCGCACTCCACACGGAGTCGATAGCGCTGCTGACCAGATGTTCGCGGCCTTTGACCCTGCGGCCTTGGAAAGGCAGTCGTTATGTCTGATATCTCCGCTCCCTCTCCAACTCCCCGAGCAGCGAACGAAGTCGCGGCGGGCTCGTCCTCTCCGGGTGCTCGTAAGCGTCATCCTGCCTTTTGGGTCACGAACCACGTTGTGAATCCGATAGTCAAGGCGCTCCTACGATCGGGGATTGGTCACCGATGGGGCCGCAAGCTCGTACTCGTCACCTACCAGGGTCGGCGAACGACAGCACGCCGTGAGCTCGTTGCGATGTATGCGCGCGAGGGCGACGTGGTTTGGATTGTGCCCGGCCAGCCAGAGAAGAAGCTTTGGTGGAGGAACTTTCGCACGCCTGGAAATGTCGAACTGCTTTTGGCTGGCGAATGCATCCGTGGGACGGCGGTGGCGATCGAAGGGAGGGTTGACCCCGACACTCTCGCGGCGGGGCTTGAGGCGTATGGGCGAACTTTTCCGGGTGACCAGAGCAACATGAAACGAATGGGACCGAACTCTCGCGCGGCCTCGCGCCCAACCGTGATTGTTCGGGTTCAGCTAGTCGACGAACCAGATGTCTAACCCAACGACGAAGACAAGGCTTCCGCCAAAGTGGTTCAGGAGGCTCTTCTGGTTTGCGCATCGCCGCGTGTACCGACTCACCGGTGGCCGTATCGGGCCTTGTCATCGTCGCCATCTTCTCGGGCGGGTGGTCGTGGACTCGCAGCGACGGGAGCGGATTCTGGAGATCGACACAACTCGGAATTCCCGGTGGGCTCATCGGTGTTTGCACGCTGATCGCCGGCATCATGTTGCTGGTCAAGAAGACATACCCTCGTGGACTCTTCGATTTCATCCTCGGCATGAACCGCTGGGTGTTCCGCGTGATCGCATACGTCGCGTTGATGACGGATCAGTATCCGCCGTTCCACTTCGACGGCGGACCCACCGAACCCCCTGATGGCGTTTCTCCGGCGCCGTTCACGCCTGACGCTACTGCTCACACCTCGGAGGAAACTCATCCGAGCGACGCGATTGACTTGGCGACGAACGTCGGAGAGAACGGGAACCGCGCGAGGAGTATGCGGGATCGCGAGGATGACCTCGACACGCCACGAAGGGTCCGACGTCCAATGTGAAAGGCCGGAAGACCCTGTTGGTTGGCGCTATGGGTGGAGCACGCTGAAGTCATGGACACCACAACAAACTCATCAATCAAAACGAGCTGGGAAGAAGTCGGTTCGCTGCTCACTGGACTTGGGCTGAAGCTGCAGCTGCACGTGGAGCAGGCAGCCAGCGCCGAGAAGGACGGAGTGACCGATGCACTCCGCTCACTGGCTGAATCACTCGAACATGCATTTGAAGGATTGCGTTCGGCATCGAGTGATCTCGCTATTCGAGAGGACGTCAAGAACGCGGCTCGTTCACTTTCCGATGCCGTTGGAACGACGCTGAGCAGCGTTGGGGAAGAACTTCGCGGCGTGGTGAAGAAGAAAGACTGACCCGACTTGACGTCGTTGCGATGCATCAAGCGCAAGGGCCATTCGACTGAATCCGTAGTGATAAGAGCTGCGGAACGCGCGAACCTCTAGGGCCTTTCGCCGATTCGGAAGCGCCGTTCGGCTCTATCAAATGATTCGCAGATGGATCATTCTTGGGTTCTCACCCGACAGGAGATCCACATGTCTGAGACCACAGAGGCAAACAATGACGAGACCTTGCAAAGCGACGTTGTCGCGGCGCTCAGACAGGTTTCAACCATTTCGGTGGCGCAAATCGGGGTGACCTCGACGGACGGTGTCGTCACGTTGACCGGCGAAGTCGAAACGGTCAATGAACGATCCGACGCTGTGGAAGCCGCACAAAATGTCGGCGGTGTGCTTGCCGTCGCCGACGAGATTCAGGTCCGTGGCGGCGGAGACGGTGATAGCACGGACACCGACATCGCAGTCGAAATCGCCCATGCACTCTCCGAGATTGGTTTGTTGCCCGATTTTCTCACGGTCGACGTCGTCGACCACGTGGTGGTCCTAAGCGGCGAGGTGCCACGAGTCCGAGATCGTGAAGCGGCCGAACAGGTTGCGTCGTCGGTCCTCGGTGTCCGGAACGTATTCAACAACGTCGTAATCGGTCCCCCGGCATCGCAGGATGAGGTCGAGAAGCGAATCTTCGAGGTGTTCGTGAACGCCGCAAGTGCAAACGCCCATGCGATTGACGTCGAGATTGCCGAAGGCCACGTGCTGCTGAAGGGCAACGTGCCAACACTGGCGCTCAAGACCCTGGCAGAACGCGCGGCTTACGATGTTCCCGGGGTTCGGAAAGTCGTCAACCATCTACATATGCACACATAACATGTGGTCGCGAACTAAAGCCAGCCAATCGAGGATCCCGCCGGAGTACTCCCTGGTCCGAACCTCGAGGGAATTCACCGACGAAAATGCGCCCGCCGGTCTTCTTCGCGCACACAAACTGGCCGCCGACGTCTGGGGACGGCTCCGGGTTCTCTCGGGACGGGTGGTGTTTGCTCTCGAGGCAAGCCCCTTCGACACGGTCTCGGTTTCAGCCGGTGACTATGTGGACATACCACCTGAGGTATTCCATCGTGTCGAGTTGCTGGGAGACGCGCGATTCGTGATTGAGTTCTTTCGAGACCAAACGCTGTCTGACGCCAACAGTGAACTCTCGGTTGAGGAGCGCGAATAAACCGCGTGGTCTCGCGCAACTGGTTCATGTAGGGAGAGCCGGGGCGGTACCGCTGTGGCAGCCATGTGGCGGGCGGATTCAAACATCATGTCCGCAGGGAGGAGAAATACCTTCTTCTCGCTGCGATCTTCCATCCGGGCCCCCAATGCCGTATTCCGACAGTTCATCTCCGCCCACTCGTCGGGCGCGGGTCCGCCCAAGCGTAAAGGGCGACTGTTGGGACTCTTATATGGACTCGGATGCGGCCGGTTGGGAAATGGAAAGAGCCGGTCCGAAGACCGGCTCTGACCTGGTGTTTCTTTGTAGCCCCAACGGAATTCGAATCCGTGTCTTCACCTTGAGAGGGTGATGTCCTAGGCCCCTAGACGATGGGGCCATGTGTACGGCGGCCTCCGACTTCGGACCCGCCTATGTAAGAACCGCACCGGCGAACCGGCCCGCTTCTGAGCTGGGGAACAAGGACTCGAACCCTGAATAGCTGGACCAGAACCAGATGTGTTACCTATTACACCATTCCCCAATGGCGACAGAGACTTTAGCCGCAGATTGACGGCGTCGCTGCCACATTGATTCGCCGACCCGAAACAGGTCCCGGGGGAGTGTCGTCCTCGGCAATGATGGACGCCATGGCCTGGGCCGATCCACACTGTCACCTCTACGACGAACGCATTCGGCCACTTGCGAAGGTCCTGGCCGACGCCTCGCTGGCCGGCGTCGGGCGCATGATCACCGTTGGATGTGACGAAGCAACGTCTCAATCGGCCGTCACTGATGCTGGGGAGGCGCGTCGGCTCGGGTTCGACGTGTGGGCAACCGTTGGACTTCACCCGCACGAAGCCACGTACGGAACGACGTTTCTGCGACCGTGGCTCACCGAGGAGAGTCTGGCGTTGCACAAGATCGTGGCCGTCGGCGAGTGCGGCCTCGACTACTACTACGAGCACTCGCCTCGAGCAGTCCAGATGCCGGTGTTCGCCGAACAGATTCGACTCGCGCACGAGCACAACCTTCCGTTGGTGATCCATACCCGTGACGCATGGGAAGACACCTTCACCGTTCTGCGCTCCGAAGGCGTCCCCGAATCGACGATCTTTCATTGCTTCACCGGCGGCCCCGCCGAGGCCGAGACGTGCCTTGCGCTCAGCGACGGCGTCGCACTGAGCTTCTCGGGAATCGTGACGTTCCCGTCTGCCGAATCACTACGCGACGCAGTTCGAGTCACGCCTCTGGAACGCCTCACGGTGGAGACCGACTCGCCGTATCTGGCTCCGATCCCAATGCGGGGCCGGCCCAATGTCCCTGCCTACGTGCCTCACGTTGGTTCCAAGATTGCGGAGGTGAAGGGTGTCGACGTCGCAGAAGTGGAACGAGTCACGTGGGACAACGTGGCCCGCATATTCCGCATACCCCTGACCTCGGTGGCCACAGATTCTCACGAACTCCGTTCCGAATGATATGCATACATGTTAAATAAGTCCGACGTGACTGCGCATTTCGAGCGGGCCAACGCGCGTCCGTCGCGGGCACTCGGTCAGAACTTCGTGGTCGACGCAAACACCGTCCGCAAGATAGTTCGGTTGGCCGACGTCGAGTCAACCTCACGAGTTGTGGAGATTGGTGCCGGGCTCGGTTCGCTCACGCTGGCCATCGCCGAAACTGGAGCGGCGGTTACGGCGGTGGAGATCGACCGCTACCTCATCGAGCAACTCACCGAGAACGTTCGTGCACATACGAATGTGGCTATCGTTCATGCCGACGCCATGAAGATCGATTGGAACGAACTGCTCCCATCGACGGATGGGCCCTACACACTGATCGCCAACCTGCCGTACAACGTTGCGACACCCCTCGTGGCTGACCTTCTCGACTTCGTTCCGCAGATCACCAAGATGCTGATCATGGTGCAGAAGGAGGTGGGCGATCGACTCGCCGCAGTCCCGGGGGAGAAGGCCTACGGTGCTGTGTCGGTGAAGGTCTCCTACCACGCGACGGCCAAGGTCGTCGGGCTCGTACCGCCGACGGTGTTTGTGCCGCAACCCAACGTCGACAGTGCACTTGTGCGCATCGACCGCCGCGCCGCTCCCGCGGTTGACCCGACCCTGGTGGCGCCGGATCGCCTCTTCGCAATCGTCCGGGCGGGGTTTGCGCAACGTCGCAAGATGCTGCGGGGAAACCTCGCTGGACTTGTGACGCCCGAAGCGTTCGAACGAGCCGGTGTGGCCCCGACGTCACGGGCCGAGGAACTCCGAGTCGAGGACTGGGGGCGCCTTGCCGCAACGACTTGAGCGAAACCGGCCATTTCTGTCACACGACCATGTCAGGCTGTGAGTCGAGGCACCGCCCGAAACACCACCCAAAACCACCGAGACCGATGCGAGAGATTCGAACATGAGTGATCAACATGAGTGATCAACGCGCCGTGAACGCATCACCCCGAAAAGGCCGGAATCCTCTGCTGGCCGTTTTCTCGACGGTGTTCATCGACCTGATCGGATTCTCGATCCTCATTCCGGTTTTCCCTTTGCTGATCGACCCCACACCGGGGGCACCGTTTCGAGTCACACCAGACGGGTGGTCGTACCAAACCGGGCTAATCATGCTCGGATGGCTGCAGGCGGTCTATCCGCTGTGCATCTTCTTCGCGGCGCCGGTGTTGGGTCAGCTCTCGGACCGGCTGGGCCGTCGCCCTGTCCTCGCAGTCTCGATCGCCGGAACCGCGGTCGGTTACGTGATCTTCGCCATCGGAATCGCTACGAAGAACCTGCCCCTACTTTTCCTCGGCCGCTCCCTCGACGGCATCACCGGCGGCAACCTCGCCGTGGCCCAGGCCGCGATCGGCGACGTCTCTACGAACGAGAACCGAGCCAAGAACTTCGGGTTGATCGGGGCGGCGTTCGGCTTGGGATTCATTCTCGGTCCCTACATCGGCGGACGCCTGAGTGCGCCGAACGTCAGCTTCTACGGACTCTTCACCACACCCGACTGGTTCGGAGCAACCACGCCGTTCTGGTTTGCCGCCGGTCTCGCAGCGCTCAACGCGATTCTCGTTCTCACGACCCTTCCCGAAACGATCCAGGTCCGGTCGACCGCAAAGGTGCAATTCACCAGATCCGTCCGCAACGTCATGACCGGATTTGCGTCGCCGCGCATTCGAGTGCCTTTGGCAACAGCATTTCTGTGGGGTGGCGGCTTCACCTTCTTCACGACCTTCTTCGGGGTGTATCTGCGAAACAAGTTCTCGTTCTCGCAGTCCCAAACGGGCGACTATTTCGCGATCGTCGGCATCTTCATCGCGCTGACACAGGGCGCCGTCGTCGGCGTGATCGCGAGGAAGCTCCCCGACCATCGGGTCCTGCGGTTTTCGATTCTCTTCAACGGACTCGCCATGCTCGGATACGTCGCCGCGACGTCGAAGGTGACGCTCTATGCCTTCATCCCGATCCTTGCGCTCTTCCAGGGCCTGACCCAGGCGAACATCTCGTCGTTGATGTCGCGCTCGGCCGAACCGGGCAAGCAGGGCGAAGTGATGGGCGTCTATTCGAGCGTGTCAAGCCTTGCGCAAGTACCGGCATCGGCACTGGTCGGGTACATCACCAGCGGCATCGGATCCAACACGCCCCTTGTCGTGTCATCGGTGCTGATCGTGCTGGCCGCCGTCGTATTCGTTGCACTGTTCAGGCCGACGTTCCTGACCGACCCCCGCTCGGGCGTCGTTTCCCCTGCCGCCCACTGACGAGACAATAGGGAACGGGACCTCACGTGACACACCTCCAACTGGCGTACGCCAAATTGACGATCTCCCTGCGATGCACGGGAGTCCGCGCCGATGGCTACCACGTGATAGACGCCGAAATGGTGTCGCTCGA
>JANOWU010000012.1:0-2113 GCA_031418035.1 Acidimicrobiia bacterium
GAAATCAAAAGTTGAAAGCCGGGGCCGCCCTGAGCATCTCGGCGGTGGCCGCCCCGTTCGTCGGCACTTGGACAGTGACCGGAAGCCGACACTTCTTTGATGGGCAGGGTTACAAGACGTCGTTCTCCGTCGCGGGTCGCCAGGAGCGGTCGCTTCTCGGACTCTCGTCGATGGGGGCAACAAGCGGCGCGTCCTCGGCGGGAGGTCCGCCGATCTACGGGGTGGTCGTGGGCCTGGTGACGAACACCCAAGACCCCGAAGGCATGCACCGCGTGAAACTGAAGTTTCCGTGGCTGTCCGACGATTACGAGTCGTGGTGGGCCCGCATGGCCCTTCCGGCGGCCGGTGACCAGCGCGGGTTCGTCTGGCTTCCGGAGTACGACGACGAAGTGCTGGTCGCGTTCGAACAGGGTGATGTGCGCCGCCCCTATGTCATCGGGACGCTCTACAACGGGCGTGATTCGGTTGCCGATGGTCGGGGAGACCAGCTCTATGACGGCGCAGGAAAGGGTGTCATCAAAGGGCTCCGTAGTCGCCAGGGACATTCCATCGTGATGTTCGACGGCAGCGACAAGAAGGGTGTTCTCCTCGCGACCGGGGACGGAAAGTTGAAGCTCAAGATGAACCAGACGGAGACGGACATCGCGGTGAACTCTGACGGGACGGTGCACATCACGTCCAGGAAGGACATCGTCATCGAGTCCTATGCGAACATCAAGTTCAAAGCCACCCAGGACATAACGATGGAGGCCGGCGCAAATGCCACCATCAAGGGTTCAATGGTGAAGATTGAAGGCTCGGCAACAGTCGACGTCGACGGTGGGATGATCACGCTGAACTGATGGAAATGGACCGATGAGAACTCTGAGAACCACACCAATAGGCATTGGCCGACCCGGAACCCGGTTCGTCGCGAGGCCGCGCCATGCGTAACGAATTTGTCGGTCGCGGGTGGGGCTTTCCGTTGCGCACGGATTCGCGCGGAGCCATCGCGTTCGTATCGGACGAGCGTGAGATCGAGGAGGCGATGCGCATCGTTCTGGCTACGTCGTACGGTGAACGGGCAATGCGCCCGGAGTTTGGTTGTCGGATCCACGACTACGTCTTTGCTCCGGTCACTGCCGGGACGGCGGGTTTGCTCGCCTTCGAGGTGAGGGAGTCACTCGAGCGGTGGGAGCCGCGCGTAACGGTGGATTCGGTCGACGTGTCCTATGACCGGGAGGATCAATCCGTGGTCTACATCGATATTCAGTACCGGGTGAATGACACGAACAGCCCGCGCAACCTCGTGTTCCCCTTCTACACGATCCCGGCCGAGTAGCACCAGGAGTCCCTATGTCGTTGCCCGCCCCCAACCTCGACGATCGACGGTTCCAGGACCTTGTCGACGACGCAAAACGTTTCGTACAGCAGCGTTGCCCGGAATGGACCGACCACAACGTGTCCGATCCCGGTGTCACCCTTATCGAGTTGTTCGCGCAGATGACCGACCAACTCATCTATCGGCTCAATCGGGTGCCTGATCGCAACTACGTGAAGTTTCTTGAGCTGATCGGTGTGCGTCGTTCACCGCCCTCGCCGGCCAAGGTGCCCGTAACGTTCTGGATGTCGTCGATCCCGACCGAGATCCGTCGTATCCCGATCGGAACCGAGGTGGCGACTCGCCGCACCGAACGGGAGGAGGCGATCGAGTTCACCACTTTCGAAGACCTTGCCGTGATTCCCGTGTCGGTGCAGAACGTGCGGTCCTCTATCGAGCCCGATCGAACCCGAAGCCACGACGACGAGATGGTCAAGCGAAGTGGATTCTCGTGTTTCGCCATCCCGCCGAAGCAAGACGACGCGCTCTACATCGGACTGACGGAAGCTGCACCGCGGAACATCTTGGTACTCACGGTGAAGTGCACGATCGAAGGAGTTGGCGTTGATCCAGCGAACCCTCCGCTCGTGTGGGAGGCCTGGACCGGCGATGAGTGGGTTCGCTGTGAGCTCGAACGTGACACGACCGGCGGGCTGAATCGTGACGGGGAAGTGGTGCTCCACCTCCCTCGTGGCCACAGCCCATCGATCATGACCAAGCAGCGGGCCGCATGGGTTCGGGCGAGAGTCGTCG
>JANOWU010000013.1:0-5041 GCA_031418035.1 Acidimicrobiia bacterium
GCGATACCCCAGTTGCGCACGGCGAACCCGCCGATGACGGGCCCGACGATCATCGCAATGTTCATGCCGACGGTGTTGGCCGCAATCGCCTTCATCAGTAACGGCCTCGGCACCACTGCGGAAACGAGCGATGACCGCACAGGCATGCCGAATGCCATCGCACAACCCAACGCGATTGCTGGAAAGAAGGCGATCGGCAGCGTCATCTGGTCAGTCCAGAGCAGCACCGCGCTCAGCAAGGTAATAAGCGCGCCTGCGAGTTGGGTGATCAGCAGGAGGCGGCGCCGGTCGTATCGGTCCGCGATGGCCCCGGCCGGCAGAACAAGGAGGAAGACGGGTAGTCCTAGTGCGAAGAGAATTCCGCCCGACGCCCAGCCGGGTCCCTTGAGGACTTCGATCACCAACCAGACGAAGGTGAACCGTTCGGCGGTGCTGATCAGGGTGAAGCTGACGGCATTGAGCCACAACCAGCCGAACTGCGTGTCGCGGAGGCGAGGTTCGGGCTCGGAAGTCGCGGGCAGTCCAACGGCAAGCTCGGATGCGTTCATCGGGCTTGATCCTTCCCGAGTGCTCGCATCGGGGCAGCGTAGCCACCGGTGCCTGGCGCGACCAACCCCGGCCGGTCGACTCGGTGGGCGGGGACGTGCCCGGTGTTGCTGACGACTTCGATCTCCCTGCGAGCTTCTGCGAAAGGGTCGGTCGGGTGGTGAGTCCATTTGACGGACTCACTCACCGGCGACCAAAGTCGGAGCAACAGTCGGCCACGAAGTGAGTGCTGGCGACGCTGAAAACGTGGAGGAACGACACGACCGGCTGGCCAGCACCCGCCGGCGGCTCAGCGCCGACCCAACCACCACCCCCTTCACTACCTCCACCTTCACTACCTCCACCACCGTCTGAACGGAGTCATCCCCATGCCCATCTCCTCCGCCTTCCCGTTCGAGAAGAAGAAGCTCACCGTGAAGGGCCGCACCATGGCCTATGTCGAGGTGGGTGAGGGCGACCCGATCGTGCTGTTGCACGGCAACCCCACCTCGTCGTATCTGTGGCGCAACATCATCCCCCACCTCAGCGGTCTGGGTCGCTGTATCGCCCCCGACCTGATCGGCATGGGCGACTCCGACAAGCTCCCCGACCCCACCGCCGACTCCTACCGGTTTGTCGAACACCGCCAATACCTCGACGCAGTGCTGGAACAACTCGACGTCAACGAACGCGTCGTGCTCGTCGTGCACGACTGGGGCTCCGCGCTCGGGTTCGACTGGGCCAACCGTCACCGCGACGCCGTCGCCGGGATCGCCTACATGGAAGCCATCGTGCGACCCGTCACGTGGGCCGAATGGCCCGACGCGGCGCGGGGCGTGTTCCAGGGGTTCCGATCCCCGGCCGGCGAGGGGATGGTCCTTGACAAGAACGTGTTCGTGGAACGGGTCCTGCCCGGATCGATCATCCGTCCCCTCGACGAGGCCGAGATGGCCGAATACCGGCGACCGTTCCTCACTGCCGGCGAGGACCGGCGACCCACGCTCACCTGGCCCCGCCAGATCCCCATCGAGGGCGAACCGGCCGACGTGGTCGCCATCGCCGCCGCCTACGCCGAATGGCTCAGCACCAGCCCGATCCCCAAGCTGCTCGTGAATGCCGAACCCGGCGCCATCCTCAAGGGCGCAGCGCTGGAGTTCTGCCGCACCTGGCCCAACCAACGAGAAGTGACCGTCGCCGGCAACCACTTCCTCCAAGAGGACAGCCCCGACGAGATCGGCACCGCCATCGCCGAATGGATCACCACGGCCGTACGCGCCTGACGGCCCCGGCGCTGTGGTTCAGTTTCCCGCGTCGATGATCGCAGTGGCGGCGTCGATCAGACGCTGGGCGCGGAGGTCGTTGGCAAGATTCTGCGCGGAGCGGTTCATCACATACGCGAACGCCAGATCGCGCTCCGGCTGGGCGAATGCGACCGAGCCACCGGCGCCCGGGTGCCCGTAGGAGCCGGGGCCGGCGAACAACGAGAACGGGCCGTGGGTCATGAAACCCATCCCGAATGTGGTGGGCATGATCAAACAGAGATCGGCTTCACCCGCCGGCGTGACACAGGTGCGGGCGACGTTTCTCACCTCGTCGTTGAGAAGGCGAACCCCGTCGACCGGGCCGAGTGTCGCGGCATAGATCTTCGCCAAAGCACCGGCGTTGGTGATTCCGTTCGCGGCGGGCAGCTCCGCAGCATGTACGTCGCGTCGGTTGAACGCACCGTCGCCGAATATCCCGTTGAGGAACAACGCACGGCCGCCGCGCGTGTTCGGACCCATGAACATTTCCATCATCGCCGCGACCGCGGGGTCGGGATTTTCGTCGGCGAGTCGGCCGATGATCGGCGACACGCGGTGCCCGTGGTCCTCAGGCAGCCCGATCCACAGTTCGACACCGAGGGGTTTTACGATCTCATCGGCCACGAACTTTCCCGGCGTGCGTCGCTGGGGATCGACCCGTCGGATCAACTCACCGGCCAGAAACCCGTAGGTCAGCGCGTGGTAACCGTGACCGGCTCCAATCTCCCAGTCTGGCTTGGTGGAGGCCATACGGGCGGTGATCGTGTCCCAGTCGAGCACCTCCGCCATGGTCATGTCGCCGTCGGGGGCAATGAGTCCACACTGGTGGCTCATCAACTGCGCGACCGTCGCGCTCTCCTTGCCGTGCTCGGCGAACTCCGGCCAGTGCTTCACCACCGGATCGTCGTAGGAGAGGAGACCCCGCTCGACGCACATGGCCAGCGCGATCGCCGTGATGCCCTTCGTGGTCGAAAACACGAGCTGCAACGTCGAGTCGTCGTAGGGCTTCGAGCCGGACTCGTCGAACGACCCTCCGGTCAGGTCGACGACCAACGTTGCGCGGTGGTAGATAGCAACGCCGGCGCCGACCTCCTCGGTTTCAGCGAAATTCTTGGCGAAAGCGTCTCGCACGCCTTCCCAGCCGGCCGCGACGTGTCCCGTGATAGTTGTCATGGGGCGAAATTAGGCCGGGTTCGGTCGTCATCCAAGTCCGCACAGTCGTTTGTCGCCCGGAGACGCGACGTGTGGGGCTACGAGTCGCCGCCCGAGTCACCGCCCGATGGTTCGCCTATCCGGCGCAATCCAACATCTCGAACCGTCGATCGAAGCGCTCGGGCGCACCATCGACGAGGCCGATCGTGCCACCTATTTCACGTCGATCACACCGCACGCAATTCGATCGCCAGCGTTTCCTGTGTTGCGGGTAGCGGCCGTCGCGTCGGGCGCGTTCGGGCTGTACTGCGCTGCCGCGGTGCCGATCGGAATGTTGGCGAAGTTGTCGGCGCCTGCGTGCAGCACGACGACTCGGTCGAACAGTGCTCCGGCCACGAAACGGTCGGTGCTGAATTCGAGGTGAATCGTTCCGTCGCGGTTCAGATACACGCTTGACAAGTCACCGCTGTGTGCGCCGTGGCCTTCGTTGGCGTCTCGTTTCATATGACCGTCGGCCGACACGAACCAGGTGTTCGAGGGCCGGGTTGCGTCGGCCACGCATCCTGCGCCGTTGCTTGCGTCGTCGTTCGCGTGAATGTGGAAGCCGTGAAACGTTTGTGTGTCGAATGTGCCGACCGCGATCTTCAGGTCGACCTTCACGACGGTGGCGTCGCCGTCTTTCGGATTCTCGAAGGTGACGGTGCCGATCGACGTGCCACGTGCGAGTTTAAGTTCGGCTTGACCGATCACGGTTCGTGCTTCGGCGGATTGGTAGTGGAGAGCCAGCCACGTGCCGCTGAGAAGTACCGCAACGGCACCTCCCACAAGGGAACGGCGTACTTGGGGTGACAGTCGGTTCATGGTGAGATCCGTTCCGTTGTGATGCCGTGGTATGCAGAAAGTGGTGGCGAGGAGGACAGCCACGCGGGGGCTGTCTTGATCGTTGCGTGGGTAACGATCTACATACGCAACGAAACGCCAAACGCTGGTCGTTGGGGAGCCGTGCGATTCTTCATCGAATCCCGCTTCCCTGGAGTGCACCTCTCGTACACTCAAACTATGATATATCGAGATTCGGTAGTAGTCAAGAGAATCCGCCCTTTGCGAACTCCCCGCGTTCGGGACCAGTAGTGAGAAAGCATGGGGATGATTACGGCGAGTTGCTCATTGCTTTCCATGGTTTTCCTCCTGGTCCTTCTGTGGGTGAAACCGATCACCCACCGATGCGGGCGAGCATGTGATCCATGACTGCAGTGTGTTCGGCTTGCGGGCTGAAGAGAATCACTTCGGCGTCGTCAACGACGCGGACGCTGTGGCCAGGGGGCCAGTAGAAGACGTCGTCGCCGACGCACGTTTCCGTGGTTCCGTCGGTATAGGTGACGACCACTTTCCCCGACTGGATGAAGCCCCAGTGCGGTTCGTGGCAGGCGTCGTCGTGGAGACCTTGTAGCAGGGGTGCGATGTCGGTGCCGGCTCCGAGAGAGAAGTACTCGGCTCCGATCATGCTGTACCCGGTGGCGTCGCCGAATTCTGTGTGCTGACGGGCGAGCGCGCCTGGCACGTTGATCTTTGTCGGGATGTCGTTCTTGGTGATACGCATTTTGGTCCTCGATTCGTCGGTCGGCCGGGCCGAGTCGTTGGGCAACTCAACAATCCGGAAGTTCACTTCACTGAACACCTTCCGGGGGTCGTTGCCTAGTTCAAGTTATGAACTTCCCAACCGAACCGTGAGACGGTCGTTGGTGTGAATTCCTACGGGCAGTACTGCCCGATCTCGCGGGCCGCTGAGGTGCTCGGCGACCGGTGGACGATTCACATCGTGCGCGACTTGTTGACCGGCACGACCCGCTTCAACGAGTTCATTCGGGGGAACCCGGGGCTCTCGCGTGCACTGCTGATCCAACGGCTCCGAAAGCTCGAGACCGCCGGGGTGATCGAGCAACATGTCGATGGAACCTACGGACTTACCGAGGAGGGTTGGGACCTCCAACCCGTCGTGTTCGGCCTCGCCAACTGGGCGGCGCGTTGGACCTTCGGCGAGCCCGCGGTCGCAGAACTGGACC
>JANOWU010000014.1:0-2790 GCA_031418035.1 Acidimicrobiia bacterium
GTTACAGGGGAACCCGAGGACCTGAAATCCCTTGGCGGTGTTTTCGTCGTGCAATGTACGCAGACCTGCGTACTGAGGCGTGAGGCCTCAACGACTGGCGACGTTCACGATCAGGCAGACCTGACCGCGAAACGTCTCGAATGGGACGGATTCACCGGTGATGGACGTCATTGTGAAATCAGTGATTGAGCTCATTTGTCCACGGTAGCCGACCTATTCGAAGATCTCGGTTCCGGGCGTCGTTCGAGGTCAGGCCCGACAGCGCAGGGGTTTTCCTCCGTTGTAGGCGATCATGTCGCCGATGGCGGGAGCGAGGTCCATAGGCGCGCCCGGAGCGCCACCGCGAAGTTCGAAGAGGGCACGATGGAGGTTGCCCACGATTCGTTCGGAGTCGCCGAGTTCGGCGAATTCACCCAGGTCTGCGGACTTCGCCGCCTCGAGTGCACTGACGCCGGCCCGGTCGGTCTCGACAGCAAGATTCTGTATGTAGGCGTAGTACCGATCGAGTGTTTCGAGAACCGTAAGGTCGCATACGGGGCCATGGCCGGGGACGACGATGTCGGCGTCGAACTGGCGAAGCCGCTGTACCGCAATCCGTGCCCCCGAGACCGAGCCCATCACGACGAACGGTGTACCCCCGTTGAAAATCAGGTCTCCGGTGTACAGAACCTTTCGTTCGGGAATCCAGATGACCACGTCATTGGTGGTGTGAGCCGACGTGCCGATGTAATGGAGCTCCAATTTGAGGTCTCCGGCCCATACGTTGACGTGATCGGAGAACGTGATCATGGGCGCGGCCAGTTTCAGATCACCCCAGTCCGGCGTCTCCCACACACCGTCGTAGTGCTGGATTCCGGTTTCAAGCAGAGCGGCCCGGGTGTTTTCGTGTCCGACGATCGTGGCCGGATGCGTGAGGTAGTTGCCGTGCGTGTGATCGCCATGGTGATGTGTGTTGATAAGTGTACGTAGGGGAGCGTCGGTCACACCTTTCATGTTCGACAGAAACGTCTTCGTTCGCTTTTCGGTAGCACACGTATCGATAGCAACGACACCATCTGCGGCAGTGACGAATCCACAGTTGTTGATCCACCACGTGCCATCAGGCTGTATGTATGCGAACACACCATCACTCACTTCCTCGAGCCGAGGAGGATCGAGCGGGTCGTGATCGTGGACGTGACCGCTCACTGTGTGACCTCGTAGTGGATGCCAGGGATTCCGGCCTTCATTGCCTCGATCCAGTCCGGCCTCGGGACAAGGCCCTCGTAGCCACCAGGCACCCGTGGCGCGTCGACGTTCCATTCATGATGAATGGGCATCAGCTGTTGCGCACCGTTGATGGCATTCGTGCCCCCGTCGACGAGGAAGTCCAGTCCGGTCACGTAGCTTGCGGCGTCGGAGGCCAGGAACATGACCGGGGCGACGATCTCCGGGATTTCGCCGACCCGCCGCATCGGGGTTCGACTCGCGATCCACTTGGTCATGCCCATTCCCTCGAGGGCCGCTCGGGTCATCTCGGTCACGATGAAACCGGGCGACACGGCATTGACTCGCACACCTCGGTCCGCCCACTCGGTCCCCAATTGCTTCGTGAGGTTCAACAGGCCGCCCTTTGCCGCGGCGTAGGGAGCAAGGTTCGTGTCACTTCCACCGCTGGCCATGATCGAACAGATGTTGATGATGGATCCCGATTTGCGCGACAACATGTGCTTGCCGCATTCACGTGCGTAGAGGAATGCGCCGACCAAGTCGACGGCGATGATCTGATTGAACGAGGCCAGGTCGAACTGTTCCGGGGCAAGGCCGCGAAGGTCGGAGATTCCGGCGTTGTTGACCAGCGCATCGATCTTGCCGTGCTCAGCCAAACCGGTTGAGACCACGCGCACGACGTCGTCCTCGACCGAAACGTCACCGGCGACGACCGTAACTTTTGGTGACCCGGCAGCGCGGCAGGCGTCGGCCACCGAGTTGAGCAGCTCGGTAGATCGTGCTGTCAGGATCAGTTCGCCGCCCGCCTTGGCAAAGCCGAGCGCAAAAGCCTCCCCGAGTCCATAACTCGCACCCGTGATCAGGATGGTTTTACCGCTGAAGTCGAAAGTAACCATTTGCGAAGCGTACAGACCGCGCCTCGCAGATACACATCAACCGATTTCGAACTGCCCGGCCCCGAAGGTGGTGGCCCCGAGGGCACACATCGCGATCATGAGGATCGTGAGCGGCGCCACCCATCGTTTGGGAAAGCGCTCGACGCACAGCGCGATGCCAATCGCGAACGGGAAGCACGTCATGAGGTAGCGCGCGGCACCGATCGTGTGCGGTGGATTCTGGCGGGCCATGAGCAGATGCATGGCGAGAACGCCCCAGACCAGCACGTGCTCACCGAGTCGCAGGCGCCTGCGCTGGAGGATCGCAACGCTGAAGGCGACGAGGATTGCGCCCAGGGACAACATTTTTCCGACGGTGAGATAGCTGGTCAGCGTCGACAGATCTCGCCACACCGCCCACCACGGCCACTCCAAACCGCGGGCGTAGGCCTGCTGCGCCGACAAACCGCCGGTGGCTCCGAATCGCTGACGCGCCCACACCATGAACCCGCCCGACGCAAGCGTCGGCAGCGCGCATGCGAAGAGGGCCCAGCCGGTGACGCTAGACCTGGAGCGCTTGCCGTTTCCCTGACCATCTGGCTTGTGGTGTTTATCAGGCTTGTGGTGACCACCAGGCTTGTGGTGTTCACCGGGTTTGTGGTGTTCCTTAGGCTTGTGGTGCGTTTGCACCCCTTGTGGTGCGTTT
>JANOWU010000015.1:0-25597 GCA_031418035.1 Acidimicrobiia bacterium
CATTGCGTAGGTGGCCTTGGACATGGATCCGACCTTGACAAATTGACGCCAGTCGCGTTTGGTCGCTTCGACCATCAACGGTCCCTTCCCGAGCATGACGCCGAAGATGCTGATCGCGACCGAGCCGGCGAGGAACGACACCGATGTATATCTCCAGGAATTGGCGGTGCGAATACCTTTGGCGTCGGCCACGCTGTAGGTGGCAATCGTTGCCGCAACCATAAGTGCAGATATGATTGCCGAAGTGTTGTTCGTTCCTGGTTGCCGCTCAGGAAGGAACAGCAGGCCAACTACGACGACGCAAACAGCGACAAGCCCAAGGGGCTTGAGCCGATCGTCGAGGAACAGATATCCACCGATACCACCCAGTGCCGCGCCACCCCCTCGGGCGATCGGGTAGACGATTGAATAGTCTCCGCGGTTGTACCCGCGAGCCAGGAACCAACAGTACGGAACGTGCGCGACGCCCGACACTACCGCCCACGGAACCGACGCCGCGTTGGGCGGATACAGCACGGCCAGCACCAGTGTGGGCGGAGCGGTGATGGTAAAGGCACCCCAGAGCGCGACGTAGCGATCCGACGGGCTCTGCTTTATAGCGAGATTCCAGGCGGCGTGCAGGACCGCGGAACTCAGCGCCAGAACGGTGGCGAGGATCACCGGCTGTTCACAGCAGGAGCGTCCTCAGTTGACGCTTCGATCTTTTCCTTCCCAAAACGGCGAACGAAGGTCGCGTTTCAAGATCTTCCCGGCTCCCGACTTGGGGAGTGCTTCGGACCGGATCGTGACGGATCGAGGCACTTTGTAGCCACCGATCAGGGTCTTGCAGTGTGCGATGAGCTCCTCGTCGGTGACTTGAGCACCGGGTTTCAGAACAACTTCGGCATGGACGGACTCGCCCCAACTTGCGTGTGGCACGCCGAAGACTGCGGCCTCGAGCACTGCCGGGTGAGCGTACATCGCGTTTTCCACTTCGGTCGTGTAGATGTTCTCGCCACCGGAGATGATCATGTCCTTGGCGCGGTCGACCACGTACAGATACCCGTGATCGTCGGCGTAGGCAACATCGCCCGACCGATACCATCCACCGTCGACCAGCGCCTTGGCTGTCTCCTCTGGGCGCTTCAGGTAGCCGAGCATGATGTTTGGTCCGCGCACATATATTTCGCCCGGCTCGCCTACGTCGGCCAGCGTGCCGTCTTCTCGTCGGACCTCACACTCGACGCCCGGGACTGGCGCACCAGCAGATTTCAGTCGCTCGGTATAACCCGGCTTTCCTGCGAGCGCCATCTTGTGATCCTCGGGCGTGCATACCGTCACGAGGGGCGAGCCTTCGGTCATCCCGTACAGCTGCATGAACCCGCAGGGAAGTGCTTCCATGGCTCTGCGCTGGAGATCAGCCGGCATGGGCGACGCGCCATAGCCGAGCAGCCGCCAGGAGCTGAGATCACGCGCTTCGACACCCGGCATGTTCACGAGCGAGTTGATCATCGTTGGAACGATGAGTGCGATCGTCATGCGCTCGGCCTCGACGATGTCGCAGAACTTCGCCGGGTCCCAGGCGTTGAGGACGAGATGGCGCCCACCGACCCACGTCAGTGCAAAGGTCGACGCCGAGTCGGCCGCGTGGAACATGGGCGCAGCATGAAGATACGAATCGGAAGAAACATATGCGTACGCATATTGCATGTGCTTGGCGTTGGCCAGAAGGTTCGCGTGTGTCTGGAGGACGCCCTTCGGAAGTCCGGTGGTCCCTCCGGTATAGGAAATGGCTGCGACGGTATGGTCACCAATTCGGTCGCCGACTTCGTCGGCAACCGGCGCCGATTCCATGAGCGAATCGAACGAGAGAAAACCTTCGGGTGTCGGTCCGTCGCCGGCATACACGAGTTGTCGAATCGACTTGCACGAATCCCGAAGCGTCGTCGCCAGTTCGACGTGTGCGTCGTCGACGATGAGGACCTTCGCTTCTGAATCGTCGAGGATGAACACCAGTTCTGCCGGTGCGAGCCGGTAGTTGAGATCGTTCAGGATCAATCCCCCGGCCGGAATACCAAGCCAACAGGTGAGGTGGCGCCAGGAGTTGAGTGCGGCCAGCGCGACCACATCGCCGTCGTCGAGCCCGAGGGCACGAAGGCCACCGGCCAGTCCGAGCACTTTGGGCCCCCACTCGCCATAGGTCATGCGTGTCGGACCATCGACGAGCGCCTCGCTGTCGGGGTGCACCTTTACCGCACGGCGTAACGGCCACCCCAATGTTCCCTGTCCACTAGCCATGCAGCTCACTTCGACTTTCGTTCAGCATTCGTTTTGAGACGTCACGAAGCTACAAGAGTGGCGTGCTGTTGGGAAAGATCGGCCTTTAGTGCCGCTGCCGTGCCGTGCCATGGCGCCTCTAGATCGGCGCCTCGACACATTGACAGTCAGATACTGTCCAGGTATGTCCGACACGTATTCCCCAACGGAGCTCTTGAGCTTCGACTGCCCCCGCTGTGGTGCCGTCGCACAGGAGATGTTCTACGGACCGTGCCGAAACTGTGTCACCACCCTGCGCGCCGGGCAGCAGTTGGCGCGAGCGGATCTCACCGCCGCAGAATACGAACCGAAGATGAACGTGACGCCCAACGCTGTCGCAACGAAGGAGTAACGAATGAATGTCAGCGGGCACACCGCATTGGTGACCGGTGGCGCGTCGGGGCTCGGTGAGGCGACTGTGCGTCGGCTCGCTGCGGTTGGCGCCAAGGTCATCGTGGTGGACCAGAACGAGGTTCGGGGCGTGGCCACGGCGAAGAGCGTCAGCGGGTCGTTCGTTGCGGCCGACGTCGCAGACCCGGATGAGATTGCTGCGGTCATGTCGTCATTGCACGATGTTCGAGTCCTCGTGAACTGTGCCGGGGTCGCCCACGGGGGCAAGACGCTTCGGCGCTCCGGTCCGCTCGATCTTGCGGACTTCGAGAGAGTCGTCCGTATCAACCTCACGGGGACGTTCAACTGCATCCGTCTGGCTGCGGCACACATGAGCGAACTCGAACCCCTCGGTGCCGACGGCGAGCGTGGCGTCATCATCAACACGGCGTCGATCGCGGCCTACGACGGAGTGGATGGTGGCGTGGCGTATTCGGCGTCGAAGGCTGGGGTCGCCGGTATGACCCTGCCTCTGGCCCGCGACCTTGGTCGACACGGCATTCGGGTGATGGCGATCGCGCCCGGTTCCTTTGCCACACCCATGACGGAGGGCATGCCCAACGACTACGGCGCGGTGATGGCTGCATCAACCCCGTTTCCTCCGCGGTTCGGCAATCCCGAGGAGTTTGCGGCATTAGCCGCACACATTGTCGAAAACCCGATGCTCAATGGCGAGGTCATTCGCCTCGATGGCGGGCAGCGGATGCAACCCGGCTCGTTGCGATAAGGGACGTCATGAATACTCCGTCGCTCGACATCGACCTGCTGAGCCCCGAGGCGATCAACGATCCGCACACGTACTTTCGCCCGATTCGCGAAGCCGCACCGGTTGCGTGGAGCGAGCGTCATCGATCGTGGGTCATCACGGGCCACCCCGAACTCGACGCCGCGTTTCGCAACACCGGTTTCAGCACTGAGCGGATGGCTGCGTTCAAGGCACGTCAGGTTGGTCCTCGCGCAGAAGCGCTGGAACGCGCCGTGGCTCTTCTCGATGGATGGATGCTCTTTCATGAGCCACCTGAGCACACCCGTTTGCGGGCACCTCTGTCTCGGGCGTTCACCGTCCGCACGGCTCGGTCGCTCGAAGGGGCCGTGCAGAGCCTTTGCGATGAGCTTCTCGACGCGATTGCGAGCAGTCCGGTCGACTCCACCTTCGATCTGGTCTCGACCTTCGCCCACCAACTCCCCGCCCGCGTCATTGCGAAGCTCTTCGGAGTTCCTCCACACCTCGAGCCATGGCTCGCACAGTGGTCGGCACGGTTCGGTGTGGTGGTGTTCGGGGCGACTCGCCGACCGGACTACGAAGACGTCGCACGCGCATCGGGGTCGGAGTTCGCCGAAATCCTCGGCGGCCTCCTCGATGAGCGCCGGTCCAATCCTACGGACGATTTGATAAGTGCACTTCTGGCCACCGAGGACCAGGACGACGGACTCAGCGCCGAAGAGATACTTGGTGCGTGTTCGCTCGTGCTTTTTGCGGGTCACGACACCACGTCATCACTCTTGGGTTCGGCAACCCTTGCGCTGCTCGACCATCCCGATCAGGCCGAGCTGGTGCGCAGCGGGGAACTGGTCGGACGCGACCTCGACGTGGCGATCGAGGAGCTGATGCGTTACGAGGCCCCCGCCAAAGCCATGATGCGCCAGGTGGCCCACGACCAGACCTTCGAAGGCGTCGACATGCATGCCGGCGATGGGGTGTTCCTCACCATCCTCGCCGCGAATCGCGATCGGCGGGTCTTCGACGACGCAGATCGGCTCAATCTGCGGAGGACGCAAAACCCGCACCTCACGTTCGGGCACGGACACCATTTCTGCCTCGGCGCGTCACTTGCCCGCCTCGAAGCCCGGATCGCGCTTCCGGCGCTGTTTCAGAAGTTCCCGAACCTCGCTGTCGCCGAGCCGGCGACGTGGAAACCGAACATCTCGGACCGGTCCGCGCAGAAGATCCTGCTCACGCGCTAAGGCGTAGCAGAAAAGACCCGTCAGGGCGTGTCAGTACACGCCGCACATGCCGTCGATGGAGATCTCCTCGATCAACAGCTCTTCGTCGTCGATCTCCACAGCGGCCACCGTGTCGTTGTTCTCGGTTGGCTTGATCTCGGTGTTACCCATCAGAGGACTCCTGCTTCGGTGCCGATTCGGTGACGAATCGCTGGTGACGTTGTCCTACGGTGGACAACGATGACTCCTCCCGAGCATAGCGAGGCCGACGCAACGAGTGCGACTGCGGTCGACTCGCGCTCGCTTCCCGGGACCTTTCGGGTCGAGGTCAGCGGAGGCACCGAACAGCATCTGGGTCCGAATGGCGAGCCCGTGTTGCTCGGCGGGGACCCCCTCCGACTCCTCCGCTTGAGCCCGACCAGTTCGGCCGTTCTCGAGGCGCTGCGTTCGGGTCGCACCCTTTCCGAGGCCGCAACGAGCTGCCGGGTTTCGCTACGTTCGGTGAGCAGCCTTGTCCGGCGCCTTCTCGACCGCGGGATCGTTCACCCTCTTTTTCTCGACGCCGAACGTCGGGCCACGTCGGCCAACGACGTCACCATCGTCGTTCCCGTGAAGGATCGCGCCGCTCAACTGGATCGGCTCCTCACCTCGATCCGCTACAGCCCCGATACCGCCACGTGCGAGGTAATCGTCGTCGACGACGGTTCCCATGCCGACGAACGCGACCAGATCGCAACGTTGGTGCGTCGACATCGGGCGACCCTGATCCGACACGAGCAGTCGCTCGGTCCCGCAGGTGCCCGCAACGTCGGTGCGGGCGCGACGACGACTGGCTCCATCGCATTCGTCGACTCGGACTGCGAGGTGACACCGGGTTGGCTGTCACGGTGCCTCGCCCATTTCGACGACCCGTGCGTAGCGGTGGTGGCCCCTCGCATCGTCGCGATGCCGAGCGCATCCGACCATCCTCTGCACGCATATGAATCTGTCCACTCGTCGTTGGATCTTGGATCCCAGCCGGCACGCGTCGCGCCAATGCATCGCGTGGCCTACGTTCCGGCGGCGGCGCTCGTTGTCCGACGCCGAGCGTTCGAAGAACTTGGGGGCTTCAACGAAGACCTGCACGTGGGTGAGGACGTCGATTTCGTATGGCGCGCAAATATATGTGCACATATGGTGCGTTTCGAGCCCGGGGCACATGTCGCACACGACCATCGCACATCATGGTGGGCGTTCTCCCAGCGACGCTTTCAATACGCCACGAGCACGGCTCTTCTCGACAGGCTCCACCCGGGACAGGTGCCACCGATCGTCATCTCGCCCTGGTCGGTGGGTGCCTGGGCAGGTATTGGTTCGCAAACCATGATCGGGCTCGGAGGCGCAGTCGGCATCGTCGGGTACTCAGCTGCGAAGTTCCCGGCGAAGCTTGGCCTGCTCCGTGAGCCGGGGCCCGTTGCGGCCCGCTTGGTCGTTCGCGGTCATCTGGGGGCAGGTCGCCAGTTGGCGAGCGCCACGTGGCGCGCGTATCTCCCGCTCACCGTCGTGGCAGGCCTGATCAGCCGTCGTGCTCGCCGCTGGGCACTGGCGACCGCCGTTATCGCCAACGTTCTCGACTTCCGTGACCGAAAACCGCGCATGAATCCACTGACGTACGTAGCCATTCGCCTTCTCGACGACACGTCGTACTGTGCGGGCTTATGGTGGAGTTGCATGACCACCCGCAACCTCCGTCCGTTGAAGCCAAAAGTTGTGAACTGGCCAGGACGCCGCTCCGTGACGGAAGATTCCTGACATGTCCACAACTCCGGCCTCCACCCCAGCGCTTGTCTTCAACCGGGACTTCGATCCGCTCTACGGCACGCTCGAAGAAATCGTGCCGGGTCTGCGGCGCGTCGTGGCCAACAACCCGGGACCGTACACGTTTCGCGGCACGGCAACATTCGTCGTGGGTCACGGCGACGTGGCCGTTATCGATCCGGGGCCGAAGGACGAAGTGCACACCCAGGCGATCCTCGATTCACTAGCCGCAACCGGCGAGCGGATCACCCACATCTTGATCACCCATACGCACCCGGATCACTCACCGGGTACGAAGCTGCTCAAGGAACGAACCGGCGCAGAGACCTACGGTTGGGGTGGGCATCCCAACGAGCCCGGCACGCCCGAAGACGCCTTCGACTACCCAAAGCCCAAACGGGACAACGCCACGGAGACGACGGACAACGAGGCCGATCCCCACGATCCCGAGAAGTCGTCGGAGGAGCATCGCGGTGACACCGAGTTCGTCCCCGACCACTACCTCTCGACCGGTGACGAGGTGGCCACGTCGACGTGGCGCGCCGAGGCACTTCATACTCCGGGCCACATCGCGAATCACCTGTGTTTTGCGTTCCCCGAACTCGGCGTCGTCTTCACCGGTGATCACGTGATGGGGTGGTCGACGAGCGTCATCTCCCCACCTGGGGGCCACCTCGCCGACTACCTTCGCAGCCTCGAACTGCTCACGACGCGTCCTGAGCAGATGTACGTGCCAACGCACGGCTCGCCGATTCCGCAGGGACCGGAGTTTGCGCTTGGGTTATTAGCCCACCGACGCACGAGAACTGAACAGGTCTTGGGGCAACTCAAACTCGGGCAGACGTCGATTCCCACCATCGTCGAGGCGCTCTACGTCGGCCTCGACGAACGCCTGATTCCAGCGGCCGGGCGTTCGATCCTGGCGCACATGATCGATCTCATCGAAAAAGGTCATGTGGTCGCGACCAGCAAACCAGGGATGCGTATCGGAACCGCCTCCGTCTTTTCTCTGGCCTAGGCTCGCGGGATTCCGCGGAAGGAAGCAACATGGAACTCGACGACAACCAAGAACTCGACCTCAGTCAGATCGACGACCAACGCGGTCGCGGTGGTGGCGGCTTGGGTGGCGGCGGCATCGGTATGGGCGGCGGCGGTCTCGGCGGCGGCGGCATGGGCCTTCCCATGGGCCGCGCCGGCGGCGGACTCGGCCTGGTGGTGATCATTGCGATCTTCGCACTCAAGATGTGTGCAGGCGGCGGAGGCGGCAGTGGGATCGGCATCGATCCGAACAGCGCGAACTTCGGTGACAACAACGTCAGCGTCGCAGCGGGTGACAACTCCAATCTGGCGGAATCATGCAAGGTCGGCACGGATCGGTTGAGCCGCCAGGATTGCCGTGGTGCGGTGTTCGTCAACAGCATCCAGGGCTTTTGGAAGAGCGCCTATCCACGATGGACGGACAACGAGTACCAGGTTGTCGAAACAAACTTCTTCTCCGGCCGCGTCCAAACCGCGTGCGGTGCTGCGAGTTCGGCCGTCGGACCGTTCTACTGCCCGGCCGATTCGCAGGTGTACGTCGATCTTGATTTCTTCAGTGAGCTGCAGAGCAAGTTCGGCGCCAAGGGCGGCCCGTTCGCGGAGGCCTATGTTCTTGCCCACGAGTACGGCCACCACATCCAGAACCTGAACGGAACATCGGAAAAGGTGCAGCGCAGTGGCGACGAGTCCGGGCCCCGTTCCGGTGCCGTCCGCCTGGAGTTGCAGGCCGATTGCTTCGCCGGCGTATGGGCTGCGAACGCAACGAGCGGACCTCGTCCGCTGATCAAGAGTTTGAGTGAGAGCGACATCCGTGAGGGTCTCGACGCCGCATCGGCCGTCGGCGACGACCGCATCCAGGAGAAGATGCAGGGTCGGGTGACGCCCGAGTCGTGGACCCACGGATCCTCAGAGCAGCGTCAGCGCTGGTTCCTCGAAGGGTTCAACTCGGGTGACCCCCGGAGCTGCGACACCTTCAACACGAACAATCTCTAAACTCGAACGATTGCTAAGCGCGCCTACCAACTGGGCGCTCAGTCACTGAGCGATCCCGGACGGTTGTACTCCATCCACGCCGCTGCGAAATCCACGAGCGCGCGCTGCGACATGAGCTTGGCCTCGCCGTGCCCGACCTTGCCCGTCTCGGTTTGTCCGGTGGCGTCGAAGTCCGCGCCGACCGCGTCGAAGTCCGATTCATCGGCGGTGTGCATCTCGTAGACCACCCATTGACGCGCTCCGTCGACCAGGATGGCTGCGCCCTGGCGCTCCATCTTCTTTCCCTTCCAGTCCGCGCGATGCTCGGCCAGATGCAGCGACGAATTGTTGCCATGGCCGACACCGAGCAGCAGGACTTTTGCGTCGAGGTCGTAGGCGCGACCGATCGGTGAGTGCTCGCCCATCCACGATTCGAGACGATGGTTGTCGACGATGACGTCCGTGTGCTTCCCAAAGGCCGCGAACGACGCTGCGGGGTGGTTGCTTCGGCGGACGCCTGGCACGTGACGGAAACACTCCACGATCGCGCCCATCATGGTGGTCGGGGTGATCGCCGGGTCGAAGGCCGGCAGCGCGGCATAGACGTCGGCGAACCATTCGGGGTTCACGGGCGGATTCTGCCAATTCGCCGGTTCGGTCCAGTGTGACGAATGCGTGGGCATGATCAACGTGCCGTCGGGACCCACCGCGTCGAGCAGCGCCTCTACCACGGCCTGCGCACCACCGACCACCCATCCCAGTTTGGAGAGCGACGAATGCACAATGAGCGTGTCACCTGCTTCCACGCCGAGCCGGGCGAGATCGTCGCGCACGGATAATCGGGTGAAGGGGCGACTCGTGCTCGCGATCACCGAATGCTCAGTGGGCACATCAACAGGTTCGTTCACGAGAAACCTCGAGGTCCGTGTAGAGCTAAAGAGGTCAAGGCGAGAGCGGGAGCGGTCACCGAAGAAAGTATGTCACCGCACATCTCTGCGCTGACTCTCCTTTTTCCAATAACGGTAAGGACTTACGCAGCAGGGTCTGCACGCGGATGCGCGGTGGTACGCCGATGCACGAGCGCCGGCGTGATGAGCTCAATGATCTGCTCGGTTCGGCCGGCTCCGCGACTCAGCAACAGTTCGACGGCCGAGCGACCGAGGGCGCCCGGCGACTGGTCGATGGAACTCAGCGAGAGGCGCGACATACGGGCCAACGCCGAATTGTCGTAACCGATCACCGACACGTCCTCGGGCACGCGGTGCCCGCCGTCGAGAAACGCGTCGAGTGCTCCAATCGCAACGAGGTCGTTGGCACCGAAGACGGCAGTTGGCAGCCGCCGACGACGCAGCAAGGTCCGGGCACCGCTCCTGCCTGCCTCCTCGGTGTAGTCCCCCCGAATGACCTCTGCCGAGACGCCGAACATCTGCGCTGCTTTTTCGAATCCCGACCGACGGGCGCGGGCCCCGGCGCCATCGCCACCATCTATGTGCACGATCGATTCATGACCGAGGCTCACCAGATGATCCACGGCGATCCAGGCACCGTCCGCGTCGTTGTTCGCCACACAATCCACCCTCGGACTACGCACGGTTCTTCCGACGACAACGGTCGGCACCACGTTCGCAATCCTGCCGATCTCCCCCGATGACACCCTCGGACCAACGAGGATGACGCCGTCGACGCGATGCGAGATCATCGATTCGATCGCTTCACGTTCCCCCGCGGCGATGTTTCTTCCGGTCGTGAGGAGAAGCTTTTGATCGAGGTCCTCAGCAGCGGCGTGGAGGCCGTCGAACACGTCGGCGACGAACGGGTTGTGGAGATCATTCAACAAGACGCCGATCGTGCCGGTGCGGTGACTGGCCAGGTTTCGCGCCGCGAGGTTCGGCCGGTAGCTCAGCTCCGAGGCTGCTTGGAGAATCAACGCCTTCGACGCGGCAGCGACGCGTGGACTGTCGTTCATGGCGAGTGAGACCAACGCCCGCGACACTCCTGCGCGAGCGGCGACGTCTTCTAGTGTTGGTCGACGCTGGCGCTGCACGACCAACGATTCTGTCACGTCACCCCACCCATCTGATAGTTTTCGGTGCGAAAAGTAGAGCGCTCTAACAATCCGCTCGAACAATCCGCTTGAACAATCCGATCGAACAATGACTTCGGCCACTAGCAGGGTTCTGAAAAACCTCCCTTCCGACCTCAGCCCGCTTCGTTGACCAGCCAATATGTGGTTGCGAAACGGTCGAAACGTAGGATTTTCATCACCCTCCTAGGCCCACGAAGAACGGAACACCATGAGCCGTACAACCGTGTCGATGACGACCGCCGACGCAATCGTCGAGTATCTCGTTGCTCAACGCACGCTGATCGACGGTGTCGAGCAACCCCTCTTTGCGGGTGTTTTTGCCATATTCGGTCACGGAAACGTGACGTGCCTGGGGCATTCGCTCGAGCGTCACCGCGATCAGATCACGACGTGGCGCGGGCAGAACGAACAGGGCATGGCGCTCGCCGGAGTCGCGTACGCGAAAGCGATGCGTCGACAACAGATCATGGTTGCGACATCATCGGTCGGACCCGGAGCCACCAACATGATCACTGCAGCCGGAGTGGCAATGTCCAATCGCCTTCCGCTGCTGCTGCTCGCCGGCGACACGTTTCAATCCCGTCTGCCGGATCCCGTTCTGCAACAGGTAGAACACGAGGGCTCACCCAGCACTACGGTCAACGACGCGTTTCGCAGTGTCGTGCGCTACTGGGATCGCATCACCTCACCTCCTCAAATAATAAGTTCACTTCCGAATGCCGTTCACACGATGCTCGATCCGGCGACCTGTGGCCCCGCGTTCATCGGACTTCCACAAGACGTGCAGGCGGCTGCCTTCGAGTTCCCCACCTCACTGTTCGAACCTGTCGTCCATGAACTGGCCCGCCCCCGCGCGTCGCGCCACCAGATCAACGAGGCGGTCGCGGCGCTTCGACGCGCGAAACGTCCGCTCATCATTGCCGGTGGCGGCGTGCACTATTCACTCGCGGAAGCTGAACTGGCCGAGTTTGCCCGCAGTCACGGCATCGCGCTCGTGGAGACCGTTGCCGGAAAGTCGACTGTGGTTCACAGTCATCCCAGTTATGTCGGACCGATTGGCGTGACCGGGTGTGAAGCGGCGAACAACATGGCCGCCGATGCGGATGTCATCCTTGCCGTCGGGACCAGACTCCAAGACTTCACAACCGGCTCATGGACGGGCTTCGCTGATGGGGCAGCGATCATCACGATCAACGTCAACCGTTTCGATGCCACCAAACACCGCAGCATCGCGGTTGTCGGCGACGCTCGCGAAACCCTCGTCGAATTCGAGAGTCTGCTCGGTGCCTACCGCGCCGCACCCGAGTGGACGGCTCGAATCGCCAGTGAGGTGCGCGGATACTGGAACTACATCGCCGAGATCGCAACGCCTACCGCCACAACGGAGTCGGGACTGCCCAGCTACGCACAGGTGGTCGCTGCGGTCGTCGCACAGGCGCGCCCGAACGATTTCGCCCTGACGGCCGCCGGGGGTCTACCCGGCGAGCTCAACAACGGATGGGCGTCGATCGACGTTTCGTCGTTTGACTGTGAGTACGGATTCTCCTGCATGGGCTACGAGATCTCCGGTGGATGGGGCGCCGCAATGGCCCAACGCAGCCGAGGACGCGACGCCGGAGCGGACCGCGGCGACGTCTACGTGTTCGTCGGCGACGGTTCCTATCTGATGATGAACTCCGACATCTATTCGTCGGTCTTGAGCGGTCACAAGTTGACGATCATCGTGTGCGACAACGGCGGGTTCGCTGTGATCAACCGACTTCAGCTCAATCAGGGCGGGGTGTCGTTCAACAACTTCATTGCGGATTCCCAGGTTGTGAAACCGTTCTCGGTGGACTTCGCCGGGCACGCGAGATCCATGGGCGCCGACGTCGAGCGGGTCGCGACCTTGGATGAATTCGCCTCGGCACTCCAACGGGCTCGTCAAAACGACAAGACGACCGTCATCTCGATCGACACGGACCCCAACACGTGGACGGGCGGCGGAATGTTCTGGGAGGTCGGCGTTCCTGAGGTGAGCCAGCGCCATCAAGTCGTCGAAGCGCACGCAGCCATGCAAAAGGGCAAACTAGACCAGTGGCTCGATAGATAGTTCCGATTCGACTCACGTCCCAGACCGACGAAAGATATGTGCACATGACAACACCCCCAACCCGTATTGCAGTGCTTGGCGTCGGTCGTATTGGAAAGATGCATGCCGAACTCATCTCGCGACACGTTCGCGACGCCGAAGTAGCCGGCGTGTTCGACATCAACGAGGAAGCCGCGGCCAACGTGGCAGCGTCGCTCGGTGTGTTGCACGCGACGGACCCACGAACGTTGATCGAGTCTGAGAAGGTCGACGCCATCGCCATCTGCACGAGCACAGACACACATATCGACTACATCCATGCTGCAGCGAAGGCCGGCAAGGCCATCTTCTGTGAGAAACCGGTGTCGATGGACCTTGGCCAGGTCGATGGCGCACTCGCCGCCGCGACGGCGGCCGGGGTCCCACTGCACATCGGCTTCAACCGCCGCTTCGACCCGGCTCACCGCTCGGTACGCGACGCGGTCTCCAACGGCGTCCTGGGTGAGGTGAACATCGTCCGCATCACGAGCCGCGACCCGGCACCGCCACCAATCGAGTACATCAAGGTTTCCGGCGGCATCTTTCTCGACATGACGATTCATGATTTCGACATGGCTCGCTACGTGGCCGGAAGTGAAGTCGAGGAAGTGACGGCCCACGGTGCGGTGCTCGTCGATCCAGCGATCGGGGCGGCCGGTGATCTCGACACCGTGGTTGTGGTGCTCAAACATGCCAACGGAGCGCTGACCACTATCGACAACAGCCGTCGAGCGGCGTACGGCTATGACCAGCGGGTGGAGGCGTTCGGCTCGCTGGGAATGGCACAGTCGGAGAATCCCCCGAGCTACACGGGTCGTATCAGCGGGCCGACGGGAGTCTCCACACCGAACATTCCGTACTTCTTCCTGGAGCGATACATTCCGTCGTACGTGGCCCAATGGGAGTCATTCGTACGTGCACTTCGGAATGGGACCCCCACCGAGGTGTCCGGCGCCGATGGGCGCGCACCCCTCGTGCTCGGACTTGCCGCGCTCCGCAGCGTTGCCGAACGCCGCACGGTCAAGACAAGCGAGATCGGGTAGCCATGAGTACCACGCCAGCAGACGAGATCGCTGAACCCAGTGCGGCCGATGCGCCGCTGAAGATCATGACGGAGACCACGCCGACGCGATACTTCAACGATTCGTGCTCCACATCGGAACTGCTCTACGCGATCGAACGAGGCGCTACGGGAGCCACAAGTAATCCGGTGATTTGTCTCAACGTGTTGAAGCAGGAGGCCGAGACGTGGCTGCCTCGCGCCGCCGAGATCTTCACGGCCAACCCGACGTGGCACGAACGTCGTGTGGCATGGGAGCTCTACACCGAGATGGGTCGAGCCGGCGCCACGTTGCTGCTGCCGACGTTCGAGGCCGGGGATCGAACATGGGGACGGCTCTCGGTGCAGACCGACCCCACGCTGCACAACGACTCACGCGCCATGCTGTCCCAATCGGTTGCCCTTGCCCATCTCGGTCCGAACATGCAGGTCAAGATACCGGCGACGTCGGCCGGACTCGCCATGGTCGAGGAAGCGACGTTTCAAGGAGTCAACCTCAACGTGACGGTCAGCTTCTGCGTTCCGCAGGTTCTGGCTATCGCCGCGGCCGTCGAACGCGGGTTGATCCGACGTGACGCCGCAGGACTCGACACGACACATATGGCTCCCGTGGCAACGATGATGATCGGACGCCTCGACGACTGGCTGAAGGTGGTTGCCAAACGAGAAGGGATTGCGTGTGCGCCAGAGGTGATCGACTGGGCGGGAATCGCATGTGCAAAGCGCGCATATGGGTTGTTCACCGATCGAGGATACCGAACGAAGCTGCTCGTCGCGGCCTACCGGCACCTCGGTCATTGGTCGGAGCTGATCGGCGGCGACATCGTCCAGACGATGCCGTGGGAGTGGCAGGTCAAGGCGAATCAGTCACGACGCCAGCCTCTGCCCACGATGGACGTGCCCGTCGATCCGGCGATCGTCGCCGAGCTTCAGGAGAAGTTCTCGGACTTCCGGCGGGCGTATGAACCCGACGGCATGGCCATTGCCGAGTTCGACTCCTTCGGTCCGGTACTGCGTACCCTTCGCTCGTTCATCACGGCGTGGTACGACTTCGTCGCCGTCGTGCGCAACGTCATGCTTCCCGACCCCGACGTGTAGCGCCCGACGCTGCGGCCGTCCATCGCATCGACGCACCGAAGCCGTGGTGTGCGGCCACCGTGTCACATTGCGGCCACAGCGCGCATCGGTGGCCGCCTTTTGGAACGGTGCCCGCACCCAACGCCCGCCAGGTGGCAATAACGTCACCGTCACTGCGAGAATGGCACCATGACTGATGTTCTCGCTTCCCCCGCCGTGTCCGCCGACGAGGCCAAGGTTTCTGCTGCGATCGACGCGTTGCTGGCAGCCCACGACCCGAAGACGACCGACAACGTTGCGTTTCGGGGTGCGCGCTACGACGCTGGCCTGGCGTGGGTGCACTTTCCTGTCGGGTTCGGCGGCCTAGGCCTGCGACCGGAGCTCAACAAGCTCGTGGAGCGCCGACTTCGCCAGGCCGGGGCGGCGCCCCAGGACCCCACGACGTTCTTCATTGCGCTGGCCGGTCCCACGATCGTCACGCACGGCAACGACGAACAGCGGGCCCGTTTTCTGCGACCGATGTTCACCGGCGAGGAAAAGTGGTGCCAGTTGTTCTCCGAGCCGGGAGCCGGCTCCGACTTTGCCGGGCTCGCGTGCAAGGCAGTTCGTGACGGCGACGAGTGGATCGTTAACGGGCAGAAGGTGTGGAACACCATGGCCCACCTCGCCGACTGGGGCATGCTCGTGACGCGTACAGACCCCGAGGCGCCCAAGCACAAGGGCATGACGTATTTCGCGTTGGACATGCGCTCTCCGGGAGTAGAGGTTCGCCCGCTGCGTCAAATAACCGGCGAGGCTGAATTCAACGAGGTGTATCTGACCGACGCACGAATCCCCGACGCCAACCGTGTCGGGGCCGTCGGCGAAGGATGGCGCGCGGCGCTCACGACCTTGATGAACGAGCGCACCGCGATCGGGGGCGGCGAGGGCGGCGCACCCGCCAGTGGTGGTGCTGCGGGCGAATTGGTGAGGATCTGGAAGGCGCTCCCTGCCGACCAACGTCAGGACGGACACCGCGATGAACTCATGAAGCTGTGGGTGCGAGGCGAGGTCGGACGGCTCACCAATAAGCGCGCATCAGAAATGGCGAAGGTCGGCAACCCTGGCCCCGAAGGCTCCGTCGCGAAGCTTGCCTACGCGGAACTCAACAAGGCAGTGTTCGAACTCGCGATGAACCTCATGGGGATGAACGCAACCGTTGAGTACGACTTCACGTTCCGCCGAGCAACGGAACTCGATGTCGACGGTGCGCACCGAGGAGCGCGCTACGCGTTTCTCCGCACGCGGGCCAATTCCATCGAGGGCGGAACGTCGGAGATCATGCGCAACATCTTGGGCGAGCAGGTGCTCGGGCTTCCGGGTGAACCCCGCGTCGACAAGGACCTCGCCTGGTCGAAGGTGCCTCGCAACTAGCCCGACTGCCGTTCCCCATAGGTTCGACCCGGGTTCGTGCCGGTACCCTGAAGTAGTACCTGGTCGGGCGAGGGGATGTTCAGGGGCCTACCTCTCGGCAGTTCGGCCCGGATCTGGTTTACTCAGGTGCATGAACCCCAAGAGCGCCGAAGACAAAGGGTCCCTCCTTCTGACCATTATCGGAGCGATCGTCGCGTTGCTCGTCGGTGTCTGGCTCTTGAAGCGCGTGGTGAGTGCCGTTTTCTGGCTCATCCAACTCGGCGTTATTGCGTTGATCATTGGTGGCGTGATCTGGTTTGTACTTCGCGTCGCGAACAAGAAGCAGTAGGAACGTCTCGGCCGATCGAGCGAGCTATAGGAGGCGGGTCCGCACGAAGCTCCCGAGCCGTTCGATGGCAAACACGACGACGAACGTCGACAGCACGAACGCTCCTACGGTTTGGAACGGGTTCGGCAGGAAGCCGGTTTGCGTGAAGAGATAACCAACACCAACGCCGGCAATCGTCCCGAGCAGGATTCCTCCACGCACGCACACATCGAGGCAGTAGACGGCGTTCGCCACGATCATCGGTACCGCCGAAGGAAGCACGCCGCCTATCACTTCCTGACTCTTGGTGGCGCCGCTCGCTCGAATCGCTTCTTGTGGTCCGGCACCTACCCCGTGCAGATCGTCGGCCGTCAGCTTGGCGATAAACGCAAACGCACCGAGTGCCATCGCTGCTGCGCAGGGGAACGGCGATTGGAGTCCGAGCGCAGAGACGAAGAAGAACACCAGCGCGATTTCCGGAAGACTACGCGCACTTACTAACACCATGCGGCAACCGCGCGAAATCCACGGTGACGGCGACGTCGAACGAGCAACGAGAAAGGCCACGGGTATGGCGGCGAGGACCGCCATGAAGGCCGCTCCCCCGCCGATGACTAGCGTGTCTCGCCACGCGTGCGTCCAGGCGCTATGGCCCGTGACGATCTCACCGCGAAAGAGATACCCGACGGTGTCCCAGTTCGGCCAGTACTTCGTAATCTGACCCACAGCGGTCGTCGGAATCGCTATGAACTGTGGCAATGGGAACGAAAAGCCGAATGGTCTGACCGACGTCAGCGTGAACAGCCCGACCTGCCACATGCACCACAACCAGATGAGTACTCCACCAAATATGACGGCGAAGAAGCTCGCCCGCTCACGCGTCAGCGGTGGCCGCAGACCTGGTGAGGAGGAGGACACGATCTGCAGTGTCGGCGTCTTCGGGTCTCGCTGCTCGCGGGTCAAATTGGTCTCGACACCTTGAAGATGTGTGCGTAGGAGGTTTGAGAAGATCTCGACGATGATTATCACCGCGGCAAGGGCAAGCGCGGTGGCCATCCCGAGGGGATAACGGGTCGCGTTCTTGAGATCGCTCTGCAACAAGATGCCGATGCCACCTGCACCTACAAATCCGAGCACCGCTGATGCCCGCAGGTTGATGTCGAATCGGTACACGATGTTGTTCACCCAGCTCGGGACCACCTGCGGCAGCACTGCGTTGTAGATCATCTGCAACCGGGAAGCACCCGCCGCGCGCGCCGCCTCGAGTGGTTTCGCGTCGACCTCTTCGATGCGATCGCTCAAGAGCTTCCCGAGCATGCCAATCGAATGGACGGCCAGGGCCATGACACCAGCCCGTTCTCCGATCGACGCAATAAGCACGAATATGGTGGCGAACACGATCTCCGGCGTCGCCCGGCAAAAGGAGATGAGCGCTCGAGCCGCCGTCGCGACGAATCGATGTGGGGAGATGTTTCGTGCCGCAAGCAACCCGACCGGGAAGGACAGCACCGCTGCGAAACCCGTGCCCGCACATGCCATGATAAGTGTACGAACCAACTGGGTTGCGGTGATCCCCCACTCGCTTCGAACATCGCCGCCCTCGGAGTTGGTGCTCGTGAACGTCGGCGGGAGCGCCCGGCTGAGATACCCGTCACGCTTGAACAAGCCGGACAGGAGTTCCCCCGGCGCAAATCGAAGGTAACGGAGGAGGTATCCACCAAGAAGCAACGTCGCAAGGAGAAGCACGATCTTCGCGATTCTCTGCGCAGTCCAGGGCGGACTGAGCCGCCGGTCGTAACCAGACAGAATCGGTGCGGTCACGATGCAACGCCGAGCGGAGCAGCCGCCGGGTCGACGTCGGGGCGACCCGTGAGCAACGTACTCAACTGCGCGACCTCATGGGCCGTCGCTCCGACTTCGCGGTACACCTTCATTGCCTCCGCTGAATCAATTTCATGTGTCGGACGATCAAGCACTTTCACGCCATGACGCAGCCCCACGATTCGCGTCGAGTAGTCGAGCGCGAGTTCAAGCTGATGCAGGGAGCAGATCACTGTCAGGGCATCCTCACGACAGATCCCGACGAGCAGGTCCATGACGGTTCTGCTTGCTTCGGGGTCAAGCGATGCTACGGGCTCATCGGCCAACACCAGCTTCGGTCGTTGCATGAGCATTCGCGCTATCCCTACGCGCTGTTGTTGGCCTCCGGAGAGCGTACCGGTCCGTTGGAACAACCGATCGCCGAGACCAACCCGGTCCAGGCACTCTGCTGCCTCTCGGCGCATCGCCTTCGGAAATGTCATACACCCATAGCGCGGACCTTTGGTCCGGCCGAGTGCCCCGGTGAGAACGTTGTCGATCACCGAGGCACGCGGCACGATGTTGAACTGCTGAAACACGAATCCGATGTCTCGACGCAACGCTCGGAGCTCGCGGCCGCGAGCCTCGGTGACGTTGACGCCCAACACCTGCACGTCACCCGATGTCGGCTCGTGCAGCCCGTTCAAGTGCCGAAGCAGTGTTGATTTTCCCGAACCGGAGAGGCCTATCAGCGCCACGAACTCCCCCGGCTGCACCGTGAGGTCGACGTGGTCCAAAGCCGTCACGGGGGATGCACCACCGAAGCGTTTCGTAACCTGCGAGAGGGCGACTGTCTTTTGCAACATGGTGGTTCCTTGACTCGGGAAGTGAAGCGGCTGGGAAGAGAAACGTCGGAGACGACTTACTACGTGAACAGACGATTACGTCGATGTCACTTCTTCGCGGGGCGACAGGAAGACGGTGCGCCGGGTAGCTTGCACGCCGCGGCGATCGGTGCCATCCAGTCATCGTTCGTCTGAGCCTTCCATGATCCGCTCTGCGTGCCATTGAGGGCACCCGGTCCGCACTTCGGCGAGCCTGCCGGGCAATACCCCTTGGCTTGGAGGTACAGTGCGTCGATGTCCGGGATCGCTTCGGCAAGCTTCTTGAACAGGGCCGGCGGGAGATCCGTTCGAACGGCGATCGGGGAGTTCGGAATCGGCTTCGACTTTTGAACGATCTTGAGATCCGCGCCCTTGACCGAGGCGGCAGCTCCGCTCGGTGTCTCGACAATCGTGTCGAAGGCGAACCCCGCATCGCACGAGCCGTTCACCACACCAAGGATCGCCTTGTCGTGGGCGCCGGCGACAACTCTCGTGAGATCTTTCTCGGGATCCATGTTTGCATCGGCGAGCATGAGATAGGGATAGAGCGTTCCCGACGTGGACTCGGGGTCACCGAAGCAAACCTTCTTGCCCCTGACGTCGGAGATCGAATTGATGTCGGAGCGACCGGCCTTCGTGAACAGGTACGCCTGATACGTGGCCGGAGCGCTGAAGGTCGAACTGGAGATTGCGACACCGCGGATCTTTGCGCCGGCTTCTTTCGCGATGTAATACGAAAGCGGTCCGTACGACGCAATGTCGACCTTGCCGGCCAACACGCCTTCGGTCACGCCTGCGTAGTCGGTTGACGCAACCTGCTCGATGGGCAATCCGACGCGATCCGAAAGTGCCTTGATGAACGGTGCCCAGTTCGCCGCCGTGGCAATTGCGTTCTCGGCCGGAACGGGAGCAAAGACCAACTTGGTAGGCATCTTTACTTCAGCGACCGCAGTCGCTGCGGTCGTCGACGTCGCCGCCGTGGTCGGGGAAGGCGCAGTCGTGGTCGACGGTGCTGCCGTCTGCCACTTCTTGGCGTCGCTGCACACGAGCGATCCAGAACGGGCACCGACCTTCGAGCATGAGCCACCCGCTCTTGCTTTGGATTGTGCGAACGCAGGGGCGGCGACAAGGGGAACAACAGATGTGCTCAGAACCGCTGCAAGGATCTTTCGATTCGAATGCTTCATGGATGTCCTCTTTTTGAGTGTGTGGGAGTGTGACCGGGCTATGAGGCGTTCAACAACGAAGGGCTCGGTTCGAACACGGTCAACCTAAGAAGCCAAAATGAACGTGGATTGAACCTGAAGCGACCACCAGAAACTGATCTCGTGAACAGAGTTCGGAATCACCGGTTTGCGAAGACCGACGATTACGCGGGCTGTTACGGTCCCGAACATGACCGAAAAATCGGACGCGCACGACGCCAACAGTGAACGTCAAAAGTGGCTCGCGATCTTGGCCGGCGCAACGCCAGAAGAACTGGCTGCAGCAATGCGGCAACTCGACCATGTCGAGATAGACGCCATCGAACTACGCGTCCCTGAATCCGGCCTGGCGCTCGTCACGGGTCGGGTAGGAGCAACAGGGAGTCCGTTCGGCGTTGGCGAGATGACCGTCACGAGATGCGTCGTGCAAATCGGTGCCCACATGGGTGTCGGCTACGTGCGGGGCCGAGACAGGGAACGCGCGAAGAACGTCGCGCTTGCCGACGCCCTCCTTCAGGGAGACCGCAAACACGAAGTGATGGCGACGGTTATCGAACCGCTGTCAGCTGCGAAGGCGCAACGTGTTTCACAGCATCGAGCAACCGTGGAAACGAGTCGTGTTCGATTCCTCACGATGGTGCGGGGCGACTGAAGATGACACCGATCGTTGCCCCCGGATTCGTCGACCCGGTTCACGATGGCCAGCGAACATTTCGTCGCATTCTGTCTGCGATGTCGGAGCCAGGCTCGGTGGTGACGGTGCAAGCTCAGCTCCCCGACCTCGGTTGCTCGTCGGCTGCGGTGGCATGCATTCTGACTCTCGCCGATTTTGACACCCCTACGTGGATATCCCCTTCAGTCGTTGCTGATATGTCCACATATCTTCGGTTCCATGCCGGGGTACCGACCGCCCAGGACCCGCACGCGGCCGCGTTCGCTCTCGTTGCAACTCCCAGCGACTTACCGCCACTTTCGGCCTTCAACCCCGGAACAGCGATGAGCCCGGAGGCGTCCACCACCATCGTGCTTGAGGTCGAGGACTTCGATGGTGGTACCCCCGTTCATCTCACCGGACCTGGTCTGGCGAGTCCCCGACAGTTCTCCGCGAAGGGAATTTCGGTCGAACTTTGGACCGAAATTCAGGACAACCACGCTCGCTTTCCGGCCGGCGTCGACCTCGTGTTTTGCTGCGGCGACAAGATCGTCGGCCTTCCACGATCAACCGAAGTCCATGTCTCGTACCCAGTCACCACTGACGAGCCCGCTACGTCCATCTATCAGAATCTGTAGGTACACATATGTATGTCGCAACGAAGGGCGGCGAGGCAGCGATCGCGAGTGCTCATCGCCTGCTCGATCGCCAACGCCAGCCCCGTCCCGGTACCACCTGGCTCACAACAGAACAGATTGTCGACCAGATGTGGTTCGCGGTTTCTCGGGTGATGACCGAAGGGTCGGTGTATGACCCCGAACTTGCCGCCCTCGCGATCCAACAGTCGCAGGGTGACCTGGTCGAGGCCGTCTTCAACGTCCGGGCCTACCGCAGCACCCTGCCGCGCTTCGGCGTTTCAATCCCAATCGATACACGATCCATGGTGTTGAACCGCAGAGTGTCGGCGACGTTCAAGGATGTCCCCGGAGGTCAACTTCTCGGGCCGACATTCGACTACTCACATCGACTGATCGAGTTCGGTCCGGGCGCATTCGTGGACGAGGTTTCCCGCGAGAGCCGTTCCGGTGAGACGGTCGCCGACAACGAGGAAGATTCCTCCAGCGGGGAGAGTGTGCTCGCGCATGTGCTTGACGTCCTGGACCGAGAAGGACTCATAGAGCCGGTGTCTGGTACCGAGGAGACCGACCTCGGCAACGATCTCACCCGCAAGCCGCTGTCCTTCCCGGCAGAACGCCCGCTTCGACTTCAAGCCCTCGCTCGCGGCGACGAAGGTTTCGTCCTCGGCCTGGCGTATTCGACACAGCGTGGATACGGATCAACACACCCTTTCGTCGGCGAGATCCGCATCGGAACCGTCGCCGTTGAACTCGTTCCCGACGAACTCGGCTTTCCTGTCGTAATCGGAGACATAGAGGTCACCGAGTGCGAGATGATCAACCAATTCAAAGGAACGGCCACGACACCACCACAGTTCACGCGTGGGTACGGAATCGCGTTTGGACAGGCGGAGCGTAAATCGATGGCAATGTCACTGGTGGACAGAAGTATGCGCGCTGAAGAACTGGGCGAAGCAACCTTCGGCGAATCACCGGCCCAGGACATCGAGTTCGTTCTGAGTCACGCCGACAGCCTCGAAGCGTCGGGATTCGTTCAGCATCTCAAGTTGCCACACTATGTGGACTTTCAATCCGAACTCGTTCTCCTTCGCGGCTTGCGCGAGGAATGGGACAAGGCACAGCGGGACGCAGCGGTGCCTGCCGATCACGATCAGTCCGTAGAGACGGTTCCGGTATGACCACTGGATACAACTTTGCGTACCTTGACGAGCAGTCGAAACGAGCGATTCGTCGCGCAATGCTCAAGGCAGTTGCGGTTCCGGGTTACCAGGTCCCGTTCGCCGGCCGCGAGATGCCTCTTCCCTATGGTTGGGGCACCGGAGGGATCCAGTGCACTGCCGCACTTCTCGGGAGCACCGACGTCTTGAAGGTCATAGACCAGGGATCCGATGACACGACCAACGCCGTGTCGATCCGGAAGTTCTTCACGAAGACTGCGGGTGTGGCCACCACGGATCAGACCGAGGAGGCCGACATCATCCAAACCCGTCATCGCATACCGGAGCGGCCACTGCGCAGCGGCCAGATCATCGTCTTTCAGGTTCCGATTCCGGAGCCGCTGCGTTTCCTTGAACCACGCGAGACCACGACGCGTCGGTTGCACGCCACCGCCGACTATGCGCTCATGCACGTGAGACTCTACGAAGACATCGCACAGCAGGGTCGAGTGACAAGCGCATACAGCTATCCGGTCATGGTGAACGACCGCTACCTGATGTCTCCATCACCGATTCCGAAGTTTGACAACCCAAAACTCGATGGTTCCCCGGCACTGGCGATTTTCGGGGCCGGCCGGGAAAAGCGGATCTACGCCATCCCACCACACACTCGTGTCCGCAGCCTCGACTTCGAAGACCACCCGTTCACGATCGAGACATGGGACCAGGATTGTGCTCTCTGCGGATCGACCGAATCGTTCCTCGACGAGATCATCGTCGATGACCTCGGCACCCGTCTCTTCGCCTGCTCCGATTCCGCACACTGCGCGTCACAGATTCGCGAAGCAAACGACACCCAGGAGGTTCCGGCATGACCGCTCTTCTGTCAGTACGTGGGCTTACGAAGTACTACGGGACGAGGCTCGGTTGTCACGATGTCAGCTTCGATCTTTGGCCGGGTGAGGTGCTCGGTATCGTCGGGGAGTCCGGGTCCGGTAAGACAACGGTGCTCGCAGCGTGTTCCGGCCGGATCGACAAGGTGTCCGGCTCCGCCCGCTATACGGATCGTCGTGGTCGAACGACGGAGGTCACGTCCGCTGATGAGGTCGAGTTGCGACGCCTCGGGCGCGAGGAGTGGGGCTTCGTGACCCAGAACCCTCGAGACGGCCTTCGACTCAAGGTTTCCGCCGGGGCCAACATCGCAGAGCGACTCATGGATCTGGGTTCACGGCACTACGGGTCTCTTCGTCACAACGCTGTGGAGTGGTTGGCTCGAGTAGAGATCAACGCCGACCGCGTCGACGACCTTCCCCGTCAACTTTCCGGCGGCATGCAGCAGCGTCTGCAACTCGCTCGCACCCTCTCCCCCGGTCCTCGTCTCGTGTTCCTCGACGAACCCACCGGCGGCCTCGACGTCTCGGTGCAGGCACGACTCCTCGACCTTCTGCGCTCGCTCGTGCAAGAGCTTGGCCTCGCCGCGGTCATCGTTACCCATGACTTGGCCGTTGCTCGGCTCCTCGCACAACGACTGATCGTGATGAAAGACGGATACGTGGTCGAACAGGGTCTCACGGATCGAGTACTCGATGACCCACAGCATCCCTACACACAACTCCTCGTTTCGTCGGTGCTCGCACCATGACCGCACTCGAAACCGCTGACGTCGAGAACGACCTTTCCAAACAGCACACGCCGTCGCAGGCTGTTGCTCTCCCGGCGATTCGCGTGGTCGGGGTGCACAAGACCTTCGTCCTGCACAACCAGGGCGGTGTCGAGATCAACGTTTTGTCCAACGCCGACGTGGATGTCCGAGATGGTGAAATTCTTGCGCTGACGGGACCTTCCGGCTCAGGCAAGTCGACCCTTCTGCGTTGCCTCTACGGAAACTACCTCCCGACGCGTGGTTCGATAAGTCTTCGTCACGATGGCACGTTGGTGGAGCTCACGAACGCTGACCCATCGGTAGTGATCGAGATGCGGCGCCGCACCGTCGGCTGGGTGAGCCAGTTTCTCCGTGTCATTCCGCGTGTGCCGACTCTCGACATCGTGGCCGAGCCGATCATTGCCCAAGGCACGTGTCGCAACGACGCGCTCGAACGAGTTGCAGAGCTCCTGAAACGACTTCACATTCCCGAGCGACTGTGGAGTCTGGCTCCCGCAACCTTCAGTGGCGGTGAGCAGCAGCGGGTGAACGTGGCCCGTGGCCTTGCCGGAGAACATCCGATTCTCCTCGTCGACGAACCCACCGCTTCACTGGATGCCGCAAACCGCGATGTCGTATGTGCACTTTTGATCGAAGCGAAGCAGCGCGGCGCGGCGATCGTCGGGATCTTCCACGACATCGACGTCCGAGACCAGATCACCACTCGCTCGTTCGACGTCAGCCTCAAGGCAGAACACTCACCCCAGAACCAACCTCATTCGGAGCTCCCATGACCGCAACTCTCTTTCGAAATGGTCACATCGTCCAAGAACATGATGTCGTGTTCGGCTCACTGACGATCGTCAGGGACGAGATCGTCGACGTCAATGGCGATACCCAACCGGATCTCCCGAACCGGGTGATTCTTGAAGATCTCGACGGTGACTACCTGCTCCCCGGACTGATAGAGGTACATACGGATGCATTGGAGTGGCACTTGCGCCCGCGAGTCGAATCGCTGTGGCCAGCCTCCGCCGCTGTCGTCGGCCACGATGCTGTACTTGCGGCCAGCGGCATCACCACAGTTCTCGACTCCCTCTGTATCGGCGATCTTGGTGGCGACGGCTTCC
>JANOWU010000016.1:0-9098 GCA_031418035.1 Acidimicrobiia bacterium
CGCTGTTCGATGCGTCCGCGGACCTCCACCATGTCACCGAGGTGAACCACCTTCTCGACGCTATTGGCCGTCTGACCGAAGCAGTGCAATTCGATCTCGTCGGACATGCCCGCCCTACGAGAGGACGCGACCTCGATCTGCAGGAACACACGCTCGCCCTCCCCAGGACGATACGGACGATTCGAAACACGACCAACCAACAAGACGACGTTCACGTCCCCATTGTGACCGATTCTCAGCGCTGCGTGCTCGTAAAACGCGAGCCCGTCCAAGATTTCGAGGCGGACCGCAAACAAGACTGTGCGACACCATTCGGCGCGGACGTTCTCGAGACCGGAATCTCGTCGGGCCGTCTCTGCAATGATTCGCGTTCGTGAGTTGGTTCAGCGTTGCAAGACTTCCCCAGTTGGTCGCTGTGGCTGCAGCGTTGGTGCTGGTGTCGTGGGGAACGATGATCGTGTTGGCGCGACGCCTCCCCCCTGGCGCGGCCAAGGACCTCGTGGCGTTCCTTCCGGCGTGTGCCACCACGATGCGGCGCTTACGCAAGCACCCCGACGTCTCGCGCCGGGCAAAGGTCGCACTGATCATCGCGTTGCTGTGGGTTCTTTCACCGATCGACCTGATCCCCGAATTTCTTCCCGTGATTGGACCGCTCGACGACATCGTCGTAGTGGCGTTTGCGTTGCGGTACGCAGCTCGCCAGGTTCCCCGAGATGTTCTGTTCGAGGCATGGCCGGCGGAACGTCGGTTGCTGCTGCGGCTTCTCGGTGAGACCGACGCGGCCGGTTCTCGATGAAGGAGACGCCTACTTGCGACGACTTCTCGCGGCGACGGAAGACACAGCGTGGGATGAGTGACGAGCTGCGTCGGTCGGTTGCCCGGAGGCCCGGTAACCTCGGGGTATGTCATTTGAACCGCCCGCACCCGATGCTGCCAAACTTCTGTCGATTTGGATGAAGTGGGAGAAGGGCGAGGAGTCTCCGGGGCGGATCCTCGCCGACTTGAAGAACGGTGGCATGGCGAAGCTCCTGGAGTACGCCGTCGAAGCCGCTCAGGAAGCCTGAGAACCGCGTGGGTCGAGGCGGCCCCCAGGTCATTCCGCGGCCAGACGGCTGGCGTCCCGGAGGAACGAATCCGTGGACATCGACGTTGCAACGAGCCGACGCCGCAGATCTCTTCGCCCTGAGTCGGGTGGAGAAGATCCTCGCGTCACACAATCCCGCAGCACCTCATCTCGACGGTCCATCCACGCCCATGCGTCCGCCGTTCATGAACGCGACGAGGAATTCTGCCGTGCTCGCGCCGCTGTTCGAGCACGAGGGCGAAACGCGCATCCTACTCACCAGACGATCTGCGCGCTTACGAAGTCACGCACATCAGGTTGCGTTTCCAGGCGGACGCCTCGACGAAGGTGAAACGGCGGAGGAAGCGGCGCTTCGAGAAACTGAGGAGGAGGTTGGCCTTCCGCGCGATCGCATCCGGATCATCGGCAAGTTGGAGAATCTCACGACCGTGGTGAGCAGTTCTTCGATCACGCCGTTTGTCGGCATCGTCGATGGGACGATGCCACCGTTGGTGCCGTCTCCTCGGGAAGTAGAGCGGATATTCCATGTGTCACTCGCCGAGCTTGCTCATCCCGAGTGCTATCACGAAGAGGTATGGGATTTCGCGGACGGCACCTTTCCGGTCTGGTTCTTCGACGTCGATGGCGACACGGTTTGGGGGGCGACGGCACGCATGTTGCGTCGCCTTCTTGACCTGGTGATCTTGTCGAAGTGACTCTGCGATTTAGCGTCCGACGGCCGACCCGGTCATGATGAGCACATGATTGTAACGAGCGAGTTCATCGACGCAGGATCGTGGGAACGCGAAACCGGTTGGCATCTCGAGACGCAGGGCATGTGTTCGGGTGATCGATGCGTGCCCGTGGCCGACATCGCACGTGCCGATGGCACGTTTGCGGTCTTGGAGTTGGCGCGGCGCACCGGTCGACCCGTCGCTCACGACGAGACTCATGGCGTGTGGGCTGTTGGGCCGGAAGCGCAGCGTCCAGTCATCGGCGACGCGAAGATCCCTGATCTTGTGTTGAAGGATCGGTCGGGCAACTCGTTCTCGCTCGCCCAACTTCGCGAGCGACGTTTCGTGCTTCACGCATGGGCACCCTGGTGAGGCTGTCGAGCAACCCTTCCCGTGTGGAAGGACTTGAGCGAGGAACTCCGTGCCCTTGGTGTTTCGGTGATCACGGTATGTCTTGAGGTTGATCCCTCACGCGCCGAGAAGTGGCTCGATGCTGTCGGGCCCGACACCTTTGCCGACGGCGGGATGCTGAACCTTATCGATACGACACATGCGACGGCGTCGACACTGGGGCTGATCAACGTGCCCATGGCCATGTGGGTGGAGGCCGATGGCACGATCGTTCGGCCAGCACATCACTGTCCCGTTTCAGCCTCGCCGTTCGCCGGGCGACCAGTGCCCGACGGACTTCCGGAACGTGTGGCCGGACGTATCCAACTCTTGGCGGACCGTCCGGATCGTCATGAGGAGTATCTTGCCGCCCTGCGTGACTGGGCTCTCAACGGCACCGCAAGTTCATGGTCGCTCGACGTCGATGCAGCAGCCGCAGCGGGTGGAGTCAAAACCGCCGAACAAGCAATGGCCGACGCCGAGTTCGAGCTCGGGGAGTTTCTGTTGCGTACGTACGATCACGATGCCGCCGTGCCCCACTGGCGCGAGGCTCATCGTCTGCATCCCGAAAATCTTGGCTACAAACGTCAGGCATGGTCGCTGATCACGACCCCGGAGGGCGCCGACGACGTGGACCTCTTTCAGGAAGAAACCGGACCCTACGACGGCAACTGGCTCGACGACTGCCGCGACATCGGTATGGGTGTGCTGTACCCCGAGTTGACCTAGGGCTTTCGTATTGCCCCTAGCGCTTCGTTTTCCCGTGGCACGATTCGTATTGCCCGTGGCACGATGGGTATATCGAAACTGGACCCAAGGAAAGCGTGCGTATCGACGTGTGGATTTGGGCTGTACGGCTCACGCCCTCTCGTTCCGCGGCAACCGAATTGTGTCGAAACGGCCGAGTGACGCTCAATGATGGCGTCGCGAAGGCAGCGAGCGCTGTCAGGATCGGAGATCGTATATCTGCGCGCATAGCAAACCGTGAGCGGTCGGTTGAGGTATCGCAGGTCATTGCCAAACGAGTCGGTGCCCCGGTAGCGGTGACCTGCTACGTCGACCACAGCCCTCCACCGGAGGAACGCGATCCCTTCGACGTCGTACTGCTGCGTGATCGTGGTGCAGGTCGTCCGACGAAGAGCGATCGTCGAAAGATCGATCGCCTTCGCGGTCGTTAGGTGGTGGAGACGGTGTCAATGGGTTGGTACACGCCGGTCGACGTCGCTCCCGACCTGGCGCGGGTCCTTGCGTGCTCGTGGAGCGCGGTCCCGTCCGGGCGGCATCGGTTGGTGCCTGACGGGTGTGCCGATCTGCTGTGGGTACGCCAATCCCCCACTGGTGCCGGGGTGCTTTGGCTGTGTGGTCCAGAGGTCACCGCATGGACGTTCGCGCTCCCGCCGGGCTCCGAAGCGGTTGGTGTTCGTTTCCTTCCGGGCCTGGTCGGAGTCGTGCTCGATACCGATGTGTCCGCGCTGGCCCATCGTCGAGTCACGTTGTCATCCATCGTCGGTGACACCCCATCCGCAGAGCTGATCTCCGAACTCGACGCCAGTACGTCGACGAACGATCGCATACAGGTATTGGAAGGTTTCATACGTGCACATATTTATGCGGGCGCTCCCTTCCATGACTCCTTCGTCGACCAAGTGTTGGAACACGTGACCGTGTCACGAGTCCCAGACATTGGTGAGCTGGCAAGTTCACTCGCTATGACGACACGTCAGTTGCACCGACGATCACTTTTGCGATTCGGGTACGGAGTCGCCACGCTGGCACGGCTCTTGCGCTTTCAGCGGTTCCTCGCCCTGTCTGAGGCTCCGGCACACGCGCGCGGGACCGCCACGACGTTGGCGTCGCTCGCTGCCACGGCCGGCTACTCGGACCACGCACACCTGATTCGAGATTGCCGGGCCATCACCGGCCTGCCCCCGGGCAAGTTCCTGGCGACGTACTTCCCGACCTTTCCGAACATGTCCGATCCGTACAAGACAATCGTCCCGCTCGCCGTAAGCATGGCGCAATGACGTCGCTCTCCACTGATGCACCCGATCGCTACCGCCGACTCTCGTCTCGTTTCACCGAAATCGTCGGCGCCGTTCCACCCTCGTCGTGGAGTCGCCCGTCGCCGTGCGATGACTGGACTGCACTCGACGTCCTATCGCATGTCACGACCACACAACTCGACCTCCTGGGCCGTATGCCGTTTGCACCCGAGGACGTTGTCGCACGCGTCGATTGCACCGACCCTCTTGCGGCGTGGCCAACTGTGCGCGACCTCGTGCAGGGTTCGCTCGATACTCCGTCGGAGGCCGATTGCGCGTACGAGGGCTATTTCGGGCCCACCACTTTCGCGGACACCATCAGCAGCTTCTACAACGCCGACCTTGTACTGCACGGTTGGGATATTGCGACGGCTGCCTCACTCTCCGCATACGCAATCGTCGATCTCGACGAGATAATACGTGTACGTGGTGATTTCGAACCGTACCAGGACATGATCCGCATGCCGGGAATCTTCGGACCCGAGCGCGAGGTCGGCTCGGGGGCGTCGGACCAGGAACGCTTCCTCGCGTGGACGGGGCGACGCACGTCGTAGCTAACGCCCCGAGCTGACGCCGCGCCGTTGGTGGTTCCGCAAACGTTCGTGGTTACTCGAAGTGCGACGGATTCGGCACGTTGATCTGGAGCATGACTCCGTGTGCCGCCTTGGGATGGATGAAGGCGACTGGAAGCGACCCCCCGTCGAGCACAGGAGCGCCGGATTCGACGAGCGCCGCCTTGGTCGCGGCGAGGTCGTCGACGGCCAGCGAAATGGTGTGGACGCCTTCGCCTCGCTTGGCGAGCGCCTGACCTACCGCGGAGTCCGGTGACAGGGGCTCCACCAGCTCGAAGTAGAAGCCGTCGGCGAGCCGGAAGAAGGCGATCTTTCCGACGTCGGGGTGCTCGTGACGCTTCGTCAGCGTCATCCCGAGTTTCGTGAACGACGCAATGGCGTCGTCCAAGCTGTTGACACGAAGCACGATGTGGTCAATTCCGGTTATCGACATATCCGAGTTGTAGCCGAATCGCCATCCACGTGCGACCCGCGACCTGCCCCTACCGAGCTTGTGGTGCGTTTAGGCGGCTTGTGGTGCGTTCGGGCTGGCAGAACGCACCACAAGGGTGGCAAACGCACCACAAGCCTGCGGCGGGCGTCGCAGTTCACAAAACGTCCACGAGAGCCCAACTAAGTTGAACGCCTTGAGCACTCCGGCCGCCTCCGCAATCCCTCCCACGCAGACGGTTCTCGTGGTCGACTTCGGGGCGCAGTACGCGCAACTCATCGCTCGGCGGATCCGCGAGGCACACGTTCATTCCGAGATCGTGCAGTCCACGATCACTGCCGATCAGGTTCGGGCCCGCCAGCCGACTGCGATCGTGTTGTCGGGCGGACCGGCCAGCGTGCATGTGGCCGGAGCACCGAAGATCGACCAGGCGATTCTGGAGCTCGGCATCCCCATCTTCGGTATCTGCTACGGGGTGCAGCTGCTGGCGCAACAACTCGGCGGTGTCGTTGCGAATACCGGACGGGGAGAATACGGCCGCACCGAGGTCACCGTCACCGACCCGACCGCAGTCACGTTGCGGGGACTTGCCACAACTCAGAACGTGTGGATGAGCCACTTCGATTCGATACAGACGCTGCCGCCCGGCTTCGTCGCAACGGCAAAGACTCCCGAAATTCCGATCGCCGCGATGGCATGCAACGAACGCATGATTCATGGCGTCCAGTTCCACCCCGAAGTCCTCCACACCGACAACGGGCAACAGATTCTGGAGCAGTTCCTGTTCGACGTCGCCGGATGCAAACCGACCTGGACGAACGAATCGATCATCGACACGCAGGTCGCGAAGATCCGCGCCCAGGTTGGCGCCGACAAGGTGATGTGCGCGTTGTCCGGCGGCGTCGACTCGGCCGTCGCGGCTGCGCTGGTGTACAAGGCGATCGGCGATCAGCTCACGTGCGTCTACGTCGACACAGGTCTTATGCGCGCTGGTGAAAGTGACCAGATCGAAACGACGTTCGTGGAACACTTCGGGGTGCGTCTGATTCGAGTCGATGCTGCCGAGCGTTTCTACAACGCACTCGACGACATCACCGATCCCGAACGCAAACGAAAGATCATCGGTGAACAGTTCATACGCGTGTTCGAGGAGACGGCGCGCGGCCTGAGCGACGAGGGCTGTCGATGGTTGGTCCAGGGAACGTTGTATCCCGACGTCATCGAGTCAGGTGGCGGGCATGCCAGCACGATCAAGAGCCACCACAACGTGGGTGGCCTTCCCGACGACATCGATTTCGAGCTCATTGAACCGTTACGCGACCTGTTCAAGGACGAGGTGCGGGCCGTAGGCACGCAGCTTGGTCTGCCCGACGAGATCACCTGGCGTCAGCCGTTTCCCGGTCCCGGTCTCGGCGTGCGCATCGTGGGTGCGGTAACCCGCGAACGTGTGGAGATCGTGCGCGCCGCCGACCAGATCGTGCGCGAGGAGATCAAGGCTGCTGGTCTCGAACGTGAACTGTGGCAGGCCTTTGCGGTGCTGCCCGTTGTGCGGAGCGTCGGTGTGATGGGCGACGAACGCACGTACGCCTATCCGATCGTGCTGCGCGCCGTCACGAGCGACGACGCGATGACCGCCGATTGGGCTCGACTCCCCTACGACGTCGTGGAGAAGATCTCCACACGCGTCATCAACGAGGTGCGCGGCGTCAACCGGGTCGTGCTCGACGTCACGAGCAAGCCACCCGGCACCATCGAGTGGGAATAGCGCTCGCACACCGGCGCGCCCACCCAGGACCACCCAGGTCACTGATCACGCACCCACCTTCGTTCGACGGCGAGTTGCAGGGTCGACGGCAAGTTCGCCCCACCAACAACTCGCCGTTGGCCCTGCAACTTGCCATCGAGTGGGTGGGGCGGGCTCTACGATCGTGCCGTGACGAATGAACCAATCGCCTTCGGAAGCCAGCTATGGGTGCCGTCGGCCGAGCGTGTTGCGGCCACCAACCTGGCGCGTTTCGCGCAGTCGGTCGGGCACACGGTTGGCCAGCAGCCGAACGACTACGACGCGCTGCATGCATGGTCGACGTCGCAACCCGGTGAGTTCTGGAGTGCGATGTGGGATTTCGCCGAGGTACAGGGCGACAAGGGTTCGGTTGCTTGGCGCAAGGGCGAACATATGCGCGCTGATCGATTCTTCCCCGACGCGCAGCTCAACCTGGCGATCAACCTGCTGCGTAAGACCGGCAACGGGTTGGCGATCGTGGCATACGACGAGTCCGGTGTTCGCCGCACGAAGACGTGGGATCAATTGCGCTCCGACGTCGGCGCGCTGGCATCCGCACTGACCGAACTCGGCGTGCAGCCCGGCGACCGGGTGGCCGCCTATCTTCCCCATGGGATCGAGGCGATTGTCGCCATGATCGCAACGGCATCACTGGGTGCGGCCTTCTCCACTGCGTCACCCGATTTCGGGACCGCTGGCGTGTTGGATCGCTTCTCGCAGATCGACCCGGTCGTGCTGTTCGGCTGCACCGGGTACTCCTACGGCGGCAAACACTTCGACACCACCGAACGGCTCAAGGAGATCGCGGGTGGCCTGCCCACCGTGCGGAAGCTGATCATCGTCGGCGGTAGCAACGACAATTACGACGCACTGCTAGGCAGTCATCGGGGTGCGTCGATGCCAACCACTACGTATACATATGATCAACCATGGTACGTGCTGTATTCGTCGGGGACCACCGGCAAGCCGAAGTGTTTCGTGCATCGCGCCGGTGGCGTGTTGTTGAAGCATCTCGAAGAACAGCAGCTCCATTGCGATTTCAAGACCGACGACGTCGTGCTGTATTTCACGACGACCGGTTGGATGATGTGGAACTGGCTCGTGTCGGCTCTGGCGAGTGGCTGCACCGTGGTGTGCGTGGACGGGTCGCCCTTCCACCCGACACCGAGTCGCTTGTTCGACATCGTCGATCAGGAGGGGGTCACGTTCCTGGGGGTCGGCGCAAAGTACGTCGACTCGATCAAGAAGGAAGGGCTTCGTCCTGTCGACACCCACGAGTTGACCAGCCTCCGCGCCGTGTGCTCCACCGGGTCGCCGCTTTCCACGGAGAGCTATGCCTACGTGTACGACGCCATCAAGACCGACGTGCACCTTGGCTCGATTTCGGGGGGCACGGATTTATGTGGAAGTTTCGTCGGAAGTGACCCGACCGGTGCGGTATTCGCTGGTGAGATCGCTCGTCCGTTGCTCGGTATGGCCACCGATGTGTGGGACGCCGACGCGCGATCCCTTCGGGACCGGCCGCTCACCCGCGGCGAATTAGTATGTACACAGAGTTTCCCGTCGATGCCCATTGGGTTTTGGGGTGACGTGAACGACGAGAAGTACACGGCGGCGTACTTCGAGCGATTCCCCCAATACGACGTCTGGGCGCATGGTGATTTCGCGGCGTGGACCGAGCATGGCGGCTTCGTGATTCATGGCCGCTCCGACTCGACCCTCAATCCCGGAGGCGTTCGCATCGGTACGGCCGAGATCTACCGTCAGGTCGAGCAGTTGCCACAAATCGTCGAGTCGTTGGTGTTCGGTCAAGACGTCGACAACGACAGCCGCATCGTTCTGCTCGTGCGCACTGCACCGGGTGTTGCGCTCACTCCCGAGTTGGTCGCCACCATCAAGCAACGCGTTCGAGCGAATTGCTCACCACGCCACGTGCCTGCGCTCGTCCTTGCGGTCGAGGACCTTCCCCGTACCCGCAGCGGCAAACTCACGGAGTTGGCCGTGGCCGACATCGTCAACGGCCGCGAGGTCCGCAACACCGAAGCCATGGCGAACCCGGAAGCACTCTGGGCCATTGCGGCACT
>JANOWU010000017.1:0-24483 GCA_031418035.1 Acidimicrobiia bacterium
GAAGCGTCCACAACCTCACCCTGAACGAGAGATAAACGGGGTTTCGAGGCCGAGTTGTGTACCGAAAGCTCAGGGTTGTGAGGTGATCTCCTCGAGGAAGGCGGCAACCTCATCGAAGTTTCGGGTTCGTCGCATGGGAGGTAGGGCGGCGAGCAAGTCGTTGCGATAGCTCTTCGCGGAGTTCAGCCGCGAGTCGAGGACGGCGACGACGCCTCGGTCGGTGGAGGTGCGAATGAGCCGGCCGCATCCCTGGGCCAGCATCATCGCGGCACGCGGGAGATCGATGAGTCGAAAGGCGAAATTCAAATGCTACGTTCACGTACGATCTGAACGGTTGGAGACGTCGGAGACTCAGCTGTGGTCGTCGAGTTTCACTACCCCTGTTCCAGTTTGGCTATAACCCTCGGCGCGCTTTGACTTCCATTGTTGATCCCATCACCGGCGGCCGGTCGCAGACGTTTAATGCTGCAGGTGAGAAGACGGGGGTGGTGCAGGGGAACACGACCAGAGAGATCTCCTATGATTGGATTGGTCGCGATGATTGGTGATTCGTTGAAGAACACGTATCGGGGGTGTTGTTGAACAAGGTCGCCTACACCTATGACGGTACCGATAATCCGTTGACGAAAATGGTCGTGTCGCCGGGGAACCCGTCGGCGGGTCGCATTCTTGTGCTCACGATGGTGTGAACCGGTTGTCGAGTTGGAAGAATCAGGCGAACGTCAGTGTCGCAATTGACCTTCGTACGAGGCTGCCATACCTCCCCGTAAGGTATTACGGCGGCTGGAACTGGATCCAGGACGGCCCCTGCACAGATGGCGTTACGGATCGTCTGGTTGTCGCCACGATGCGGACCGCTAGTGGTTCCGCCGCGCTAGTGCGAGCGCGCGGGACTCCAAGTTGGAGTTAGGCGTCGGTGCCGATGGGGAGCGTGAGCGACACCGAGGCGCCGCCGCTCGCCCGGTTCGTGGCCGCTACGGTTCCGTGGTGAAGCTCGACGATTCGCTTCGCGATGGCCATCCCAAGTCCGACGCCGCCCTTGGTGTCGCCCCTACGGAACCGGTCGAACACCACAGGGAGGAGCTCTTCGGGTATGCCGGGCCCGTTGTCGTTGATTACTATGCGCGCTGATTTTCCTTCGGTGAGGACCGACACCTCGACCTGGTCGGCTCGCACAGCAGCGTTGCGGACCAATGTGTCGAGAGCTTGTCGCACGAGCCCGTAGTCGGCGTCGACCGACACGGGGACAGCGTTGCCGGGAAGATGCGTAACCTCGCACCCATCCTCCCGAATGCCCGACACCACCTCCTCGACGAGGAAGTCGAGGCGAAGGGGGCCCGTGCGCAGTGTGACCTGGCCGGCTTCAAGACGAGCCAGTTCGAGCAACTCGTCGACGCCCTGGCGTGCGCGCGACGACGCATCGAGAATCTCCTGAAGCGACTCACGGTACGACGACGGATCACGGTCGCGCAGCAGAGCCTGCGATGCCGACGCCCGAATCGTCGCCAGCGGCGTCCGCATCTCATGTGCTGCGTCGGCAATGAAGTCACGCTGCTGTCGCAGTGCACGCCGGGCCGGTCGAAGGAAGCGTCCGGCCACCCACCAACTCGCCAACAGCGCCAACAACCATGAACCAAAACCCGCGAGCGAGATGTCGCGTCGTGCCTTCGCTTGGAGCCGACGCGAGTTGGACAGGTCGACGGCCACAACCAGCGACTGGGTGTCACTCACCTTCCGAGCCACGGCAAAAAACGCACTCTTTCCCTCGCCGATCCGTTCACGAACCGGATACTCCAGCGACTGCTTCGCCAATCGTCCAAGAGGCGGCTCGAGCCACACCTCACCGAAGGGTTCAGACGACGCCCGTTCACCGTCAAAAGAGACGAGCCACGTGTTCTGGCTCTTGCCGCGGGCCGCATCGATACTCGGCAGGATCTCACTGATGCGCGTTTCGCCCTCGCGTTCAGCCGACGTCTGAATCTGCGACGACGCCGAACGAATAGCCAGTACGCTTACTAATGCAAGAGCCATTGCGAACATCAAACCGTTCAGGATGGTGAGGCGAACCCGAACCCTTCGTAGGTCCATCAGCCGACCCCTTTCTGCACGTCGTCCAACACTTCATCGCCCAACACTGCATCACCCAACGCCGCATCGTCGCCGACCGGAACCCAGCCGTCGGACCGCAACCGATACCCGGCACCGCGCACCGTCTCCAAGGGCAGTGGTCGGCCCGGACGATCGAGCTTGCGTCGAAGATTGCGGATGTGGACGTCGACCACGTTCGACACCCCGTCGTAGTTGGAATCCCACAGCGATTCGATGAGCTCGGTCCGGCTCACCACGTTGTCGAGTTGACCCCCGAGATGATGCAGGAGCGCGAACTCGCGGGTCGTGAGCGGGACGACCGAACCATCGAGCGCGACACGACGAGTCGCTGAGTCAATCACCAGCGATCCAAGTGTGATCTGCGGTGCGCGCACATGTGCGCGACGCCGAAGCAGGGCGCGGACCCGGGCACCGAGTTCTCCGAAATCGAACGGCTTCGGGAGATAGTCGTCGGCGCCGGCGTCGAGACCCAGAATTCGTTCGGCCACCCCATCACGTGCGGTCAGCATCAGAATCGCCACCGAGTTCGCGTCGCCACGAAGCTCACGACAGAAGTCGATCCCGTTCCCGTCGGGAAGCCCGAGGTCGAGAACGATCAGCGACACGTCGTTCACCGCCAAGATGTCACGGGCGGCGCGCAGTGTTGGGGCGGTATCGACGGCATACCCTTCCTCCACGAGCCCGCGAGTGATGACCCGGGCTAGGGCTCGATCATCTTCGACCACCAATATGCGCATAGAACACCCACGGGAGAGGAACCCGTCGCCGACGTTAGCGCCAGCGTGGACGGACTCGTGAGTGTTGCACGTCGAAGATGAAGCCCGGGTGAAGTCGTGTCGCCGTCGGCTTCATGTTGACTTCACCGAGCCGTCCGTACGGTGCAGTTTATGGCTCAAGAATCAGCGCAGACGCTCGTCGCCCATGTCCTTCGTCGCCTCACCTTCAGCCCCGACCCATCGATCATCGATCGATTCGTGAAGGGTGCGACAAGCCCGCAAGCAGCGGCCCAAGCAGCCATCGATTGGGCCCAGGGCGCGTCGCCCCTCCCGCTCAACCCGTCCACACTTCCCGACGACGGCTGGGACCCGGCACTTCGTGGCTGGATCGACAACATGCGATCGCCCGACGCGGGCCTCCACGAGAAGATGACGTGGTTCTGGCACGGTCATTTTGCGACGTCGAGTGAAAAGGTCGGGAACCAGAAACTCCTCCACGCCCAACAGGGTTTGTTCCGCACGCATGCGACCGGCAATTTCGCCGCCTTGCTTCGCGAGATCACCACCGACCCGGCGATGCTGCTGTACCTCGACGGAGCGGGCTCCAGCGTCGAGGCACCCAACGAAAACTATGCGCGCGAATCAATGGAGTTGTTCACCATTGGGCGCGGAAACTTCACCGAGGCCGACGTGAAGGCAGGAGCACTTGTCCTCGCCGGATGGCAGGTTGACTACGAGACGGGAAAGGTCACCCTCGACGAGGGACAGGCATTGGGCGGTGAGGTGCGCTTCCTCGGTCGTCAGGGCCGACTCAGCGTCGATGACTATGTGGCCACACTCCTCGCCCACCCGAACTGCGCCCCGTTCGTGGCGTCGAAGATATATGCATACATAGTAGGTCAGCAACCGTCAAAGGAACGCGCGGCGGAACTCGGCGACGTCTTCCGCTCCGCGAAGTACGAGATCGCACCGCTCCTCGCCGGTATCGTCAACGGCCCCGAGTTCCTCGAACATCGTCTGAACCGCCCCCGGTTCCCCATCGAGTGGTTCATCGCCGCAGTCGGGGCGCTCGGCGAACCGCGAGAGGGCGAAGACGACGACATCAGCCCGTGGACTCTCGAACAGCTCGATCAGTTGCCGTACAAGCCACCGAACGTCGCCGGGTGGCCAGCCGGGCCGAAGTGGCTGTCGGCCAGCCAGCAGTTGGGCCGAGCCGCCTATGCGTGGGGCAATTCATGGAAGATGCGCCCGATCGAAGGCACGAACATGGTCGCCGCTGCTCTCAAGCGGTGCGGCATCCACGAGTGCTCCGAGTCCACCAAAGCTGCCCTGCACGAGGCGGCGATGGCCACGGCGGGGAGCGCCGATGCGTTGGCAGTTTCTCGCCGTCTCATCACTGCCGCGTTGCTCTCCCCCGAGTTCGCACTCGCCTAACGAACCCGCCCGAAACCGAAGGAAAGTGGAACTCCCATGAACACGACAGACGGGGCACGTGGCCCACTGCAAATGAGTCGACGTCAGCTACTTCAGATGTTGGGCGTTACAGCGGTCGGGGCAGGATGCTCAGGAAGCTCGATCGCGGCACCGAAGAAGGACACGGCCAAGGCGACAAAGGTACGTGCGACGGCCGCAGCGAAAGCCACCGCGGGTCGAGCAACGAAGGGCGCGAACGGATCGGGCTCGAACAACCGCGTGCTTGTCGTCCTCGAACTGCAGGGTGGACATGACGGGTTTGCCATGCTCGTGCCCTACGCCGACGACCGCTTCCGCAAGCTCCGTGACCGAGTGTGGGTGGACCAGAAGGAACTCCACGTGCTCGACGACCGCTACGCGATTGCCAAGGGTCTCGAACCGGTCGCCAACCGCCTCTCGTTCGTGGAGGGCGTGGGCGTCGCGAAACCGGATCTCTCCCACTTCGCCATGCTTCAGCGGTGGTGGCAGGGCGACCCGGAGGGCACCGCGGGTTCGCTTACCGGATTCCTCGGACGTTGCTGCGACGCTGCAGCGAAGGGCGAACCGGTGACGGGCGTCTCGCTCGGCGGAGGCACGACGCCCGCGCTGATCAGCGGATCGGCCACCACGGTTTCGCTCCCGGCGATCGACATGGTGCGAGAGCTCTCCAAAGACGAAGAGGAGCAGCGTCGTTTGAAGAAGGCCCTCGAATCCCTTACTCGTTCGACGGGTCGCACCTCCGCTCTGGGGACCGACGCCAGCAACCAGATGATGGGTATGGCGCGTAAGGGTCTCGGGTCGAGCCTCGACCTGTCACGAATGATCGGGCGAATCGGTGATCCCCCGAAGGGCTACCCCGACTCCGACATCGCTCGTTCCCTCGCAATGACGCGCCAGCTGATCTCCCTCGGCGCCGGCATGAAGGTCTTCCACATTCCGTGGGGCAGTTTTGATACGCACACGAACGAAGTGGGCACCCACGTCGACCATATGAATCGGCTCGGCGCGGCACTCGATGCATTCGCCAATGACCTCAAGTCGAACGGGTTGAGCGACTCGGTGCTCTTGGCCACCACGAGTGAGTTCGGTCGACGCCCCGAGGCGAACCAGAGCGGAACCGACCATGGCACGGCATCGACGATGATGCTCATGGGTCCCGTCAAGAAGGGTCGACACGGCCAACCGGTGAACTTCAAATCGCTCGACGAATCGGGCAACGTGAAGGCCACCACGTCGATGACCGACTATTACGCAACGCTCGCGCAGTGGATCGGGGTTCGCCCCGACGACGTCCTCGCCAAAGGAGCACACACCATCAGCACACTCGAAGCCTCGTGAATAGTGCCTAGGCTTGCGGCATGACTTCCGGAAACGAAGCGACGCTGCACTACGCCGACACCAATGTCGAGGTCACCAAGCTGGTGGTTGGGCCGTACGACAACAACGTCTTTATCATTCGGTGCCGACAGACCGGTGAGGCCGTGCTCCTCGACGCGGCCAACGAGCACGAAAAGCTGCTCGAACTCTGTCGAACCTTGAACGTGCGCCGAGTGCTGGAAACGCACGGACACTGGGATCACATCCAGGCGGTTCCGCAGTTGCGAGACGCCGGCTACTCGGTGAGCGTCACCGCAGCCGACGCCGCGATGTTGCCGAGTTACGACGAGATCCTCACGCACGACGAAAAGATCGCCGTCGGAAAGCTGCGTCTCCATACGATTGCCACCCCCGGGCACACTCCTGGGTCGATGTGCTTCCTGCTCGAAGGGCCACCGCTGTTGTTCAGCGGTGACACCCTCTTTCCCGGAGGACCGGGGGCAACGAAGTTCGAAGGCTCGAGCTTCGAGACCATCATCGAGTCGATCGATCGACGCCTCTTCACACTGCCGGCCGACACAATCGTGTTGCCGGGTCATGGACTCGACACCTCTATCGCGACGGAGCGTCCGAGCCTGCAGTCCTGGGTCGAGCGGGGCTGGTAGCGACCCCCTGCTCTCTCCGACGGGGCTGGTAGCGACCTCCTGGTCTCTCCGACGGGGCTGGTAGCGACCCCCTGGTCTCTCCGACGGGGTGCGAGGCCCGGTGGGCCCTGCGTTATCTCGGCGTGAGCCCGGGCGCGAGGCCCGATCGATCAGCCGACGAGTGTTGCGATCAGCGCGTTGGCTACTTCTTCGCCCTTGTGATCGAAATGTTCGGCGAAGAACTCCTGGTGCACGCTGTGATCGTGGAAGTTATGGGGCGTCAAGACGGCAGAGAACACGGGGACGTCATGGTCGAGTTGCACCCGCATGAGTCCGTCGATGACCGCACTCGCCACGAACTCGTGCCGGTAGATCCCGCCGTTGACCACGAGGGCGCATCCGATGATCGCGTCGAATTCGCCACTGCGGGCCAGCCGCTGCGCAAGGAATGGAATCTCGAACGCGCCGGGTACTTCGAAGTGACGAATGCATCCGCGATCGACACCGGCGCTGACCAGTCGATTGGTGGCGCTGTCGCGCGAACGCTGCACGATTTCGTGATGCCACTTGGCCGAGATGATGGCGATGCGGAGTTGGCCGACGTGCGGCGCTGAAGTGGTTGTCTGAGTCATGATTCTCCAGAGGTTGAAGTTCACGAACCAGGGCACGCACAAATCATCTCCACGCGTCCCGGTCGGGACGCGCGAGCTTCTTGAACGTTTCTCTTTCATCCGGACTATGACCGTCGGCCCTGGCATCTCACCAGATCTGCTGACCCTTTCGGAGGATTTCCGAAAGGCGCTCGCGGGCTCGCGCAACGTTGTTGCGCATACCGCCGGTGGGGAGTTTCACCCCGCCCTGAGAACGCTGTCGGCGATAACCGACGAAAAAATTTCTAGCACCCGGCCCTCCGATTCGCCAACTCGACCTCGTGGCGGAGCGGCGAAGCTCCGGTCGTGAACGTTCAGCGTGTCAGCCGACGCCGTGATTGGCGCGCCGGACACGCTTTGGTCGCGCGGTGGAACCCTGGCCGCACTCACGTACGAACGAGGGGTTCGAATCGAGGGTGCTACGTGAGCAGAGGTTCAGCTGGCGAGACGCTGGCGGCGCACTTCGGCGCGCCACTGGCGACGAAGTACACGCCGCTCGTCTTCGGTCGTGCCTCCCCAGACGCCGTATTCCTGGTTCGTGGTGATCGCGAACTCAAGACACGCGTCTTTCGCCGGACAGCCCCGACAAAAGGATTTTGCCGCCTCGATTTGTTCGACGGCGTACCCGGTGACTCCGACCGGGAAAAAGAGATCCGGGTTGAGATCTCTACAGGTGGCATCGGAACGCCACGCAAGATCGGTGACCTGCGAACGGACTGTGGTGAGCATTTTTCTCCAAGGCTGCGGTTCGGTTGATACCACGCCAGCGGTGCCATTTGGTGCCCGTCTTGCACCAAGTTTCCCCCGGCTACTGCGTCACTCCCAGGAACCTCGTTCGTGATATTTCAGGAGACGAACGAGAGGTTTTGGGGGCCCAAAAAAATGGTTTTTCGGTGCCGTTTGACACAATAACGGCCCACCATCCTCCTGACTAGACCGATCGGTCAATTTTTTTCCGAGAAAGCGCTTTTTTCTAGTTCGAACGGCCTATGCCCGTCACCCGGGTCGAGAGCGCGTAACGCACCAAGACGATGCCGGTCCGCGAGACTGGAGCGGTGCCCTCCCCCACCGAGCCCCACCAACCCGTGCAGTCTGTCGATCTGTCCCCACCTCTGCGCACCGAGGAGCGGCCGCTCGACCCGACCCCGCGTGCCACCGCCGAACTTCCGGCGACCCCACAACGAGATCGGCGAATCGAGTCTCGATCCTGGACGTCGGCGCCGGTGGCCCTGCACGACCTTGGCGCCGACATCAACCAGCACGCGGTGATCTACCTCCGGCGTCTCGGGCACCGCTGGTCGCTATGGCGCGCCGGCCCCGCCGTCGACGCCGATACCCGCTACGGCGCCGTCGACCTGACCGACGAGATCTCCATCTACACATTCCGCCTGTACCCCGACGGCCACGGGGTGGGTACCGGACCCGACGGTGTCGAATACGACCGCTTTCGCACGTGGAAAGAAAGCCTGCGCGACACCATCTAGCGACGGCGCCGAGCGCGCCTGAACCACGACGCCGGCCTCAGTTCGCGGAGATGTCGTCGGGAAACGTCGACGCGCCCTGCCACGAAGCTTTTCGAGCGTGGACCCGCCGAAGCACCCGACCCCGCATCGTGTCCACGTCGCTGGCGAAAGGGTCGTCGAACTCGGCGTCGGTCACGATCCACGCCCCCATCGCGATCTCGGCTTCGAGCTGCCCCGGCGCCCAGCCCGCGTAGCCGATGAACAACCGCAGAGCGGCGTAGTTGGATGCATCGGCAGACGCTCGCACGTCGACGACACCCAACCCACCGAGTGCCGTCGTGAACTCTTGATAGTTCGTCGGGGAGCACCCGAGTGCCGGCCGAACAAGGGGAACCAGCCGCTCCTGCTCGCACGGCCCGCCCTCCCACAACGAACCGTCGAACAGCGGAGCCCAGTCACCGTCAAGCCCCACTTCGGCGTCGACACGACGGTCAAGAACTAAACCGAATGCGCCGTCGGCGTTATGGACCAACACCAGTGTGACTGCGTTGACGAAGTTGGCGTCGAGCATCGCTGCTGGGGCAACCAGCAATTTGCCGACGAGAAACTGCGGTTCGGTCGCACTCATGGCAGGGCTGCGGCCGCCTCTTCGGCACGATCCAACGTGGTGTCGATCAGCGACAACCCGTCGCTCCAGAAGCTGGGGTCGCGCAGGTCACAATCGACCATCGCCGCAAGGTCTTCCGGCGACTTCGATCCACCCGCGGCGAGCATGGCCTCGTACTTCGAGACGAACGACGGACCGGTCGCCAGGAATCGTTGGTAGACCGACGTGGCGAGGAGTTGTCCGAACGCGTAGGCGTAGACATACCCGGGCACGTGGACGAAGTGGGTGATGTAGCTCCACCATGACTCGTACCCGCTCGTGTCGACCGTGTCGCCGAAGAGTTCGCGTTGCGAGCTCATCCATCGGTCGTTGATGTCGTCGACGCTCAGCTCGCCTTCGTTGCGTCGAGACTCATGGCAGAGTTCCTCGAAGCGAAACATGGACACCTGACGAAAGACGGTCGCAATCGACGCGTCGAGCGACGAGGCCAGGAGGTTCAACCGAACGGCGGGATCGTCTTGTTGATCGAGCATGCGCGAGAACGTGACGGTTTCACCGAAGACCGACGCGGTCTCGGCCACCGTCAAAGGCATTTGAATCTGGAAGACCGGCTGATTCGATTGCGAAAGAGCGAAGTGGACGCCGTGTCCGAGTTCATGGGCGAGGGTCAACACGTCGTTGCGAGTCCCGGTGTAGTTGACGAACACGTAGGGATTTGAGTTCGGAACCGTCGGCATGCAAAACGCTCCGCCCTGCTTCCCCGTGCCCGCCGGTGCATGGATCCAGTTCCGGTCGAAGAAGTTCCTCGCCAGTCCGGCAACGAGCGGTGAGAACGATTCGAACGAATCGAGGACGGTCGTTTTCGCGTCGGTCCACGGCACCATTTGGCCGGTCGCGCCGACCGACAACTGCGCATTTCGATCCGAGAAGTGCAGCTTCTCGAGACCCAGCAGATCGGCCTTCAGCGTGTACCACCGACGCACGATGTCGTAACGGTCGCGCACCGCCTGAACCAGCGCAGCTACCGACTCGTCGCTGGCCTGATTGGCGAGGTTTCGACTCGAAACCCATGTAGGAAAGCTGCGCAGCTGATCGTCGGCCGCCTTGTCGGCAAGCACACAGTTGTAGATATATGCGCGCGTACGAAGCCCGGGTTTCAGACCCTCCTGGATGGCCGACGCCGCGGCAAGTCGCAAGGTTCGATCCGGGTTCTGCAGTTCGGAAAGCCCGACCTCCAGCTGGGCAGCACTTCGGTCGCCACCGAGATCAACGGTCACCGCGCCGAGTTGTTCGTCGTACAGACGAACCCACGCGCTGATGCCCGTCACGTTCTTGACCGCCGAAACCTTCTCCTCGGGTTCGCTCAAAAGGTACGGGCGACCGTCACGTCGGGTTTTCAACCAGTGCCGACAGAACTCTGCCGACGGGTCGTTCAGCAGGGCCGAGGCTCTGGCGTCGTCGAGCGCGGCCCACTCAAGTTCGAAGAACACCAGTCGGTTCCCGATAGCCGTAGAGCGCTCCTGCAGATTGGCGAGAGCCGCTCCCGATGCCGCGACGGTGACATCGACGGCGAAGTCCAAGTACACCGACGCACCGGCTCGTTCCAACAGTTCGAAGATGACCGCGAGCTCGCGGAGGAGTTCGCCGAATGCCGACGCGTCGATCGTGGCCAACGACGAGCGGTGCACTTCGAACTTCGCGGCGAGTTCGTCGGCACGGTCCAGCAGATCATTGGCCGTCGAGACCCCGACCTCCGACAGCAACCCCGAATGGTCAAAGCGCACATCGGCAACACCAAGTTCGGTGGCGAGACGCTCGGCGGGATCTTCCGAAATCACCTGTTGCGATGTGGTCACAGCGATCATGGCCAAGAGCCTAGGTCCCGACGTCCGCGTCACCTACCACTCGAGGTTCTACGGAGAGTCGGTCGGCTCGCTCGGGAGTTCCGGCTCGGGCTTGACGGCGAAGCGAACCTCGAAGGCCCGATGATCCGAACCCGGTACGGTGAAGTCTTCAACGGCCGTCGGATACAGCAGGCCGTTGAAGAGGGCGTGGTCGAGTCGGGTGAAACGCGGGACCATCTGATTCATCGGCCACGACGTCGTGAGTCCTTTTCCGACCGCTTCGTGGGCGTCGCCGTACTCAGCCAGGAGGGCGCCGAAACGGGGCTGCCACCTCGCCCCGTTGAAGTCTCCGACTGCCGTGAACGGGCGGCCCTCCTCATCCTTCGCCCGTTCTTTCAGTCGCTGCAGGTCCCGATTCCATGTCTTCGACGGCCGATCTTCCAATGGCGGAAGTGGGTGGACAGAAAGCACACGTACTACCTGTCCGTTGGGCAGTTCGATGTCAACGTCGGGAAACCTGTCCGAACCCCACCGCCGTGCTTCGCGAAACGCGAATTTCGAGAACACGCCTGCCCCATTCGATACCGACGCCATGACCGTCGACCTATGGGGATAGGCCGTTGCGAAACCTTGGTCGTCGAGGGTGCGAAGGAATGATTCAGTGAGTTCGGTCACCACGACGACGTCGGCGTTCCGGGCCATGAGGGATCGTGCCGCCTCGGTTGGGTTCTTGTTCTCGAAATACACATTCGACGACGCAATGGTGAACGTCGCGGCGACCCGCACCCAGGCCGGAGGAGGCAGTTTTGAACGGGCCGGAGCGACAGCGAACCAACCGGAGACGACCAGGGCTGCGGACAGGAGGAGAAGGAGGAATCGTCGCCGGGCCAGTGAAACGACGAACACGATGACTGCGGGCACCATCAGAACTGGAAACACTGCGTGCAGGGTGTGCAGGAACACCGGTGCGTCGCCAGAAAACTTCCGGGAGGCCGCCGTGAGTACGGCGAGGAGAACGTACACGTACGCGGCGAGATCCCAGATCGAACCCAAACGAGCGAAAAATCGCTGAACGGGACCATGTTTGGCCGGGTTGATGTCGGCACTCTTCAGCGGACGAAGGAAACGACGCCAAAAACCCGGGTCTTCGGGGCTCGTGGGGCGCAGCGGCTCGCGATTCGCATTCGGCCGACGTGCTGATTCGAATGCCACTGATCCAGACTGTCAGCTCCGCGTCGGCAACGGGTGGACGCCGTCGAGGTTTCTCCTATCGTCATAGGAGAAACTATGCTGGCCCATGTGAGTAGTCCACTGTTCGAGATCAACGACCTGAGTGTGCGAGTCGCCGTGGCCAGCGACTCCGAGCGCGCCGCCGATCAGGCAGCCGAAGGTGCGGTGATCTTGAAAGGGGTGTCGCTCCAGGTCGGTCCGGGTGAGATCCACGCCATCATGGGCCCGAACGGATCGGGAAAGTCCACGCTCGCCACGTCGCTCATGGGCAGCGAGGAATATGAGGTCACCGGCGGTGCGGTGCGCTTCAGAGGTGACGACATCACCGACTGGGCCACCGAGGATCGAGCCCGCGCCGGGCTCTTCCTCGCGTTTCAGTACCCCGAAGAGATTCCCGGCGTCACCGTCGTGAACTTCCTTCGACAGGCGCTCTCGGCTCGCCGCGGCATCGACCTTTCCATCCTCGAGCTTCGCCTCTCGATCATGGAGTGGATGCAAAAACTCGGCATGGATCCCGACTTCGCCAACCGCTATCTCAACGAGGGCTTCTCCGGTGGCGAGAAGAAGCGCAACGAGATTCTGCAAATGGCGATTCTCGAACCGGATTTTGCGATCCTCGACGAAACCGACTCGGGCCTCGATATCGACGCACTCCAGATCGTGGCCAAGGGCGTCCACGAGGTCCGACGCGCCCGTCCGAACCTAGGTGTGCTTATGATTACGCACTACCAGCGTCTTCTTGAACTCATCAACCCGGATCACGTCCACATCTTGATCGATGGTCGCATCGTGAAATCAGGCGGCATGGAACTCGTCCACGAGCTCGAGGCAAACGGGTACGACGCGTTCCGAACACCGTCGGGGGCAGGAGCACCATGAGTACCGCGAGCATCGACGTTGCAGCGATTCGCCGCGATTTCCCACTCCTCAGCCGCATGGTCAACGGACGTGAGATGGTGTATCTCGATTCGGCGAACTCGTCCCAGAAGCCGCAAGCAGTGATCGACGCCATGTCACATTTCATGGCCACGAGCTACGCACCCGTGAGCCGAAGTTCGTATCTCCTGGCCACCGAATCCACCGACGCGTACGAAGGCGCGCGAGTGAAGGTCGCCAAGTTCATCAACGCCCCGTCGGCCAACGAGGTGGTGTTCACGAAGAACGCGACCGAAGCGCTGAACCTGGTCGCCTATTCGTGGGGTCGCAAGCACCTCCGGCGCGGCGATGTCGTCGTGCTCACGCACATGGAACATCATTCAAACATCGTGCCGTGGCAGATACTCGCCCCCGAGCTCGACCTACAGTTGCGCTGGGTCCCCATCACCGCCGATGGTCATCTCGATCTCACCACCCTGCCCGAACTCCTCGATGGCGCAAAGGTGTTCTCCTTCACCGCCATGTCGAACGTCCTCGGCACCCTCACACCCGTACGCACACTTACCGACGCCGCGCACGCTGCGGGAGCTATCGCCATCGTCGACGGGTGCCAGTACGTGCCGCACAACGTCACCGACGTCGTGGAGATGGGTGCGGACTTCATGGCCTTCTCATCGCACAAGATGTGCGGGCCGACCGGAATCGGGGTCCTGTGGGGGCGCGCGGAGATGCTCGATGCAACTCCACCCTTCCTCGGCGGCGGGTCGATGATCGACGATGTCACCCTCGACGGATTCGTCACTGCGCCGATTCCGCTCAAGTTCGAAGCGGGCACGCCGCCGATCATTGAAGCGGTCGGCCTCGGCGCGGCGGTCGACTACCTCAGCGGGATCGGCATGCGCAACATTCGAACCCACGAAATGAGCATGACGCGATACGCGCTCGACACGCTCAACTCCCGTTTCGGTGACGACATCACGATCTACGGGCCCGACAACATCGAGTTGCGCGGCGCCACACTGTCGTTCAAGTTTCGCGATGTGCATCCCCACGACGTGTCGCAGATTCTCGACGACAAGAACGTCTACGTACGAGCGGGGCACCATTGCGCAAAACCGCTGATGCGTGTCCTCGGCGCGGGTGCCACGGCACGGGCCAGCTTCTACCTGTACAACGACGAGTCCGAGGTCGACGCTCTTTGCGACGCTCTCGACTCGGTTACCGATATCTTTGGCTGAGGAGGAACACGCTCATGGCCGGCCTTGAAGATCTCTACCGTGAAGTGATTCAGGATCACTATCGCTACCCGCGTAACAAGGGCACCCTCGAACCGCCTGCGACCAAGACCCAAGGTGTGAATCCGTCGTGCGGCGACGAGATCGACGTCTATCTTCTCGTGAACGGCGAGGGCGACGACGCCACGATCGAGAACATCTCGATCGGTGGCCAGGGATGCTCCATCAGTCAGTCATCGGCGTCGATGATGACGGCCATGGTGAAGGGCAAGACCGTTGCCGAGGCACGACGTCTCCTACGGCGGTTCAAGCTGATGATGAGCATCGAAGACGCCGAAGCCGAAGGTGGCGACGATCTCTCCGACATCAAACTCGGCGACATCGAAGCGCTTCAGGGCGTGATGAAGTTTCCGGTGCGTATCAAGTGCGCCACCCTCGCGTGGAACACGATGGCCCGCGGTCTCGACGAGCGCGTCGACTAAACGAGCGTGGCCCGTCGGCGCACAACTCTGGCCGCGCTGCCCAGAGTTGATGTGTTGCGACTTTCCGAGATCGTGTCGCTCCCCGGTTGGCATCCAGAAGCAGCTTCCTTTGTCCCGTTTGCGGTGCACGGATTCCTGATCCACCATCCTGATGGCCCGATCGTCTTCGACACCGGAATCGGGCACGGCAACGCAGATATCGATTCTGCATACGGCCACAAATCCGAAGATCTCATCGCCGAACTGCACCGCCACCACGTCGACGAACGCGACATCGTCTGCCTTGCCAACAGCCATCTGCACTTCGACCATTGCGGGCAGAACCACAAACTACGTGTACCTATCTTCGTGCAAGGAGCCGAGCAGGCCGCCGCCCAAGAGCCCGGCTACACGATTCCCGAGTGGGCGGCGATCGACCCTGTGCTGGCTCGAATGGTCGACGGTGACATCGAACTTGCGCCGGGAGTGCGGGCGCTCCTCACCCCCGGCCACACGCCGGGCCATCAGTCGATCGTGATCGACGCTGCCGATGGGTGCATCGTCATCGCGGCCCAGTGCATCTTCCGCGCCTCGGCCTGGTCAGACGGCGTCGAGGACACGAACCTGCACGACCCTTCTTGGCGTGAAGCGGCGGCCGAAAGCCTGAACCGTCTGCGAGCCTGTGCCCCGACGCAGGTTCTTCTTTCCCACGACGTCGCGATCGACGCGCCCAATGGTCAGAACTTCAAATGACGACCGACAACCGCCGGAATCAACCCACAAACACAAAAGATAGTTTACTACAGGGCGCGTAGACTAAAATATTGTTTATGACAGTCGCGGTCGTTTCGCCAGCTACATCCGAAGCGCTCCAGATTCTGGGCGCGGCGGTCAAGACCGAGCGGCTACGGCGCAAATGGTCGATCAAAGAACTTGCTCAGCGAGTTGCAGTGTCTCATCCAACGGTTATGAAAATTGAGCGAGGGGACCCGTCGGTTGCGATTGGCACCGTGTTCGAAGCAGCGGTGGTGGTTGGCGTAACGCTGTTCGATGCTGATCCCGTCGTTCGGAGCCGCCAGCTCGGCCACTTGCGATCGGACCTGGCCCTGCTGCCCAAAGCCGGTCGAATGAGCTCAATAGTGGCCGACGATGATTTCTGAACCAACCTCGGCCTACGTCTGGATATGGCTACCCGGGGCGCTCGATCCAGTGGTTTGCGGGCGGCTCGACCAGGTCAACGATCGAATCGGCTTCGTATATGCACGTTCCTATCTGGACCGAACCGACGCTGTGGCGATCTTTGAACCAGAACTCCCACTACGCCGCGGCTATCAGTATCCAGCCAGTGCGGCGACCCGTGGCGTTCCGCTGTGCATCGACGACGCGATGCCCGACTCATGGGGTCGGCGGCTGGTGAACTATCGCCTTGGTGAACTGGGCGCCGAGTTTGGGGACCTGACGTATCTCTTGGAATCGGGATCAAACCGAATCGGTGCACTCGATTTTCAGAACTCTGCCACAACCTACGAACCGCGAACCGTGTCCTCGGTAACCCTCAACGATTTGGCCGCAGCATCGCAACTGATCGAATCCGGCCAACCGCTCAACGCGGAACTAGAAGCAGCATTGTTGCGCGGAACCTCAATTGGTGGAGCTCGTCCTAAGGCTCTCGTCGAAGACGGCGAACGCATGTTGATTGCCAAGTTCTCCTCCACCACCGACACATACCCGGTGGTGCAGGGCGAGTATGTCGCCATGGAGCTTGCCCGACGAGTGGGTCTCGATGTCGCCCCGGTTGAACTGACCGCGGCAGTGGGCCAGCGGGTACTACTCATCGAACGATTCGACCGAAGCGCTGCCGGTGGACGGCGGCGGATCGTGTCCGCGTTGACGGTCCTTGGACTGACCCCATTCCCCGAAGGGCGATTTGCTACGTACACAGATCTTTCTCACAAGATTCGTGCTGGGTTTGCCAAACCCGAAGCAACGCTACGAGAACTCTTTGGCCGCATTGCCTTCAACATGGCCTGTGGCAACACCGACGACCACGGCCGCAACCACGCAGCTTTCGTTGGGACAACGGACCTTGAACTCACCCCCGCCTACGACATCTGCCCCCAAGCCCGCTCCGGCGAATCCGCGTCGCAAGCCATGGCCTTCGATACCCACGGAAATCGCGATGCGCGATTCTCCCTACTCCTCGACGCCGCGCCGCTGTATCTGCTCCAGAAACGCGAGGCCAGCGACATCATTGCGGGCATCGTCGCAACCATTCACGACCAATGGAACGACATTTGTGACGCCGCAGAACTCACGGCACACGAGCGATCTCGGTTTTGGGGCCGACAGTTCCTCAATCCACACCTCTTCGATGCTTGACCAAGCGAATCATTGAAGACTCCATGCCGTCTTCGGGCGGCAAGACCGCTAGGACGAACAAGGTTCAGCGTCGTGGCTTGGCGCTGATCGACACCTTCGTGGCGTTCGTTCCCTTTGCACCCTTGGGCGTCGTGACAGACCGGGCCTTTGCCCGTTTCGTGAGATGGCCACAGAGGACCTCGTAGGTTTCGGTACCGATCATCTCGGCGAGTTCCTCACCCATGGTTTGCCACACGCTTCGCTTGTCGCGAAACGCGTCGGTGGCTTCTGTGCACCACCAGTGGAACTCGGCACCACCGTCGCCCCAGTCGCGGCGTTTCCACTCGCGAATCGTGGATGTCACGTGACCGTTCGGGTCGACGTCGTCGAGACGTCGCAGCGGCAACTGCCAACAGACTTCGGGCTTCCAATCGAGCGGACGTTCGCCCGCCTCGATCGCGGCAACGTGCAGCGCGCAACCGGCGCCAAGATGAAAGTCTGGGCGATTCAAGAAGATGCACGCACCATCAACCACCCGGGTCACGTGAACACCGTCGTCGTTCTTCTTCGTGATGCCTTTGCGCTCACCAATTTCGATGTATTGCCATTGATCTGCGCGCAGACGACTCGCATGAGCTTTGAGGTTCTCGCGATCAGCTTTGTCGACCAGGTGCGCGCCGTGGGAACAACACCCCTCGGAGAGTTCGGTCGCGTCCTCGGCGTACACACCTTTGCAGCCACTCCCGAAGATGCACGTCCAGTTCGACTCCAGGAACGTGAGATCGAAGACCCACGTCCGATCCTCCGTCGGATCATCGAAAGAGATGAGATCATGAAGGTCTGCGGGCGTAGACGGCGTATTTGACACGGCTGCACTTTAGGAGAGGTTCCTTCGACGCCGATACGAACAGCGGACGGCTGGTTCAAAGAATTTGTCGAACGTCGGGAACCGAAACTCGGGGCAGCGACGTCGAAGTAGTCACATCCCCACCAATTCGTGACAGGAAGACCGATGAACGCACTCCCACAAGACCTCAAGATCGGCAGAAAGCTTGCCGCATCGGCCGCCGCGCTCGCCGTCCTGACGAGCGGCACCGCCATGCTCGGCGCTGACCGCGCCGCCGCTGATTCGCGCCGGGTGCCGTTCGCCAACTTTTCGTCGTGCCCCAAACTGATGGCATACCTCCAGTCTCAGGCGCTCCCCACCGTGGGACCGTACGGGATCGGGTCGGCAGGCGCATCGCCATTTCCAAGCGGCGGAGTTCGCCAGACGACAACGGTTCCCGGCCGTTTGAAGAAGCAGACGAAGAAGGCCACGGTGAACACCGCGGCACCGGCACCGGCACCGGCAACCGAAGCTGCCGCTGGACAACGTCCAGCAACCGCGCCGGCAGCTCCCGTGGAGGCTGCGCCAGCGTCGGCAACACCGTCGTTCACCGACGGCACCGGCGGCACCTCCACCACGAACACCCAAGAGGTAGGCGTCGACGAGGGTGACGAGGTCGAAACCGACGGGCGGTATCTCTACACCGCGATCGGACAGGGTGGCGTGCGGATCGTGGACACGACCACCGGTTCGGTTGTCGCGACCCTTCCCAGTTACGGAAACGGTGCCGAACCCCAGCTCATTCTCGACGGCACCCGGCTGGCCGTAACTCGAAACCTCTATGACCAGTACGGTCCTGAAACCGTCGTCGAACTGTGGTCGGTGCTCAACCCCGGACGGCCTGAGCTCCTCAACCGGACCCACCTCGAAGGCAATGCGCTTGCCGTGCGAAGCGTGAATCATCGGGCCCGGATCGTGCTGACCACCGGCGTCGGTGCGCGCATTCCACGCGTGGAGCCGGCCAGCGGCAACGCTCGCGATTTCGATCGGGCCACCGCCGCCAATCGGGCGTATGTGAAGCGGGCCAAGGTCACCGATTGGCTCCCTCGTATCTACGACGAGAGTCCCATTGGCCAGATTGGCCCGGTTCGCCAGGCCCTGGACTGTCGTGAGATCGGCAAGCCAGCAGATCCATCGGGCCTCGGGCTCGTGTGGGTGGCCACCCTCGATCTCGACACGGCGGGTTCACGGCTCGGAGCGCGAGGCTCGGGCGGCGTCGTGACGAACGGCGGGACCGTCTATTCCTCGGCCGGCACACTGTACGTCGCCACGATGAAGCAGCAGTTCGGCGGCCCCATCGTCTTGCCGGGTGCAACATCGAACGCCGCGCCACGGATAATCGCGCCGACCGGTCCGATCGGTCCGACAACGACGAATCTTCACGCATTCGACCTTTCGCCTGCTGACGGCGCAACATATCTCGCCAGCGGGTCGGTCCGCGGAAACCTGCTCAACCAGTTCTCGATGAGCGAATTCGCCGGGGTTCTGCGAGTCGCAACAACGACGCCGAACGAGGGTTTTGGCACCCGCCAAGAATCCGCCGTTCACCTCCTCGTACGAGACGGTCGGTCGCTGACCGAGATTTCCAGCGTCGGCGGATTGGGACGCAACGAACAGATCTACGGCGTGCGTTTCCTTGGTGACCTCGGCTACGTCGTGACGTTCCGCCAGACCGATCCTCTGTATGTCCTCGATCTTCGCAACCCGAGGGCGCCGCGGGTCGCTGGCGAGCTCAAGATCCCCGGATACTCTGCGTACTTACATCCGATGCAGCCGGGATACCTCCTGGCCATCGGGCAAGACGCCACCGACGCCGGACGACGCCTCGGCAGCATGCTCCAGGTGTTCGACGTGCGTGATCCCAACAACCCACAGCAGGTCGCCAAACTGCGGGTCGGGGGTAGCAGCGAGGCCGAATACAACCATCATGCGTTCCTGTGGTGGCCCGAGTCGGCCGATGCTCTCGTGCCGAACCAGAACTACGACCCGACGACCGGCCAAGCGTTCTCGGGGCTCATCGTCGCAAACGTGACCACCGCGAAGATCACCGAGCGCGGCCGCATCGTCCACGAGACTCCCGTTTCCGGGGGCATCGTGCAGCCAGCCATCGCGCCAGCCGTGGAGCCGGCGATCGCTCCCACGGTGAGCCCGATCCCGCCCGTTACCGGACTTCCCCCCACGACGATCGTGCGACCCCCGCAGGTCTTCCAGGATCAGATTCGACGGGCCGTCATTGTGAGCGGGCGCCTCGTGACCGTCAGCCAGGGTGCGGTGAAGGTAAGTGAGCTGAGCTCCCTCAAGCAGCGATTCTTCACCACGTTCCAGTAACCGGATTGTGGTGCTTCGGGTCGGCGTTGCGACGCCGACCCGTAGCTTGGTGGCGGCCAACTCAATTCAACTCAACGCCGTGACACGGCTAACGCACCGTGAAGGACACCACGCCGGCTGGCCGATCGTCCATTACGAACGCTATGGAATGTTTGCCGATCGGCCAACCTTGGGTCGGCTTATGGGAAAACACCAACGCGCCGTTTTTCGCCGCCTTCGTGACCGTGGCGGACTGGGTTCCGTCGGGGTCGATCTTGCCGCCCACACTCCACTCGACCTCCAGCCAACTATCCAACGCGAAGTCTCCACCCAACTCGACGGTTACCGTCTCGTTCCGTGCGAAAACCTTCCGGACCGTACCGTCGTCGGCAACAGTTCGCGACCGCGTGATCCTCGTTGCAAACGCACCCCTGCGCGGAACAACAGAGAATTCGACGCTGCCATCGACCTTGTCGTCGAGAAGGATACGTAGTTTGTACGACCCGATCAGGAACCTTGTGCCGGGGGTGGGAGCCACGTTGAACGTGATGAACGTGTCGCCCGCAAGCTCTGATTTGGTCCGACGGTCCTTCAAGTCCACCGCCGTCCGAGCGAACTCTGTTCCACGGAACGAGAACACTCCGGTCACCACGCCGACCTTCGGCCGGCCCTCGAGTCGAGCGACGGCGAACACGGTATCCGCGCCGCCGAAGATCGACGTACGTCCTGACGGGTTCGACGGGTCGTCCGCGCTACGAGCAAGAATCACGCTCTCGACAACGATTCCTGAGGCCTTCGCTGCGGAGACGGGCACGAATCCACCGATGAGAACGCTAAGCGCGCCGATGGAAAGAAGCATCGGTGCCCTCCTGACCCAATGTGGACCACCAGTTTGGACATTTACCGTTGTTCTTGACATTCGACCCCTTTCGCTCCCGACCTGCAGTCGTCTGACAGTACGGAACCCCGTCGGCGCGTCGCATCGGTGATTGCACCGAATTTCACGCAGGCGCAGAGCGTGGAACTCTCGATGTTGTGACCGACAACCACCCGTATGACTTCAGTTCGGCAACCAATCGGCCGTAGTTTGGACGTATGCGCGCTGGTCTTCTTCCTCTGAAACGACGCATCTTTGCGTTGTTCTGGGGAGCGGGACTCATCTCCGACGCAGGGACGTGGCTCCAACTCATCACCATCGGTTCTCTCGTTGCCTACGACACGGGAAGTGCCAGCAAGACGGTGTTGATCGCAGCAGCAACGTTTGCGCCGCAGGGCATCGGGTCGCCGATCGGCGGATTGCTTGCGGATCGCTACGACCGCCGAAAGCTTTTGCTGTGGACACTGGGGCTCCAGACGCTCGTCAGCCTTGCGCTGACCGGCGCACTCGCCGCCGGCCAACGCGACGCAAGCGTCCTGGCGTTCATCGTGATGCTCCAGTCCTTCGCCGGTTCGCTCGGACAACCGTCGTTCCAGGCCGTCATTCCTGACCTCGTCCCGAGAGAAGAGGTACAGGCGGCCGTCTCCCTTGGCCTCACTGCGTGGAACACGGGGCGGGTTCTGGGTCCGGCAGCTGCCGGTTTGTTCATCGCCTTCGGGCTCGGACCGTCCTGGGCCGTGGGCGTCAACGCGCTTACGTTCGTGGTGCTCTGGATGGCGGTGGCTCGAGTCCGTCGACCGTTTCCGCCAGCCCGCATTATCGCGGCGGGCGACGCCCCACTGGGCAGCCTACGGAGTGAAGCAGCGATCGAACTGCGGGGAGGAGCTCGAGTCTTGTGGCGCACGCCCGGGTGTCGCTTTGCCGTGCTCACGCTGGTCGGGCTCCATTTCACGCTCATCCCTTTCATGGGTCTCATCCCCCAGATGGTGCGAACTGTCCTCCGGGAGGGGAAGGGGACGGTAAGTGTGCTTACCTCTGCTCAAGGTATCGCAGCCATCATCGCGGCGCTCTTTGCGACCACCCTCCTCCAACGCTGGCCCCGGTCGACGATCCTCAAATGGTCGCTCCTCTCGTCGGCGGCGTCGAGCGTGCTGTACGTGACGTCGCACACGGTTCTGCAAGCGGCGATCGGCATTTTCTGCCTCGGCGCCACGGTGGCAACAGTGTTCTCGATGACCATGGGAATGAACCAACGCGACGCTCCAGCGGCACATCGTGGGCGCGTGCTCTCACTCGCCAGCGCCTCGGGTGGAATCACGTACGGGGTCGGCTTGCTCTCACTCGGATGGCTGGTGGACCGCTATTCCATGGCTGGCGTCTTTGTCGTTGGCGCAGCATTCCAGTCGCTCGGAGCAATTGCGTTCGGTGCCTCGCCCCAACTCCGCGCGATCGTTGATGGACATCCGCTGTTGGAGAGCCGCCGATTTCCGACGTCGTCGCCAGCGTCGTCCTAAGACCTCGTCGCCAGCGTCGTTGTAGCCCGAGGGACCCGGCCACACAAGGCCCGAGGTGGCCAGCGCCAGCGTGAAGTGAACAAGACGACTGGCTGGAGCCCCCCAGCACCAACCAGTCGTCGTCTTCACGCATCACTACGCCGTCCGAACTGCCAAATTGTACGACGTTCCGAAGGGGCCTCGAACCGACCCATCAGCGGGCGTCCCCCGACCCTTCCGACCGCCCTTCCCATCACCTTTCACGCCACGCTTCCCATCACCTTTCCAACCGACTTTTCCAATACAAAACCACTGTCCGCCACGATGATCATCGAGCCTCACGCCCTGAGCGATAATGGAGGGAGTTGTCAGTCGCCCCGAACTGATCCGAAGGAGTATGCCGTGCGTAGCCCGAGAGATGCGTGGAGTCCCGCGATCGCGCGACAGGTGAGTTTGAAGCGGGCCAGCCACTTCATTTCGTTCGTGGCAGTTGCCGGGCTGCTCGTCGGCCCGTCGGCGTTCGCACAGACGTCCTCGTCCGGACAGGCCCTCGGACCAGCGCTCCCGCCAGTCACCACGAAACCCGTGGTAGCCCCAACGGTGAAGCCGACGCCGCGCGTCACCTCACGTCCCCGACCGAAGACCACCAAGCGGGTGGTTCGGACCACCGCTCGGGCCAAGAGTTCGGCGAGGTCTCGCTCCACCGGATCGAGCAGCGGAATCGGTCAGGGTGCGAGCGGCGCTCAGGTCCTCGCCATTCAGCAGCGACTCAAGGAACTGCGCTACGACATTTCGAACCCCGACGGCAAGTTCGGCAGTGAGACCTGGCACGCCGTCCTGGCGTTCCAGAAGGCAAACAACCTCTCGCGTACGGCTCGTGTGAACACCAAGATGCTCGAGCTTCTCGAGGCAGGAACGGAACCAGCTCCGGTTGTTCCCGACGGCGGGCCCGATCGCATCGAGGTGGACCTCAAGCGCCAAGTTCTGTCGCTGTATCGGGGTGGCAGCCTGGAGCGCATCGTGTCGATTTCGTCGGGGAACGGCAAGCCCTACTGCGGCGTCGACCCCGACACCAAGAAGCAGGACTGCGACGTCGCCAAAACGCCCCTCGGTTCGTTCCGTGTACAGAGTCGCATCACAGGATTCCGGGAGTCGAAGCTCGGCCTGTTGTACAACCCGCTGTACTTCACAGGTGGTTACGCAATCCATGGTTCGAATTCGGTGCCCGGCTATCCGGCGTCGCACGGCTGCGTTCGTATTCCGAACAAGACCTCAGAATGGTTCGTGACCGAAATTCCGGAAAAGATCGCCGTCTACGTCTTCGACGGCTCGACGACCCCGAAACCACTCACCGGTGGTGCGAATCCGCTGCCACCGACGGGGGGATCCACCACAGCGTCCACTCCGGCCACCCCAACAACGACGACAACGCCCGGGATCGCCCGTGTACTTACGACCCTTCCGGGCCAAACACCGCCGACCACGCCGACGACGCCGGCACCGACGACTACTGCCGTCGGCTCGCCGACAACCGTGGTGGTCACACCGACACTCGGTGGGTCGACCACCGTGCCAGCGACGGTCCCCGTGACCACAACGTCGGGAGGTACCACGCCGACCACCGTGCCGGAGACCACAACAACGCAGGCCACGATTCCGATCCAGCGCTAAGGCGCCCGCCCGCCGCGTGCATTCGCGGCAGCTTCCCCCTTCACGTGCGCGCCAGCAGCCTTCCCTTCACCTGCGCGCCAGCAGCCTTCCCTTCACTCGACGGCGAGTTGCAGGGTCGACGGCGAGTTGTTGGTGGAGCGAACTTGCCGTTCACCCTGCAACTCGCCGTCGAGTGCAAAAGGGGGGGGCGCCGATCCAAACGGGATCTGGCGCCGATCCGAACGGGATCTGGGGTGGTTAGGCGAAGGGGTCGGCGTCGGCTGCGGTGGTGCTGGCCGGCATGTAGG
>JANOWU010000018.1:0-2680 GCA_031418035.1 Acidimicrobiia bacterium
TCCATGAGCGGTGCAATCTCCAACCTCAAACCCGACGGCACTCCCTACCCCGTGCAACTCGACGACGCGAAGCTTCGAGAGGAGCTGGACCCGCTGTCGTTCGCCGTGTTGCGCCAGGCCGGAACCGAGCGCGCGTTTACCGGTGAATACACCGACACCGACACCGAAGGTGTGTACTGCTGTCGAGCCTGCGATGCGGAACTGTTCCGCAGCGAAACGAAGTTTCATTCAGGGTGCGGATGGCCGGCGTTCTACGAGCCCACGGCGAACGACGCAGTAGTTCTCCTCGAGGACAACCTGCTCGGGTACCCGCGAGTCGAAGCACGATGCGCCAACTGCGGATCGCACCTCGGGCACGTGTTCCGTGGTGAGCGATTCCCGGTCCCGACCGACGAGCGCTGGTGCATCAACTCGGTCTGCTTGAAGCTGCGAGCCAAAAAGGATTAGCGACGGACGCCGTTGCGCAGCAGATCGCGAAAGCTGACGTCGGCGTCGACCACAGGCTCCTTCGGTAGACCGAGTGCTCGTTCGCCGAGGGTGTTTCGCTGGATCTCATCGGTGCCACCACCGAGCGACATTCCTCGGCAGTTGAGCACGTGGTACTGCCAGTAGTCGGCCTCGGTGTCGTCGACGTCCCACGCAATGCCGGTCGGAAACTGGAGCGACGCTGCGACGTCGGCCGCGAAACGTCCCTGTTTCGTCCGCCAGAGTTTGCCGATCGACGGATGCGCTCCGCGCTGGCCGAGCCATCGCATGATTCGCTCGCCGGTGTACGCGATGGCGAGGTCGTTGCGAACGAGCGGGTCGCTCGTGCGGCCGTGCAGCTGCGCCAACTCGATGAGTTGTTGGGCCGGGAGCGGGTTCCGCCCAACTTTGCGCTTTTCGGTGCGGCTGCCCGACACCGAACTCGTCCCCGTCGCTACGCGCTCATGGGCCAGGAGTGCCGTGCCCATACGCCACCCATCGTTACGTGCACCTACGACCCAGCTCAACGGAATCCGAGCTTCGTCCATGAACACTTCGTTGAACTCCGACACGCCGGTCATCTGCCGGAGCGGACGAACGGTCACGCCGGGTTGACGCATCGGCAGCACGAGCATCGTGATCCCACGATGCTCGTGGACATCACCATCGGTTCTTGCGAGAAGGATTGCGACGTCGGCGTTCTGCGCACCCGACGTCCAGACCTTCTGACCCGACACGACCCACTCATCACCATCTTGGACCGCGTTGGTGGCGAGCGACGCCAGATCGGAACCGGCGTTGGGTTCGGAGTACAGCTGGCACCACAGCTCCTCGCCGCGAAGTCCGCGACGAAGGAACCTCTCGTGGAGCTCGTCGGACCCGAAGTCGCGGACGACGGGAAGCGCCATGCCGATGCCGATGCCGAACAACGAATCAACCGCGGGGATTCGTCCGCGGCTCTCCTCCTGGTACACCCGGTGACGAACGGGGTCCTCGCCAAGTCCACCGGCGTCGACGGGGTACCCGAATCCGGCGAGGCCGGCATCGTAGAGCGCAGCTCGCCACCGCTTGGCCCGCGCGACGGTGCGGCCACCGCCATCCTCGTCCTCGTGTTCATCATCGCGTCCGCCGGAGCCTCCGGAGCTAGTGCCGCCGGAGCCGCCGGAGCCCGCACCCGGCCCCTCCACAAGAGCAGGAACACCGTCGAAAAGCTTCGCGCGTACTCGCGAAACTCGTCGAGGGTGCCGTACTCATACGCGCACGTTCGATCCGAGCGACGCAAACCACAACTCAGGTCCTTCGAGCTCACCGATTTCCGAACTCAGCGAGTGCCCTACCGTGGACCCCAATAGCAGGCAATGATCGCCGAGGCCGAGGATCTCTTCCGCTCCGACACGACGGATGCCTGGATCGCCCGGCTGCGATCACAGGGCGTGCCGTGTAGCCGGTACTACCTTCCAACGGAGGCGATCAACGATCCGGGAGCGCTGGCGAACGATTTCGTCGAAGACCTCGATCATCCGACCATCGGTCGGTACAGGACCACAACGACACCGATGTCGATGGACAAGTCCCCCGGTCCGAACCCCCGGTCCCTCGCCGGCGCTTGGACAACACACCTCCGAGGTTCTGACCGAACTCGGCTTCGAAACGTCCGAAATCGAGCGACTCCGCGATGCTGGCGTCGTTTGACGCACCAACCACCGTCGGCAGCAACCCCACGCGCAGCGTCGACAGCAACGGGGCACGGAGAACGCCGAAAAACGGGAGCTGCTGGGCGCGGGTTTAGTGATCTAGGTGGTGTCATTGAGCAAACCGGTACGAATGCTGCTGGTGTCGCGTCTGAGAATGCTCGCGAATTCCGGCCCCGGGGTGCTTCGGCGCTACCCCTTCAGAAGGACCCCAGAATTCAATAGCGTTCTCATTTCTCCGGCTGCGATCAGAGACGTCCGCCACGATTGGCTTCGTGGCAGGGTTCGCGGTGGGCTCGCTGTAGGGCGTGGCAAGTGTGGGGAACCGACGGGTGAGATGGGGGTTTTGGTGGTTTCCGGATGTTTTCGCCGAAATCCTCGAACATACGTTCGTAGTTTTGCGATACAATGTGTACGTGGAATCGTTTCGACCACTCTCTTGAGCTTGCTGAGTCTGCGGCATTGTCGGCTGTGTCCTGCCTGGGAAATGGCGCAGTCGTAACAGCGGCGAACGTAGCGGCTGC
>JANOWU010000019.1:0-10174 GCA_031418035.1 Acidimicrobiia bacterium
CCCACGAATCACTCGCAACCGCTCGCCGTCACCCTCATCCATTCGACGGGCGGCCATTCGCGTTGGCGCTGGGGACGGTCGAACCGCGCAAGGATCTCCCGATGCTGGTCGCAGCATTCGCGGAGACCGCATCGCAGCTACGGGACCTGACCCTGGTCATTGCGGGAGCAGATGGCTGGGGCAGCGAGGCCCTTGGTACGGCCATTGCCGAGCTACCGGTAGCCATACGTGCACGGATCATTCGCGAAACGAACGTCGACGACGACCGCCGTTCGGCGCTTCTCGTCCACGCCAGCTTCGTGGTGTACCCGAGCCTGTATGAGGGCTTCGGTTTTCCCCCACTCGAGGCAATGGCCGCGCGAACGCCCGTGATCGCGACGTCGGCCGGGTCATTGCCCGAGGTGCTCGGCGACGGTGCGGAGTTTGTCGACGTCGGCGACATCGCCGCGCTTTCCGACGCAATGGTTCGCCTTGCCAGCGATGGTCCACGACGAAGCGAACTCGTGGAAAACGGGCAGCGTCGGGTCGACCACTATCAATGGCCGATCACCGCGGAAAAGTTTGTGGCGCTCTATCGAGACCTGGCCGACGGGGCACGGGCATGAGATCAAATTCTCCGCCGGAGCGGTTACGTGTGGCGATCACTGCTGAACAGCTCCTTCGTCCGATACCGGGTGGTGTCGGTACGTACACGGAGCAACTGATTCGAGCCTACGGTCGGGCGTTCGACGCACCGCTGGTGCTCACGAGTCGACCGTCGCGTCGCAACGATCGCGATTTGGGATTCGGAGGCGAACATCGAGCTACTCCCTTCCCCCACCGACTTGGTGGTCGCCTTTGGGAGCGTGAGGTACTTGCGGCGCCACGCCGACTTCGCACGTTCGATGTTCTGCATGCCACGTCGTTCCACTTTCCGAGGGTTGCGAAAGTACGCGCGTGTCAGGACGGGCTACGGCTCAGCGTGTTCGTTCACGATCTGGCCTGGAGAATTCACCCCGAGTTCGTTCCGGCTCGTGGGCGTGCGTTTCATGACCGGGGACTCGATCGCGCACGGCAACATGCCGAGTGGTTGCTCGTTCCGTCGCAGCGCACCGCTCGGGACTTGATCGGTGTCGGAATACCCGACTCCAAGGTGTTCGTCGTGGGTGAAGGAAGCGATCATCTGCCGGCGCCGGCGGCCGTACGCAAGGTTCCTGCAAAACCGTATCTGATGACGGTTTCGACCATCGAACCCCGAAAGAACCTCGGAAATCTAATGCGTGCATATGAAATTGCGAAACGGGGCAGCGCCGCGTTCCCAGACCTTGTCGTAGTGGGCGCGCCTGGATGGAGCGGGACCGCGGACACCAGCACACCACGATCCGTGGACGGCGTCCGATTCGCGGGCCAGATCTCGAACCAAGCACTCGCCGACCTCTACGCCGACGCCCTAGCGTTCGTCTATGTTCCCCACCTCGAAGGCTTCGGCCTTCCGCCACTGGAGGCCATGCATGCGGGCGTGCCGGTTGTTGCCTCTTCCGCCGTGCCGAGCGTGACGGAATCGACCGAATCCGACCACGAGCCTGCGCAGATCGTGAATGCTGGGGACGTGGAGGCGATTGCGATGGCGATCACCCGCATCGTGGCCGATCCGGAACTGCGGGCCGAACTGGTGAGCCGCGGCGCGGTCCACGCCGAGCACCAGACGTGGGACAGGGTGGCGCGCCGTCATCACGATGTGTGGATTCAGTCGATGCCGGGTCGAGATGCGTCGACAGGACAGGCGCCGTGAGCTCTGTCCTGCCCGTCGTGATCGACGTCAGTGCCGTGCCCCCTCAACCCGGAGGCGTAGGAACATACGCGCGCGGACTCATTCGGTGCCTGCCCGACGCCGGCATTGACCCGATCGCAGTGTCGCGAGTCGGCGATGCGCGGAAGTGGGACGGGGCACGCCAGGTCCTCCGCCTGGCCCCGGCCCCCCGACCCTTACGTCTGGTTTGGGAGCAGCTCAGGATGCTCCCCGCGATTCGACGCACGTTGACCGACACAGGACTCGACCCCGGGCTCCGCACTCGGCTCCCCAACGCTGGACTCCCCACGGTGCTCCACAGCCCGCACTACACGATGCCGCTGCATCTGGGCGCTCGTTGGCGTCCGGCTCGCGTGGTCACCATTCACGATCTCACCTTCTATACCCGTCCCCAGGATCACACTCGATCCAAACGAACTCTTTTCCGGTTTGCCATCGAACGAGCCGTTCGCGACAGCGATGCGATCATCGCCGTAAGTGCGGCGACGGCGAATCAATTGGAGCGACTGCTACCCGTACGCTCCACGCTTCACGTGATTCCGCACGGAATCGACCATGAACGATTCACTCCTGACGCCGACGCGTCACAACAGGCATCCGATCGTGCGACTCTGGACCGCCTTGGCGTGCCCGACCAGTACCTGCTGCATCTCGGCACGATCGAACCACGCAAGAACCTCGGAGGCCTCCTCGCGGCCTATGCCGAACTGCTTCGTCGATGGACGCGAAAAGACGAGCCTCCTGCTCTGGTCCTCGCCGGGGGGGCATGGGCAGGGGCCTGGGAGTCGCTCCGTTCGGCGATAGCCGAAATACGAGATGGCTGGCCAGAGGCGCAAGTCCTTCGGACCGGACCGGTCGATGATGACGCGTTGGCACCGCTCTATCGACAGGCGGTCGCAGTGCTGTATCCCTCGTTCGAAGAGGGTTTCGGCCTGCCAATACTCGAGGCTCTGGCGTGCGGGGCCTGTGTGATCACGTCCGCCGATACGGTGATGCACGAGATCACCGGGGATGTCGCCATCGCCGTCGATCCCACCGACCCGACATCCATTGCGCGGGGCATCGAGATCGCCATCGACGAAGCAAACGGTCTTCGTCGCGACGGACTCCTGGATCGCTCAGCCGCCGGTGTTGCGGTCGCCGCGAACTATCGTTGGTCGCAGTGCGCACAGGCCCACGCCGATGTGTACCGGGCCCTTGGTTGATGGTCAACCCGACGCGCGTTCGCCGATAGATTGCGGGCAATGCCTTTTGTCGTGTCTGCGTTCGTGAACCAACGGGTCCTCCTATGAAACAGCGGGTGTTGGTCACGGGCGGTGACGGTTTCGTGGGTCGATTTCTCACCGCTCACCTCGAAGCAATGGGAGACGAGGTCGTTGCTCCCTCTACCGACATCACCGACCTTGCGGCCTTCCGCAAGGATGTTCTCGACGTCGAACCAGCCACGGTCTACCACCTTGCGGCTCTGGCCAGCGTCGGGGACTCGTGGAACACATCGACCGAGACGTACCGGGTGAACGTACTTGGAACCGTCAACGTACTCGAGTCTGTACGCGCGCTTACTACCCCCTCGAACGTCTTGTTCGTTTCCTCGGCCGACGTTTACGGTCCGTCGGCGATGCGTGACGCAAACGGTATGCCCGTCGACGAGACGATCCCGGCAAACCCGGTATCTCCATACGGTGGGTCGAAGCGGGCAGCCGAAGTCGCGGCGTTGCAGGCCCATGCCGGATGGGGCCTGCCGGTAGTTCTCGCCAGGTCGTTCAATCACATCGGGGCTGGGCAGTCCGAAGGATTTGTCGTAAGCGCGCTTGCGAAACAGATCGCTACTGCGGAGATATCGGGTTCCGATCGCGTTCTCGTCGGCAATCTCGATGCCGAACGCGATTTCTTACACGTCACCGACGTCGTCCGCGCGTATCGGTTACTCGCCGAGCGGGGGCGCCGGGGCGCGATCTACAACGTTGCCTCGGGCGACGCCGTTTCGATCTCCACGGTGGCGCAGTTCATGCTCTCCCGAGCGACACGTCCGTTGGAACTCGTCGTCGATCCAGAACGGGTGCGAACCGTCGATGTCGCCCGAATCGTGGGTGATGCGCAAACGCTGCGCGCCGACACCGGATGGGTGCCGGAATCGAACTGGCAGGCGGGCGCGGTTGCGTGCCTTGATCACTGGCGAACCTCGATCAAGGCCACGCTCCCGCATTGCTAGTGGCGAATGCCACTACGGAGAACTACCTCGTTGCTGAGGCCTTGCGGGCGCTTGCCTTGCGGGAACTTGCCTTGACGGCACTTGCCTTGACGGTGCTCTTGGTCGCAGTTGCCTTGGCGGCGGCCTTCTTCACGGTCTTCTTCGCTGCGGACGTCTTTGCGGTCGGAGCCTTCGAAGCCGTCACCTTTGCGGCGGTTTTTGCCATCGGCTTCTTTGCCGTCATTGGCTTCGTTGCCGTCGTGGCCTTTTTCGCCGTCTTCACCGGTGCCGTCGCGGTGCGAGTTGCCGCAGAACTGGTGGTGGCCGGCGCCGCATCGCTACGGAGGGCGGTCACGACGACGTCGGTCGCCTTGTGGCGAAGGGCGCGACCCTGCTGTTGCAGCGTGAGAGCCGCACTGGCGGCCGGAGCGGGCAGACGCTCGCTCATGCGCGACACGAGTGGCTCGAATCGCTCTTCGAGCTCGGTGGCGGTCTCGTCCACCTTCTCGACGAGGGCGAGAGCCTGCATGCGGAGATCGCCGATCTGGCTTTCGAAGGTCTTTGCGGTATCGAGACGAACGTCGTTGCCCTTCTTCAGCGCCAGGGTGGCAAATCCGACGACGGTGTGACCGGCATCGGTGAGGACGGATCGGATTTCGGTGAGGTCAATGGTTGATTCGAACATGAGAGAAATAGTACGCACTATTGCTAACTATTGCAAGCATTGTTCTTGTGTCCTGTGTCTCGTGTGACCCAGCGTGACGAGGAGACCCGACTACCCTTTTTGTCGCGATGCCCGAACGTTCGACGACTCCGACCGAAGCTGGGCTTCCCGGAACTTCGGGATCTCCGCAGGAACCTCGCGTTCTCGCGGAGGTCACCACCTCAAGTCCGGTGGTGGCCGTGATCGTCGGACGAGATCCGGGCACATGGTTCGACGACACGCTGGCGTCGCTGGCCGCGCAAGACCACCCCGCGTTCTCGATCCTGGTGATCGACGATGGCTCGAGTGTGGCGCTTCAGGCGCGTGTGGCCGAAATCGTGCCCAGCGCGTTCGTTCGTCGACACGAGCAGCCGACCGGCTTTTCGTACTCGGCGAACCTCGTCCGAGATATGGTCGCCGGCGCAGGGTTCTACCTGTTTTGCCATGACGACGTGGCGCTTGCCCCCGACGCCGTACGACTCATGGTGGCGGAATCGATCCGTAGTGGCGCCTCGGTGGTGGGTCCCAAGCTGGTGAGCTGGCTCGACCACGATCGTCTCCTGGCGGTCGGCTTGAACGTCGACCGGGCCGGGAGTCCGATTTCGTTGGTCGAGCGAGACGAGCGTGACCAGGGCCAACACGACCTCGCGCACACCGTTGTCGCCGTGAGCGGTGCCGCGATCTTGGTACGAGCCGACGCATTCCACGCGATCGGCGGTTTCGACCCCACGCTGAACGAACCGGAGCGTGTGCCCGATCTGGCGGCCCCGGATTCGAGTCTCGTCGGGGTGGCCATCGACCCGCTGTCACTCGGTCCCGACATCGGCGAAGACCTCGACTTCTGCTGGCGAGCTCGCATCTCTGGTCACACCATCGTGCTCGAACCGCTCGCGCGTGTCGCCCATCTCGCCGTCGCGCACGGTGCGGCGCCATGGGTTCGCGTCGTCGATGCATCCGTCGAGCGCAATGACGTTCGTGATCCCCGCACTGAGCCGGAGCGCGTCGGACCAACGGCGATGGACCCCCAGGCGGCGCGTCGTCTTTCGTCGTATCGCGAGCGGAACCGAATACGCTCGATGGTCACCACCTCGAGCGGGGTCCGGCTGCCGTTCATCGTGCCTATTCTCGTGCTCCAGACACTCTGGCGTTCGGTGTCGTTGAAGCACAGGCTTCTCGGAAGCTCTGCCGGAATGGCGCCTTGGCGTCAAGCGCTCCGGAACCTCGGCGCCCTTCGGTCACGACGCCGACAGGTCCAATCGGTGCGGACCGTCGCCGATCGGGAAGCGCTCTCCGGACTTCTCCCGATCGGCGCGCGAGCGCGCGCAGCGTTTCGCGCGGATGTGTCCGCCGATTCGGCGCGACTGTGGAACCTCGCCGAGCATTCCTCGATCAGCGCAAAGCGTGCCAACCGCGTTCGCGTCGGGTTGTTCGTAGTAAGCCTGCTTACCTTCCTTGTGGGTTCGCGAAGCATCCTCTTCGCAGCGCTGCCCGATCACGGGCAATTCGCGCCGCTCAGTTCGGCCCGCGAGATGTTGCGGGCCAGTCACCTGGATCAGGTCCGGCCTCCGGCGAATACCGCGCTGGGGATACTGAAGGCCTTCCTGGGGTCCGGCGCAACGATCCGGATCGTCTCCATCGCCATGTTGATTGTCGGCGCCGTGACCATGTGGCGCCTTGCCGCAGTACTTCTTCGCGACGAGCTTTCCGGAGTGGCGCCGCGTCAACGACGCAAGCTCCTGCACAGTCCGCAAACCGCGATCACCGGCGCCTACATCTTCAGTGGGCTTGGTATAAACGCGATCGCCTCGGGCCGCATGGACGGAGCAGTCACCTTCGGATTGCTTCCGCTCGCCGTCTCGCGAATCGTCATTGCCGTGGGTCGCTGGGCCGATGACAACGCGCCGACGGTGCCACGTCGAACGGCCGTGGTGGCGCCGGCCGCAGTAGTCAGTGCGCTTATGGTTGCTTTTGCACCTGGCTCGCTTCTGGTTCTGGTGATCGTCTTCGTTGCGTTCTTTATCAACGGAACGCCATCCCCGATGACATCTGAACGAGGCCTCGTGGTCTCCACCTCGCCTCCGCCACGAAAAGCCCTGGTCCTCACGGCAGTGTGGTTGTTCGCTGAGATCGCATTGCTTTTGCTTCCCTGGACAGCGAGCCTGGTCACACGATCCTTCCGATGGCAACAACTCACCGGCGGCGATTTCACCCGTTCGGCCAACCTTCCCGTAGACGTCCTGCTCAGGCTCGGGACCGGCCGTGACCGGCCTTCTGTTCTCGCCTGGGGATTTGTTGCGGCAGCGTTGCTGCCGCTCCTGCTCGGGTCGGAGGTCCGACTTCGTCGTTCGGTGGCGGGGTGGACAATGGCGTTGCTGGCCATCGCCACGACGTGGTTGGGGAGTCGAGGGTGGCTCGGCAACCTCGTTGCGCATCCCACGGTGGCTCTCGCTCCGGCAGCGGTCGGGTTTGCGATCGCCGCCGGACTCGGGGTTGTCACGGTCTCTGGTGACCTGCGCTCACAAAAATTCGGGTGGCGTCAGGCGATCTCGATCGTTGCAGCTGCGCTTTTCGTCCTGTCGGCGGTACCGGTCCTGGCAGCAGCCGGAAATGGGCGGTGGATGATGCCGTCGCGCAGCACCCGCTCGGCGGTTTCCTGGATGTCGAGCACCACGAGGGTGAATCAGTCCGAGACCCCAAGCCTCACCGTGGCCAACAGCGCGCAAGGCCGCGCCGTGTGGATCGGCGGAGCGTCGGTCCTGCCGAGCGCGGGTTGGACACTCGACACTGGCGTCGGGCCCGTGAAGCCCACGTTTCGCGTCGTGAACGACGGTGTTCCGGCAATTGCCGACCAGTGGCTTGCTCAACGCAATCCGCTCGACGATCGAGTCGAAACTGCGCTCCGCGAGGTCGGTGCCGGCGGAACCTCCCGAATTGGTGAACTCGTGCCCGAAGTCCGGTACCTAGTGCTGGTCGAACGTTCAGCATTCGGTGCGCATCGAGGTCTCTCCCTCGCGAATTTACGCAGTGCGCTACGTCGCCAGTTCGATCTCCGTGAGGTCGAAGCGCCATCGGGTCTGACCGTGTTCGAAAACGTGGCGTGGAAAGCCGATCCGACCCCGCAAGCCGACACGTCGCGGAACTTGGTGATCGGCGTGCTGCGAGTGGTGCAGGTCCTGGCGTGGATCGTTGCGTTTGTTCTGGTCCTTCGCTCGCGCCGTACCCGCAGCCGGGAGCTTGTTCTTCTCGATCAAGAGCGAAACTTCGATGAGGACGAGACGCTGCTGGACCGCCAAGACCGCGTCGGCGATTTTCTTTCGACATCTTTCGACGACAACGACGATCAATTCGACGAGGAGATGATTGTCGGTCCCGAACGCGTGAGTTCTCCGCGACGACAGGTTGCCACGATCGATGCGCAGCGACCGACGCGCCGAACGTCGCGACCGACCGCTCGACGCGTCGTCGATACGCGGCTGTCATCGGAGCTTCCGGAAGACCCGATCGATCGTAGAAGTAGTGATGAGTTGGATCCGCCGCCCTCCGACGAGGTCTCCTTCGCCGATGAGTTGTGGGACCAGTGGGCCCTTCGACAGGATCGACGTCGTTCCGGGCCGGCGGACACGACGCCGCCGGGCGGAGGCGAACGTCGTCGCCCGACGGGATCATCAACCGATCGTCGGGTTCGCAACGCCGGTGGGGAATCCCGCAAGGGTGACCGTGACCCGCGAGATACGCAGAAGAAGCCATGAGCCTGCCCATCAACGACGACTCCGACGCGTCGACGGCTCCGTCGACTGCGACTCCAACGAAACGTCTGCCGTTTCGTGTTGTCGCAATCATGAGCCTGATGGCCGTTGTCGCCAGCATGGTCATAGCCGATCGACTGGTGCTGCGAGCGACACCGACCCCGGCGGCTGCGCTCGTCGATGCGGGCCCCATTGCGACTGCCGACGACGCCCGCTCGTCGACATGGTTCTGCATCGGCGGTGACCGCGGGGATGCGGCCGTGATCGTCGCAAACCCCACGGACGAACGGCGCGTCGGCGTCATTCGCGTGTTTGGGGCGTCCGGAGCGCGTGAGACGACCACGCTCGAGCTCGCGGCGGGTGAACGTCGCGAGTTGCAGTTGGGAGGCGAACCCGAGAACGCATCGTCGGCATCGTCGGCATCGTCGGCATCGACAACAGCGCCAACCACAACGACGAGCAACGCGGCGACGGCGAACACCACGACGGGTGCCGCAGCGGATTCCCCGACGGCCGCCGCGGAGCTCGCGGTCGCCCCCGCCGAACTAGGAACCGAATCTGAACGCGGGCTGGCCGCGGTGGTTGAATTCGATGGAGGTGGTGTGATCGCAGAACACCGCGTCGACGGTTCCGTGGCCCCGTGTGCGGCAGCGGCCTCGCCGACCTGGTATCTCCCGGATGGTGCGACGACGCGTGATGCGACAACGTCGCTCACCCTGTTCAACCCCTTCGCTGACGACGCAATCGTTGATGTTTTCGTGACCACGAATACGTCCAACGCTCGACCCTCCGCCCTGCAGGGAGTGTTCGTCCCCGGGGGAACCGTACGCACCGTCGATCTCGAGCGTTTCGTCCGCCGACGCTCGTTCCTGAGTGCCACGATGACGACGCGCACCGGTCGTGTGATCGCGGAAGGGTTTCTTCGTTTCGACGGATCGGGAACCGCCCGCGGTTCAAGCATCGTCTCGGCCTCCCCGACGCGTGGTTCGGCTTGGTACTTCCCCTCGGGAAAGACCTCCGCGGTCCTACGCGAGCGCTATTTCCTGACCAATCCGGGCGACTCCGACATGACGGTGGAGTTGGCATTCCTCGCGGCGAATCGCGAAGAACCATTCGAGGTGGACATACCCGCGAAGTCCATTATCGAGTTCGACACCGGGGCGGAAGAACGCGTTCCCCGGGGCGTCGATTACAGCGTGGTCGTGGCATCCACCAGCAACCGGACGTTCCTGGCCAGCCGGCGACTGGTAGCCCGGTCGAAGTTTCGTCGTGGCGTCGCCTCCACGCTTGGTGCACGAATCCAGTCCAATCGTTGGACCATCACCGACGCGTCGGCGAACGCGAAGATCGATGACCGGATCTCTATCGTGAACCCGACCGACGACCTGGCCCTCGTGTCGTTGTTCCGCATCGGTACATCAGTAGCAACCGGGTCATCGTCGGGCGCCCCGGCGGACTGGACGGCCGTGCCGGGCGTCGAGAACATCGCGATGAGTGGAGGCTCGCGCCTCGACATCCGATTGGGCGACTTCATCGCGGTGAGCGAGGGTTCATTCGTCGTCCTCTCCGACGGAGCGCCGATCATTGTGGACCGAACCCGCGTCCTCGTTCGCTCACGAGGCGAGCGCCCCGAACGCGAAACGCTTGTTGCGTCACTGCCCGAAGCTGTCGACGACACAGCGATTGCCCCCGATGGGTCTGACCCGGTGAGCGATTCATCGGAGCAGGCAAGCGCCCAGGCTCCT
>JANOWU010000020.1:0-8226 GCA_031418035.1 Acidimicrobiia bacterium
CACGCGGTCAAACTCGTCCGCGATCGAATGCGATCGCTGCGCACTCACCCGCATCAACCGGTCGACTTCGGGGGTGAGAATTTCGATTCGACGAAGCGCTCGTAGGTGGGTGCTGAGATCTGGGCACTGGGCCACCGGGTCAGACGGCACAGTTGGCGATACCAGGTCGGCCCGGTCGCGTTGCTTCCCGGACCGTTCACCCGAACGGTTGACTCCGTGTTTCTCCATGACCCGGTGAAGCCCCTGCGCGGTGGCCTGCACGAAGGTGCGACTGTTCGGATTGAATGGCGAAGGAAGGCGCAACGTCGCAACGACTTGTGGTTCGTACCGAAAGTCACGAGCCGTGAGCGACAGCAGTTTTCCGGTCGGGCCAACCCCTCGAAGCGAGACCGGACGATCTTTGCGTTTCGCCGTGCCGATCACGACGACCCACCCGTCTCCGGAGCGGGCGTTGCGAGCAACGTCCACCACGTGACCATTGCCGTCGAGCGGCGCTAGGACGTCGCCAGGACGCAGACGATCAAGTGCTGCTTCGATCGTCGAATCCGCAGCGCCCGGACGCAACGACCGCTTCGACTTCGCGGAGAGATATGCGCGCAAATCACCGCGATCACAGGTGGCCTGCTTCTCCGCGTCGGAGATCTCCTCGCGAAGCACTTCGGCTCGGCGATTGTTCGCCACGAGGTCACGATCGATTTGAAACTGGGCCAGGGACAGACCCAGAAGGTGGTGAGCCTCTTCGGGCCCGTACCGTCGAACCAGATTCACGGCCATGTTGTTCGTCGGGCGAAACGAGGACCTGAGTTCGAAACTACGGTGCGACGCCAGAGCAGCGATCTCGTCGAAGGGCACAAACGGCGACCAGAGGGTCGCGGCATAGCCGAGCGGGTCGATGCCTCGACGTCCGGCGCGGCCGGTGAGCTGGGTGAACTCACCTGGCGTGAGGAACTTGTGGCGTTCCCCACCGAACTTCGACAGCTTCTCGATGACGACGGTGCGGGCTGGCATGTTGATGCCGAGGGCCAGCGTTTCCGTCGCGAAGACCGACTTCACGAGCCCTTCGACGAAACACGCCTCGACGGCTTCTTTGAACGCCGGGACCATGCCTGCATGATGGGCGGCGAATCCTCGCTCGAGTGCTCCCGAGAACCGTTCGAAGTCCAACGCGCGGAGGTCGAGCTTCTCCAGCCCTTTCGTATGCTCTCCTACTATCTCGCGAATCGCCCGTCGCTCCGGTGGCGACGTCAGGCGAAGATCATGCGCCAGACACGATGCGACGGCTTCGTCGCATCCGCTGCGGCTGAAGATGAACGTGATCGCCGGCAACATGTCGTTGCGGTACAACTCTTCGATGATCTCGACACGACGGGGTGTCATGACCGTCCGCTTCGTTCCACGAACTGCCCGTTCTGCCTCTGTTGCGTCGAGCTTCGCCGCTTGCGGATTCGGCCGTCCCCGCACAAAGGTCGGGAGCATGGTGACGTCACCCGTCTTACGATCGCCGACCAGGTACAGGTGTTTGAGTTCGATCGGTCGAACCTCGTGAATTATCGCGATCGTACGCCCACGTACGGTAGTCACCCAGTCGGCAATCTCCTCCGCGTTCGACACCGTCGCTGATAGGCAAACGAGATCGACCTCGGGTGGCGTGTGAATGATCACTTCCTCCCATACCGGGCCGCGGTAGGGGTCTTGCAGATAATGCACCTCGTCGAGAACGACGTACCGCAGGCCGACGAGCGCGTTGCTACGCGCGTAGATCATGTTGCGCAATACCTCGGTAGTCATGACGACGACCGGCGCGTTGTCGTTCACCGAGTTGTCGCCCGTCAGCAGACCAACTCGTTCGGGTCCAAGCCGATCCACCAGGTCGTGGTACTTCTGGTTCGAGAGCGCCTTGATCGGCGCGGTGTAGAACACACGACCGCCCGCCGCAAGTGCCCGGTGAATCGCGTACTCGGCGATCACGGTCTTGCCCGAGCCGGTCGGTGCTGCGACCATCACCGAGGCCCCGGAGTCGATGGCGTCGAGCGCGCGGAGCTGGAAGTCGTCGAGACCAAACGGGAGCGACGCCTCAAAAGCTTCTCGTTGCACGGGTCCAACAGTTCGGGGAGTGTTCATTGCGAGTTCCGTTCCGGGAACGGAGTTCACTTCTTCGCGAGTCGCCCGATGAGAATGGCTCCGAAGTAGAAGATCACCATCGGACCCGCCATGGCCAGAAGCGAGATGGGGTCTTGGCTCGGGGTGATCAACGCAGCGATGATGACGATGATGACGATGGCGTATCGCCATGCTTTCAAAAGTTGTTTCGGGGTAACCAGATTCACCAACTCCAAGAACACGATGACCACCGGGAACAAGAACGAGAACCCGAAGATGATCACGACGAGTGTTACGAAGGACACGAACTTCTCGCTCTGGAACAGCAGCTCCTGGTTCTTCCCCGCCACGCTGACCAAAAATCGAAGACCGGCAGGCAACGTGAGAAGCCCGACCGCGGCACCGAACAGAAACAGGAACACCGACGACAGTAGGAATGGGACCGCATAGCGGCGTTCTTTTTGTTTGAGGCCGGGCGTGATGAATTGCCACAACTGCCAGAGCCACACCGGACTCGACCCGAAAAGACCGACGTAGCCGGCGATCTTGAGTTTGATGGCAAAGCCTTCGAGCGGAGTCGAGATGATGAGTGTCTTGGACTGGTCACGGGCCGCGTTGCGGTAATACACATTCAGCAGGTGCAGAAGGTGTTCGGACAGCCAAAAGCCCACGACCGAACACAGCGCGATGGCCAACGCCGACTTGAACAGGCGCGTGCGCAACTCGGTGAGGTGCTCGATAAGCGACATTCGGCCGTCGTCGGCCGTGGATGGGATCTCTGTCATAGATCAGCCGGGTTCGCAGCCGTTTCCGTAGTCCGATCCTCGGCGGAGTTCGAGCCGGCGTCGGAAATCAACGTCGAGCCGGCGTCGGAATTCGAGACCGAATCCACGCCTTCCCGGCTCGCCGGCGGCGGTGCCAAGGGCGTCGCCAACACCGGATCGGCCAACACATCGCGAAACGTCGAGTTCGGCGTGGGAATCTGCGCTCCGGCGATCGAGGGAGCCGGAAGGTCATCTACGTAAAGTCCGTCGGGAGGAGCAACGATCGTCCCGCTGGTCGCCGACAACGATTCGGCGTCGGGTGGGACCGCTGGTGAGGTCGTGCCTGACGCGAACGGCGACGCGAACGTCGTGGCGGCCGAGACCAGCTCGCTTCGCACAGTTGCGCCCAGGTTCGTGACCTGTTTCAGCGTTGCCACGCCCTCACGCAACTCGTCGGTGTCGAAGGCTTCGCGAAGATCGCTCTGCACGTTTCCGGTGACCCGGCGAAACTCTGCGAGCGCGCGCCCTACCTGGCGTGCCGCTCCGGGAAGGCGGGCGGGGCCGAGAACGAGCAATGCGATGAAGAGGATGACCAGGACCTCGCCGCCCCCGATGTTAAACACGGCTCAAAGTGTACCGGCTCACATTCGCCTACGGAACGTTGACGGCCAGCGTCGGACGGGGCCCTGCGGCTTCCCGGTGCGCTCTAGTCCTGCTGGTCGATAGACGACTGGAGGCTCTCGAACCAATTCGGCGACGACAGCAAGTCACGAAATGCCGAGACATCGTGTTCGGTGAGCGGCTTGGCCGACGCCGTCTTCGCCGTCGGGTGAATCAGAGAGGGATGCTCGAACTGTTCGCGTTTTACCCCAGCGCTCAGAAGAAGTTCGATGACGTCGGGGACGGCCGTCCGACTGACATGCTCCTCGCATGTCGGACAGGCAAATCGGTATGCGCTCGCCGCCGAGCCGGTGCCGATAACGACAATGCGTTCGACGCCGAATTCGACATCTCCGCAACCTGGACAACGCGCTCGAATCTTTGTCATGTTCTAAAGGTCCTTCGCCCCTGGGCGTTCTCGGTCTCGTTGGTGAGTCCGTCTGAAGTCACGAGATTGCATCGGTGCACTCTTCGAATTCCTGAAGGCTTTCCAACGACGTTGTGCCGAATGAACTACTTCAGAAGTTGAAGTTCAGAACTGGACTTCACTGCGCCCCGAGATCATTTGTTCACAAGGGAATGCACACGCGCTGGCGATCGAGTCGTTACGCTCTTGCGTTGTGTCGCAACTGCCTGCTCGGACCATTGGTTTCGCCCATCGTGGCGCACGGGCACACGCCCCGGAGAACACGCTCGAGGCGTTCCGGTTGGCCGCTCGACTCGGTGCCACAGGCTTGGAGTCAGACGTGTGGCTCACCTCCGATGGGGTTGCCGTGCTCGACCACGACGGTGTGGTGCGGACTTCACTTCGTAAGCGAATGATCAAGGAAGTCCCGCGGAACTCGTTGCCTGCACACATACCGACGCTGGAGGAGTTCTATGGCGACGTTGGGACGAACTTTCCGCTGTCTCTCGACGTGAAGGACCCCGATGCCTTCGACACCGTCATCAGCGTTGCTCGAAACGCCGGAAGCGATGCGGCGCGCAATCTGTGGCTGTGTGACCCCGAGTGGCGACGACTTGCCGAGGTCCGACGAAAACACCGCGACGTCGCTCTCGTGCATTCGACCAGACTGAAGCGAATCGAAGGACCGGAACGTCTTGGCGCCGAGCTGTCCGAAGCGCAGATCAACGCGATCAACATGCACTATTCCGACTGGACCGGGGGCCTGGTCGCGCTCTTCCACCGATTCGGGCTGCTCACCTTTGGCTGGGATGCCCAGTTTCCGCGAATGGTCCAGGCACTTCAGAACATGAAGATCGATGCCGTCTACTCCGACGACGTCGAAATGATGATGTCGAGTCTCGGTTAACGGACCGAACCCGTTCGAGAGAACGGGAACACTCGGTAGAACACCCGGCCAACGATGTTGTCGCGAGGAACCGTGCCCCAGAATCGGCTGTCGTAGGAGTCAGTTCGGTTGTCGCCCATCACGAAGTACTCGTCGATCGGGATCACCAGACGTTGGGGTTGGGAAGTCGTCGTTCCCTTCGGAAGATAGGGCTCATCGAGCTTCTTCCCGTTGATGTAGACGGTGTTCTCGCGAATCTCCACCGTTTCGCCCGGAAGCCCGATCACCCGCTTCACGAAGTCTTCCATCTTGTGCTCTTCGTACTGCGTGATCGTTTTCGGGACCTTGAACACGATGATTTCGCCCCGCTTCACTTCGCGATAGCCGTAGCTCAGTTTCTCGACGAGGAGCCGGTCCCTGACCATCAGCGTCGGAGTCATGGATCGAGAGGGAATCGAAAACGTCTGAACGGCAAGAAAGCGCACCAGCATGGCGACGGAAAAGGCCAAGCCCAGAATGACGATCCATTCAGCGATGACACGTCGAATATCACGCTTGACGCGCAGCCGCCCCGCTGGACTTGCCACGCCACGACCCGAAAACCGTTGATCGAACGCCAGGTCGAGATCCTCAGGCCCAGCGCTATTCACAGCGGGCGAAGTTAGCTCATCATCGACGTTCGTCGGGCCATCCGCATCAATCAACAGGGCGCTCATCGCCTATGTATCGGCGTCGAATGCGCTCAGCAGTAGTGAGTCGACCGGGCCATTGTGGTGGAGCGGACAACACCCGCACAGCCGGTCCGAGGCGAAGAAGGAGTCGGTCCAACCAGGGCCATTCGTTGACCAGCATCGTGACGTCGAGTGTCCCGTCGTCGTGTTGTTCGACGCGTTCCAGCGGATACTGCTCGCGCACCCAGGCCGCCGAAGGATCAAGTCGCAATTCCACTCGCCAACCACCGTGCCCGGGTCGAAGTTCATCGGGCCCGATACTCGTCGGCGGTTGCGTACGCACGAGCGACGTTTCGGTGGCCAGAAGTACCCGATCGACTCGAAACAGGCGTTGCGCGTTCGCAAGGTGACAGAACCCGGCGAGATACCACGCGCCCCCGCTGTTGAACAAACTGCCCGGTTCGACGTTGCGCACCGTCGTCGTGTCGCGGCCGTAGGCGTAGTACGTGATCTCGATCTGATGCGCCGACTCGAGCGAGTTTTGGAGGAACGTCAAGAGGTCGTTGTCGACGCTGCCCAGGTCGACTTCGACATCGCCGGAACCGATCGTCTTTGCCAGCTTCGCCAGACCTCGGGCCAACGGACCATCGGGGTCTGTGCCCGGCGACGCCAGTAGCGTGCTCGCCGAAGCCACCAGGGCCAAACCCTCGGCCGGTGTGAGTCGCAGCGGCCGACTCAGGTACTCGGCGTATTGCACGAACACCCGCCCATCCACGATTCCTGCCTCGATCAACAGATCCGGGGTGAAGGGGTGCAGGCCGCAAAGATAGAGCAGTTCGATATCTCGGGCGAGATCGGTCGGGGAGCACCCAAATCGCTCGCAGACGGATTCCACCGTTGGTCCGTCGTGGGCGACGATCCAGGGAATCATGGCCAGGAGTCGGTCGAGTCGTGCCTCGGCTCCGGCTTTGAGTGTGACGTGTTTCGGGGCGCCCGGCTTCGTCGGACCCGGCTTCATGGATATTCCTGCTCGGCCGCGACGCCCACGTGGTCGCCAAGACCTTGTTGGACCCAGACCAGGAGTTCCTCGCGGAACTCGGGAGGCGACAGGACTTCTGCGTGATCGAGAAACCCGAGCACGAAGCTACGAAACGCATCGACGTTGCGAACCTGCAACCGAAAAACGGCGCCTCCGTCATCGTTCGTGCGAACCACCGCCGAGTCGCCCAATCGACCGCGCGCCCACGTCGAGTGGGGGTGGTCAAGGAGAACCTCAGCGACGACAGCGCGATTGTCCCCGAGCTCCCACGGTGCGTCGAAGGGGTTCCCCTGTCGAGGGGCGGCCTCGGGCGCGGCGTCGGGCACAACGAACTCTTCGGTGGACAACTCGACCGGAGGGTCCATCCGGTCCACCCGGAACGAACGGTCGTCGTTACGCGCCGGGTCGAAAGCCGTGAGATACCAGTGGCCATTGCGAAACGCAAGGCGTCGGCCAGCGACAGTACGACGTTCGGACTTGTAGGTGAACGAAATTGCGCGCCGCCCGGCAATCGATTCGAAGAGCAGCGCGAGGGGACCTTCGCTGGGAAGTGCTGCGGCCGCTTCAACCACCTCGCGATCGGCCTCCTCGCTCGGGTCTGCATCGACAGGCCTACCCAGCTTCCACAACGCATTCGTGGTCGGATCACTCCCATAGCGAACTTTTTGCGCCGCTAGGTGAAGTGCCGAGAGCTCATCGGGAGTCAGGCCGGGGTCGCGAAGGAAGTATTCATCCTGGCGGATCCGGTACCCGAACTGAGCTTCGTCGACACCGCCATCCACGCTTTCCGTGGTCAGGGGTAGTCCGAGCTGGCGAAGAGCGTCCTTGTCGCGTTCGAATTGACGCCGAAACGATGTCTTGTCCTCTGGGTATCCGGGAATGGTGCCGTGAATGTCTTCGGCGCGCAGCGGCCGACCTGTGTGCAGGAGTGCGGAGGTCAAGTTGAGGAGACGTTCGATCCTGCTCACAATCGTTGGAGCATATGCGCCGCTACGAGGCCGGCCGCCGCACTCAAGCGGAAAAACAGTGGATCACCGCGCACATCTCGCCCCATCGTCGTGATCCTCGGCGCCGCATCGAAGAGCGACATCGCTGCGGAAACGTCGTAGGAGTCACATTCGACGTCGGGCAGCAGCGCGCTGTCGCCGTCCGCAACAGCAATCGTGACCGGCGTGAGACTGGCACGAAGGAAACCAACCGCCGTCGTGCTGTGGTGACTGATCCCCTGATGGCGAGGCCTTGGGTCGTCATGGGATCCCCGAAGCGCAAGGACCGGTCGCCCGCCGAGGCGATGTGCCCAGGCAACGATATCGACGACTTCAAGCGCAGTTGTGCCAAGCGCAGTACCGGTGCCAACGACCCCCGGACCCATGCTGACGATGATTGCATCGGCGCGATGCACCCGGACTGCGGCACACAGGCCCGAGGCCACGTTCACGGCTTCGGCGTCGCCCCCAAATGCGTGACCGCACGTGACGGTGGCCGATACGACTTCGCGTTCGCGCATTTCAGCAACGATGTCGCTCATTGCCAGCGGAAGGGACGCGCCGTCGGTCATCACATACACAAGGCGAGCGTCTGGCGCAGCATGGTGAAAGGCGATTGCCGCTGCAGCCATCTGCGAATGAAGCGAACATACGATCACGGGCACGGAGTGCAGCGCATCATTCGGCTCCGGGAGCGGATCGTCGAACGACTCC
>JANOWU010000021.1:0-3225 GCA_031418035.1 Acidimicrobiia bacterium
CCTGCCGGGATCAGATGCTCGACCGAGACCTGCGTCCACATTGCCTGCTGACGATCCTCAACACCACGCATCAACCAAGCATGACTAACCCCGCCAGAAATCGCGAGCACTCAATCCGAGTTTTTCAGCACCCTGCTAACGGGCACTGAAGCGCAGTGCTTCGGCGACCTGCACACACTGATGGACAACGGTGTCGATGGCGACGGCACCGATCGAGGGCACGTAGGTTTCCACGCGTCCATCCAACGGATTCGCCCACCACGACGGAACGTCGGCGTTGATCACGCCGAGGACGGTTCCCACGAGCCCACCGTTGCAGTCGGAATCAAGTCCGCATTTCGCCACGATCGCCATTGACCTGGTGAAGTCTCCCTCGCCGAACCACAGCGCGACGAGTACCACCGCAATGTTCGGAAAGGAGTGGATCCAATATCGCTCTTCGAAGCGCGCCAACAACTCGATCCGGGCCACATCCCCGTCGGTCGTTCGGGTACACACGTCGAGACACGAACGAATGACGGCCGCGAACTCGCTATCCGCCTTTTCGAACACTGCAACTGCTGCCCGCACGACGTCGCGGACGTCGTCGTGCACGAACGACAGCGAGGTCAACACGGCACTGAATACGCCCGCGTCGATCCCGCTCCCCACGTGGCTTACCGACGCCTCCATTTGCGCGAGACGCGCCGCTTCGAGAGGCCACCCGGGGGCGACGAGCCCGAAGACCATGGCGCGCATCTGCGCCCCGATCCAGTCATGCATCGGATTGGATCGCCACGCACTCCGCGGTGCCGTGACTCCGGCCCGCAGGTTCTCCAGCGCTACCCATTCCGCGGACCACGCAAACGGAAGGCGGTCCTTCCACGTTTCTCCGTACTGCGCCGGTGTCGCCGTCCGGCCCACGGCCTCGAGGACGTCGAGGGCGAGGAACTCGTAGACGCAATCGTCGTTGAGTGTCTCGGGTCGGCCCACATATCGATTCACAGGGCCGTAGAGCTTCTCAATGGCGTCGTTGCTGCAGCCCTCGAACGGACCGCCGAACGCGGCGCCGGCAAATTGCCCGACCCACCCGGCCCGGACCCGAGCCGCCCAATCGGGGGGAAGCCTGCCCGGCAGTGTCGTATGTGTACGAAATACCGGGCGCCATTGATACGCATGTGCCGTGTGTTGTTCGATTCGCGGCGCAGCATCGAGCTCGTCGAGCAGCTGTTCACCAAGCGTGGAACACCGAGCAGCGTCGCCCTCTTCGCGAGCGGCGAGGCCCGCACGCAAGACTGCTTCAGCACCACCGACGTCGAAACCGAGATCGGCCTTGGAGACGAACGCTCCGACGAACATCGAATCCCACGCACCAGAGCCCGGCACTTCGGCGCCCCAAAAGGAGAACAGCATCTGTTGGCGGGTCTGCGTTGCAAAGTCATCTGCCGACCAGGCCATCGTCGTCTGGCGGCGATCTTCGGGAAGCGCATCTCGCAACAACCGTCGCATGAAGCCCCGCACGTCTTCGCGTTGACCGATCTGTGGGATCCCTCCGTCCATAGCCACCCTAGCTTTGCACTGCGACTCGTAGCCGACGGCGATTCGCGTAAACGGCGAGGGCAACGAGCGTTGCGATCGGCGGGAGCATTTCGGAAAACTGCGGTGGAACGTGAAGTGACTGGGCTTTGAGTCCGAGAGAACTTGCGAGTCCGAACAGGCCGCACAACAGCGCAATCCCGGCCGGATGGCCTTTCACCACGACGATGGCGGCGAGGGCAATCCAACCCCGGCCGTTGCTCATGTTCTCGCCGAATATCTGGAGATAGCCGATCGACAGGAACGCCCCACCGAGGCCACATAAGACCGCACACGCCGCAATCGAACACACCCTGACCCGCCGCGTGGAAACACCGCTGGCGTCGAGGCTTGGCCCGTTGAATCCGGCGGCTCGAAGACGCAGCCCAAAGCGGGTCCGAAACACGATCACCAACGAGAACACCACGGTGACAGCAGCCAACCAATCGAGAATCGTGTGACCACTTAGGAATGCCCTGACTATCGGAATCTTGTCGATCGGACCGAACGAGAGCCGGGGAATCGCCGGGATCGGCTGATCGACGGTTCCGCTGAATGCCCCCGCTACACCGTACGTACGCCGCATGGCAAACGTCGTAGCGCCCGCTGCGGCCAGGTTCAATGCGATCCCGGTCACGAACTCGTCGACGCGAAGGTAGACCACGAAGAGGGCGAAAATCAGTCCGAGGGCCGAAGCGCCGGCGATTCCACCGGCGAGGCCCCACACCCAACTCTGCGTACCGTGGGCGACTGCCACTGCGCCAAAGGCGCCGCAGAGCATCATGCCCTCCATCGAAATGTTGAACACTCCGGCATAGTATGTATACATACCACCGAGAGCTACGAGCAAGATGGGTGTGGCTGCCGAAACAGAGCCAGACAGCAATCCCTCCAGCGATTGGAGCGCGGCACCGACAAGGAACGGGTGAGTCACGCTGACCCGACGGCGTTGCGTAACAGTTCCGCAATTGCAGAGGCGTTTGGGAGCGACGGCTGCGCACCAGCCACCGTCGTCGCAAGGGCACCGGCGGCATTCGCTTCAAGCAGTGCTGCTTCCGGGATCAGACCCGAAGCCAATGCAGCGCACAACGCGCCACAAAACGCATCGCCGGCGCCCGTCGTGTCGACGACGTCCACGGCGTGGGCCGGAACGGACACATCGGTATCAGCGCCGACCGCTCGAGCACCCATGGAGCCGAGCGTGAGAACCACCCATGCGACGCTCGCCCGCGCCTTCACGAGTGCCGCCTCTCGGTCCTCGATCCCCGTGACGATCGAAAGTTCGTGCTCGTTGACGATCAACATGTCGACCATCGAAAGCAGCGAGTCGGGCAGGACCTGCGCGGGCGCGGCATTCAACACGTTGAGGGCGGCCGTTTCGCGGCCCAACGTGAACGCTCGCGTGACGGTCTCGATCGGCACCTCCAGTTGCGCGAGCACCACCTTCGCTCCCGCGAACACACCGGCCTCGGCGGCATCGTCGACATGAACCGGCCGAAGCAGAGCATTGGCCCCCGGAACAACGACAATCGTGTTCTCCCCGCTCTCGTCGACCGTGATCAAGGCCGTCCCCGATGGGTCGTGCTTGCAGTTCCCGACGAAGCGGTCGATGACGCCGTCTTCGCGCAGTCCCTCGCGCAACATCGACGCGTTCGGGTCGTTGCCGAGCCG